>JBBRCD010000095.1:0-16277 GCA_038205245.1 Burkholderiales bacterium
CGACGATCGCCAGAGCGAGACTGGCAAAGTCCACGCCCTGCTGGAACAGCGCATGGGTGCCCACCGCGATCGACACCTCGCCACTGGCCAGCCGCGCGCAGGCCGCCTCGCGCCGCTTGCGGGTGAGGCTGCCGGCGAGCCAGACCACCTCGATGCCGGCCGGCGCAAACCAGCCGGAGAACTTGCGGAAGGTCTGCTCGGCCAGCAGCTCGGTCGGCGCCATCACCGCCACCTGAGTGCCAGACTCCACCGCCTGTGCTGCGGCGAGTGCCGCGACGATCGTCTTGCCGCTGCCGACATCGCCCTGCAGCAGACGCTGCATGGGTTGCGTGCGCGCGAGATCGGCGGCGATCTCGAGATGCACCCGCCGCTGGGCGGCAGTGAGCTTGAAGCCTGCAGCGGACAGCACAGCATCCCCGAGGGTGCCCCGCAGTTGCAGCGGCTGTGCCGGGCGCGCGGTGCGGTTGCGCCGGTGGGTGCGCATCGAGAGCTGCTGGGCAAGGAGTTCATCGAACTTGATTCGCTGCCAGGCCGGGTGGGTGCGGTCATTCAGCTGATCGAGTGGCGCATCGACAGGCGGGGCGTGCAGCAGGCGGATGCTTGGTTCGAACTCGGGCAACCGGAAAAGCGCGAGCAGCGAGCGCGGCAGCGAGTCATGAAGATCGCAGGTCTCAAGGGCGCGCGCCACAGACCGCCGCAAAGTGTGCTGGCGAATGCCGGCCGCCGAAGGGTACACAGCGCTCAACGTGTCCGGCAAAGACATGTTCGGCCGCACCATTTGGTAGCGCGGGTGGATCATCTCCGCGCCGAGGAGGCCTCGCCGCAGTTCGCCGTGCGCCCGAACTTGCGCGCCGACAGCCAGCAACTTCTGCTGGCCCGGGTAGACGTTGAGGAATCGCAGGGCGACGGTTCCGCTGCCGTCATCGACAGTAACGATCAGTTGTCGGCGCGCGCGCAGGATCATCTCGCTTGCAATGACGCAGCCCTGAATCCCGACGCTGGTGCCCGTTGGTGCAGCCGCGATGCTTGAAACCCGCGTATCGTCGTCGTACCGCAACGGAAGATGCAGCAGGCAGTCTTCGGGCCGGCGCAGCCCCAGGGCCGCCATACGCCGGTCGAGCAACGTCGCAAAGTTTGTCCGCACCACCATTGCTGCCCCGTTTGCAGACACGCGATCTATTGAAATGGCGAGCGAGAACGGCTGGTTGGCCGCACGCGGTTGGAGACCCCTTTGCTGCGCCCTTCCCAGCAGCTTGGCACGGTGCCGCGACATGGTGGGCCGAACTTCGCTTTGCGCAGGAGGCACGATCGTGTAACCTCGAAGAGCGATGTTGGTGGCCTCCGCCTCCTAGTCAGGATAGCAAGAAAACTACCAGAAATCGGACGCAGGACAACGCGATGGGTCAGGCCCCACCCAATATAGTGGTCGAGGCAGCCCAACTCAGGTAGCGTTTTCGACTCCATCCGCGAGCAGGGTACTTGGAAACAATGTCGTCTTTTGAGCAGTTGCACGGCAGGCTGCGGTCCAGGGCCGCGGTAATCGGGATCATTGGTCTGGGCTATGTAGGCCTGCCCCTACTGCTTCGCTTCAGCGAAGTCGGGTACCGCGTGATCGGTCTCGACATCGACCAGCACAAGGTCGACGTGCTGAACTCGGGCGGCAGCTATATCCAGCATGTTCCATCAGAATCGGTGAAGGCAAGCGTTGATCGCGGATTCATCGCGACAACCGACTTCTCGACCGCCCGCGAAGCTGATGCCCTGATAATTTGCGTGCCGACGCCGCTCAACGACTACCGTGAGCCGGACCTCAGCTTCGTGTTGTCGACGGTCGACGCGCTGCTGCCCCATCTACGGGCGGGTCAGATCGTGTCGCTGGAAAGCACGACCTATCCGGGAACTACCGAAGAAGAACTGAAGCCGCGCATCGAGAGCCGTGCGTTAGTGGTGGGCCGCGACGTGTTCCTGGTGTTCTCCCCGGAGCGCGAGGATCCGGGTAACCCGGACTTCACCACCCGGATGATTCCGAAGGTCTGCGGCGGCATCACTGCAAAGTGCCTGGAGGCCGGGGTGGCGCTCTATGACCAGGTAGTGGATCGCGTAGTGCCAGTGAGTTCCACTCGGGCGGCCGAACTTGCCAAGCTGCTCGAGAACATCCATCGCGCGGTCAACATTGGCCTCGTCAACGAGATGAAAATCATTGCCGACCGGATGAACATAGACATCCACGAGGTGATCAAGGCGGCGGCGACCAAGCCGTTCGGATTCGTGCCCTATCAGCCAGGCCCGGGCCTGGGGGGACACTGCATCCCGATAGACCCGTTTTACCTGACCTGGAAAGCGCGACAGTACGGGGTCAACACACGGTTTATCGAGCTGGCGGGGCAAATCAATAGCCAGATGCCAGAGTGGGTGATGGGCAAGGTGACCGACGCCCTCAACGAGCGCGGCAAGGCGCTCAAGGGCTCGCGCGTTCTGGTGCTTGGCATCAGCTACAAGAAGAACGTCGACGACATGCGCGAATCGCCTTCCGTGGAGCTGATGAAGTTGCTGGTCGCCAAGGGGGCACAGGTGGAGTACTCGGACCCCTACTTCCCGGTATTCCCCCCGATGCGCAAGCATAAATTCCACCTGTCCAGCGTCCTGCTCGACGAGGCGTCGATTGCCCGCTATGACCTTCTGCTGCTTGCAACTGACCATAGCGCCTTCGACTACGACATGATTCAGCGCAGCGCACAGCTTATCGTCGACACCCGCGGCGTGTACCTGCAGGCTGCAAACAATGTCGTCAAGGCCTGAGGCACCTGGCGAGATGATACGGTTTCAAGGCCCGATCACTGGACGCAAGATTAAATTCGCCGTGGTCGGGTGTGGGCGAATCGCGTCCAACCACTTCGATGCGCTCAACCAGCATGCCGAAAACGCCGAGATTACCGACGTCTGCGACGTCGACCCCGGTGCGCTGGCGGCCGCCGTCGAACGCACCGGGGCGAAGGGGCATTCGTCGCTGGCCGATCTGCTCGCCAGCAGCGCGGCCGATATCGTCGTCCTCGCCACACCCAGCGGACTTCACGCGGACCAGGCGATCGCAGTGGCGGCGGCGCAGCGCAGCGTAATGACCGAGAAGCCGATGGCCACCCGCTGGCAGGACGGCAAGCGGATGGTCCGGGCATGTGACGAGGCGGGCGTGCGACTGTTCGTGGTCAAGCAGAACCGCAAGAACGCGACCCTGAGCCTGGTCAAGCGTGCTGTAGAGAAGAGCCGGTTCGGGCGTATCTACATGGTAACGATCAACGTGTTCTGGACCCGCCCGCAGGCGTACTACGACAGCGCGGCGTGGCGCGGCACCTGGGAGTACGACGGGGGCGCGTTCATGAACCAGGCGAGCCACTATGTCGATCTGCTCGATTGGCTGATCGGCCCGATTGAATCGCTGCAGTCCTACACCGCAACACTTGCGCGCGACATCGAGGTCGAGGACACCGGGGTGATGGCGCTGCGTTGGCGCTCAGGCGCACTCGGCTCGGTAAACGTGACCATGCTTACCTATCCACGCAACCTCGAGGGGTCGATCACGATCCTGGGAGAGAAGGGCACGGTGCGCATCGGCGGCGTCGCAGTGAACGAGGTGCAGACGTGGAGTTTTGACGAACCCGACGAAGACGACCAGCTGGTTGCCAAGGCGAGCTACGACACGACTTCGGTCTACGGTTTCGGGCACCCGGCCTACTACGAAAACGTGATCCGCACCCTGCGCGGGGAGCAGCCGCCCGACACCGACGGACGTGAGGGCCTCAAATCGCTTGAAGTCCTGATCGCATGCTACCTCTCGGCCCGAGACGGGAAGAGGATCTCCCTGCCGCTGGACTACTAGGCATGGGAGCGACAGTGCATCCGACCGCGATCGTGGACCCTGGCGCACAGATCGGTGACGAGACGCGAATCTGGCACTGGGTGCATGTGTGCGCCGGTGCGCGCATCGGCGCCCGCTGCTCGCTCGGCCAGAACGTCTACGTCGGCAACCGCGTGGTCATCGGTGACAACGTGAAGATCCAGAACAACGTGTCGGTGTACGACGACGTCGTGCTGGAGGACGACGTGTTCTGCGGCCCCAGCATGGTATTCACCAACGTAGTCAATCCCCGCGCTCACGTGCCGCGCAAGGACGAGTTCCGCACGACGATCGTGCGCCGTGGCGCCTCCATCGGGGCGAACGCGACGATCGTTTGCGGGCACGAGATCGGCGTGTATGCCTTCATCGGCGCCGGTGCCGTAGTCACGCGAGACGTACCCGCCTATGCGCTGATGGTCGGTACGCCGGCGCGCCGCATCGGCTGGATGTGCCATTGCGGACTGCGGCTGGACGAGGTGCACGGCAGTACGTCGGCGAAATGCGGGTGCGGGCGCAGCTACCGCCTGTCCGATTCGAAATGCGAGGCAGTGGAGCCCCAATGAAGATCGCGATGCATGACCTGAAAAGCCAGTACGCCGAACTGAAGGTGCCCATCAACGAGCGCATTCAGCGGGTGCTCGATCACGGACAGTACGTGATGGGCCCCGAGGTCACGGAACTCGAGACGCGACTCGCGCAGATGTGCGGCGCAGCCGAGGCAATAACCTGCGCCTCCGGAACCGAAGCCCTGCTCATCGCCTTGATGGCACTGGACGTCAAGCCCGGAGACGAGGTGATCACCACGCCGTTCTCTTTTATCGCCACGGCCGAAGCGGTTGCCCTGCTCGGGGCAACGCCTGTATTCGTCGATGTGGAGTCTGACACCTGCAACATCGACGCGGCACGGATCGATGCTGCAATCACGCCACGCACGCGCGCGATCATGCCGGTATCGTTGTATGGTCAGGTATCCGATATGGACGAGATCTGCGAGATCGGGGCGCGGCGAGGCATCGCGGTGATCGAGGATGCAGCGCAGAGCTTCGGTGCGCAGTACAAGGCGCGCCGCAGTTGCGCGCTGTCGACCATCGGCTGTACCAGCTTCTTCCCGAGTAAACCGCTGGGCTGCTACGGCGACGGCGGCGCCGTATTCACCAGTGACCCCGACCTCGCACGCGCGATGCGCGAGATCCGCGTTCACGGCCAGGAACGCCGTTACTATCACACAAGAATCGGTGTCGGCGGGCGGATGGATACGCTGCAGTGCGCCGTCGTCCTGGCGAAGCTCGACTGCTTCGAGCACGAGATAGAGCAGCGGCAGGCGGCCGCCGCGCGTTACGATAAACTTTTGTCGGCACTGTCCGACCGCATCGTGCTGCCGGTAGTTCGCGCCGACCGTACCAGCGTCTGGGCCCAGTACACAATCCGTGTGAACGATCGCCCGGCTGTGCAGCACGCCCTGCAGGAAGCCGGGATTCCGACCTCCGTCCACTATCCGGTACCCATGCACCTGCAGCCCGCGTACGCGTCGCGCTCGGTCCACGGGCCACTGCCGGTTTCCGAACACCTGTCCGAACACGTGCTCAGCCTTCCGATGGATGCCTACATCGACGCACCGAAGCAGGCGTATGTCGTGCAGCGCCTGGTTCAGTCGCTGGGCGCGCCGGTGCTGCCTGTATGATCAGAGGTAACCACGACCCCAGGAGCTGTTGATGGAGATCCGCGGCAAGAAGTTCCTGATGATCGGCGGCGCCGGATTGATCGGGTCGCACGCGGTCGACTTGCTGCGCAAGGAAGATGTCGCCGAGATCGTGATCTACGACAGCTTCGTTCGCGGCACCCACGAGAACCTGTCCGAAGCCCTCGGGGATCCAAGGGTCCGGGTTTACGACGTCGGCGGTGACATCTGCCAGATCGACATCCTGAATGCGGCGATGAAGGGCATGGACGGGGTCTTTCATTTCGCAGCGCTTTGGCTGCTCCAGTGTCACGAGTTCCCGCGCTCGGCATTCGAAGTCAACGTCGGCGGAACGTTCAACGTGCTCGATGCATGCGTGGCCAACGGCGTCAAGCGCCTGGTCTACTCGTCTTCGGCGTCGGTTTACGGAGATGCGGTGCAGGAACCCATGGACGAGGATCACCCGTTCAACAACAAGAACTTCTACGGCGCGACCAAGATATGCGGCGAGGCTATGGCACGCGCCTATCATCACCGATACGGGCTTGACTACGTCGGCCTGCGCTACATGAACGTATACGGCTCGCGCCAGGACTACCGAGGCGCGTACATCGCGGTGATCATGAAAATGCTCGACGCGATCGATCGAGGCGAGGGACCGACCATTCTTGGCGATGGCAGCGAGGCCTTCGATTTCGTCGCTGTCCAGGACTGCGGTCGTGCGAACGTCTGCGCGATGAAGGCCGACGCGACCGACCGTTTCTACAACGTCGGCACCGGAAAGCGCACTTCGCTCAAGCAGCTGGCCGAATTGATCGTGGAGCTGACTGGCTGTGAGAAGGGAATCAGGTATGCGCCACGCAGCCAGGCTACGCTGGTACGCAACCGCATCGGCGGCCCGAAGCGCGCAAGCGCCGAGATCGGCTTCACTGCGGAAGTCGAACTCGCCCAAGGGCTGCGCTCACTGATCGCCTGGCGCGCCGCGCACATGGAACAAGTCCAATCCCGCCGCCTGAAGGCGGCTCTCTAGCACCCAGGCAAGACTAGAACACCGTGTGCGGCATAGCCGGGATCGTCCACCTCGATGCCTCAGCGGCATCGCCGGTAGCGCTTATACGAATGGCGAGAGCCATCGAGCACAGAGGCCCGGATGGCGAAGGGCACTTTGTGGACCGCAACGTCGGCCTCGGCCACCGGCGGCTGGCGATCATCGACCTGTCGCCGGCCGGCCATCAACCGATGTTGACCGAAGACGGGCGATATGCGCTCGTATACAACGGGGAGGTCTACAACTTTGCCGAGCTGCGCGCTGAGCTCGAATCTCTGGGGCAGCGCTTCGTATCGCGCAGCGACTCGGAGGTCGTACTCAAGTCGTTCGCACAGTGGGGCATCGGTGCAACCAGACGCTTTAACGGAATGTTCGCCCTCGCAGTGTTCAACCGGGTCAGCCGCGAAATGTACCTCGTGCGCGACCGCTATGGCATCAAGCCACTGTACTTTGCCCGCGTGGGCTCGACGCTGCTGTTCGGATCAGAGATCAAGGCAATAATCGCGCACGGGGACTACCGCGCCAGGATGGACCTGGACGGGCTGCACGAGTACCTCACCTTCCAGAACTTCTTCACTGAGCGCACGCTGTTCGAGGGCGTGCGGCTGCTTCCGGCAGGCTGCACCATGCGCATCGATTGTGCGTCTGGCCGAGTGGACCCGCCCACACCCTATTGGGACTATGCGTTCGAGGAGCCCTCACGGCCACACTCGGACGCAGACTACGAGCAAGAGCTAGACCGCCTGGTCCAGCAGGCAGTGAGGCGCCAGTTGGTGAGCGATGTAGACCTGGGCGCATACCTGTCCGGTGGCATGGACAGCGGCTCGGTCACCGCGCTGGCGGCGCGTGATCTGCCCTACATCAAGTCGTTCACCTGTGGGTTCGACCTGAATTCCGCTTCGGGTGTCGAGCTGGGATTCGACGAGCGCAGCACCGCCGAGTTCATGTCCTATTTGTTCAAGACCGAACACTACGAAATGGTGCTGAAGGCGGGCGACATGGAGCGCGTGCTGCCGCGCCTTGCCTGGCACCTGGAGGAACCGCGAGTCGGCCAGAGCTATCCGAATTTCTACGCCGCTCAGCTTGCCAGCAAGTTCGTGAAGGTCGTGCTGTCGGGCACTGGCGGAGACGAGGTGTTCGCCGGCTACCCGTGGCGCTACTACCGGGCCGTGGTCAACGACGACTTCGAACACTACGCCGACAAGTACTACGCATTCTGGCAGCGGCTGATACCCGGGGGCATGCTGCCCAAGGTGCTCGCGCCAGTCTGGAACGACGTGAAGCATGTGTCGACGCGCGATATCTTCAGGGGCGTTTTCCAGACCCACGCCCACTCGCTGACTCGCCCGGAAGACTATATCAATCATTCGCTCTATTTCGAGGCCAAGACCTTCCTGCATGGCCTGCTGGTGGTCGAGGACAAGGTATCAATGGCGCACTCGCTGGAGACGCGCGTGCCTTTCCTCGACAACGATCTGGTCGACTTCGCGATGAAGATCCCGGCACGCCTGAAGCTGGGGAACCTCACCGAGGTCGTCCGCCTGAACGAGAACGAGCCTGGCAACAAGACTCTGAAGTACTTCCAGCAGACCCGCGACGGCAAGCTGTTGCTGCGCAAGGTAATGGAGCGCTACATTCCGGCGGCGATCACCGATCGCGCCAAGCAAGGGTTTTCAGCGCCGGATGCGAGCTGGTTCAAGGGCGAGAGCATCGATTATGTGCGCCGCATCATCTTCAATCCAGGCGCCCGGATCTACGACTACCTCGATCCAGGTGCAGTGCAGTCACTGGTCAACGACCATCTCGAAGGCAGGGAGAACCGCAGGCTGCTGATCTGGTCGCTGCTCAACATCGAAGCCTGGTGCGACCGTTTTCTTTGAGCACCCTGTCGCAACTCCAGCGTCAGTTTCAACCGCCCAGGCCGGGTACGCCTCCAGCCGCATCTTGACTGCCCTCACCGGTGCGCTGAATCCCGCCTGCTTGGCCAACGGGTGCACCCTCGGCTTCAGGTTCTTGGGCAACCCCAGCCGTCATGTCGTCGAGATGTCGAGGCGCTGGTACCATCACGGATCGCAAGTCAACGCTGGCGAGACCGTCCCGCCACGCGCCATGGAAAACGTTGGGTGGGTCAAGTACCGCCGGACTCACCAACTTCCAGGCACATCCGCTCGATGCAGAAATCCCTCGTAACTTCGGGCTCGCTTCGCAGCCTGCAAGATCCCGATGCCACGCTCAAGTTGCAGGTATTCCGGGAAGAGTCGGGGCGCGTGCTCGAAGGTATTCTGCTCGAGCTGGACGGTAGCTGGTACCCGATCGTCGATTCCGTACCGTGTTTCCTGCGCGGTCCACTGAAGCCGGAACTGGCGGAGTTCGCTGCCCGCCACAAGCTCACTCTCGACCTGCAGCCAATCGGCGGTCGCGCTGCGGCCGCAGAGCAGGCGATCACCAACCGTACATTCTCGGACAAGTGGCGGCGGTTCCGGACCTACGGCCTGGAACAGCAGCACCAGTCCTTCCTCTTCGACTGGTACACCCGCAAGCTGGGGGTGGCAGACCAGGCTTCGCTCGCCGCGTTCTACCAAGGCAAGCGAAAGGTGCTGGAGGTCGGCCCCGGGTCGGGATTCAACACGCGGTTCATGGCGCAGAACTGCAGCGGCACCGTGTTCGCAGTCGATGTGTCCGACGCCGCTTACACCACGTCCGAGAACACCCGACACCTGGATAACTGCCACGTTCTGCAGGCCGACCTGATGGACACGCCGTTCGCCGACGGCACCTTCGACTTCATCATCGCCGACGGCGTGCTGCACCACACGCCAGACACGCGGGCCGCGTTGGAAGCGCTTTATCGCAAGCTGCAGCCCGGGGGGCAGATGTTTTTCTACGTCTACCGGCAGATGGGCGCAGCGCGGCAGTTCTGCGATCGCTATCTGCGCGAGCAGTGGATGGGGCTCGAACCCGACGCGTGTTACAAAGCGTGCGAAGGGCTTACCGAGCTGGGCCGCGAACTGTCGGCACTCGGTGCGCAGATCACGCTGCAGAAGGGCATCCCCGAACTGGGCATCCCGGCTGGTACCCACGATGTACAGCGGCTCTTCTACTACAACTTCGTGAAGTGCTTCTGGAACGACGCCTTCGATTTCGAGACCAACAACATGGTCAACTTCGATTGGTATCACCCGCACAACGCCTGGCAGCATACACAAGCGGAAGTGGAGGGCTGGATGCGCGATCTCGGCGTACGCGAGTTCGCCTTCCACGACGCGAACCCGAACGGAATCTCGTGCCTGTTCAGGAAGCCTGTTTGAACGCTTTCAACCGGAAGGCCCGGTCGACCGCGCGATCGCTTGCGGTCATTGCGCTGACCGGAGCGACCTGCCTGCTTCTGCCGTTCGCGGCAATTGCGCGAATCCTGCGCAGCAGACGAGGCGCGCTGCGCAGCTTCTGGATCGGTGCGCCGATCCTCAACTTGTCCAACCTGTGCCGTGCGGAACGCAGCCTTGGCGTCGACGCGCGGACCCTGGTGACGTCGACCTACTTCATCACCCGGGAGTTCGACTACGACCTCTCGCGTTACCGGTCCATCCCGGTTCTGGGCCATCTGTTGCAGGGGCTGGTGTTCCTCTGGCTGTGCGCGGTCGCCGACCGCCTCCACCTCTATTGCGACCGGGGTGCTCTGCCGTCGCGGGGCCGCTTCGGGTTCAACCCGCTCGAGCTACGGGTCTATTCATGGCTGCGCATCGAGACCTTCTTCTGGACCTATGGCGCTGACGTCCGCACCCGCCAGGCTACGCTCGATCTGGGCGAACCCAACTGCTGCACCGAGTGCACTGCCGTGAATGTGGCCTGCATATGCGACTCGCAACTGCACGCACGCAACTTCGCTCGTATCAGGCGCCATGCTACCGGGGTGTTCTCGATGGGCGACATGATCGAGTACACACCGGGCAGCCGCAACGACCTGTTCTTCTGGGCGATCGATATCGACGCGAATGGCGGCGATCGCTACCGACCCAGTTACTCCGACTACGACGGCAACCGCCCGCTGCGTGTGGTTCATGCGCCCAATCACCGCGCGTTCAAGGGCACACGATTCCTCGAGGCCGCTGTGGCCAGGTTGCGCGAATCGGGCATTCTTGTCGAATTGATCATGGTCGAGCGCATCGCCAACGACGAAGCCCTGCGCATCTACCGCGGGGCGGACGTCATCTTCGACCAGTGTATGATCGGATTTCATGGTTACTTCGCGCTCGAAGGAATGGCCCTGGGCAAGACGGTCATGTGCTTCATCCGCAAGCCGGACCAGTACCTGCTCGAGCCAGACGAGTGCCCGATCGTGAACGTGACGATCCAGACGATTGCGTCCCGATTGGCGGAGATGGCGGCGAACCCGGCGCAAGTGCGAGCGTCCGGGGTTCGCGGAAGGCGGTATATCGAACGTCACTTTACTGTCGATGCCGTCGCCGCCAGGATGGCCCGCGCCTACGCGGAACTTGGGCTAACCTGATGCGCCTGGTTGTCGTCGGAGCAGGTGGTTACATCGGCAGACACCTGTCGAGTGCAGCCGGGCGCCACGGTATCGCGACAGTCGAGCTGAGTTCGGGCAGACCCGGCGGCATCGACCCTGCCACCGGGGGACTGCCACGGTCGTTCACCTTGGATGCGCCAGCAGACGCTGTGGTCTACCTGTCGCAGTGGCCAACCTACAACGACGGAGGTGCCAACCTCGGGCAGTTGTGGTCGGTGAACGTAGCCTCAGCGCTGGCCGTCGCCGCCGCGGCCCGCGAAGTTGGCGCCCGCCGGTTCGTCTACGCCTCCACTGGCAACGTCTATGCGCCGTCGTTCTCGGCCCTGGGCGAGACATCGCCGGTGCGCCGGAACAATGCCTACGCGCTCAGCAAGGTACACGCCGAGGAAGCGCTCGCGCTGATGCGACCCAACCTGGAGACGGTGTCCGCGCGGCTGTTCACCGTGTACGGGCCAGGGCAGAGCGGTCGGCTGGTACCCAACCTGATCCGTTCGGTGCTGCAGGGCGATGCAGTCACGCTGCAGGGGCGCCCGGAGAGGATGGACGACGACGGTCTGCGCCTGAGCCTCGGCTACGTCGACGATGTCTGCGAGTGCCTGCTGCGCCTGGCGACCATCCCCGACCCGGGACCCGTGATCAACGTTGCCGGAGCGCAGGTGCTGAGTGTGCGCGAGATAGCCGGTCTGATAGGCAGCGCGCTGGGTAAGGCTGTGAAGATAAAGCAGCTCGACCAGCCGCGTGCCTTCGACCTCGTCGCCGACGTGTCACGGCTGCACCGGCATTGCGAGCCCCTGCCAACCCAGTTTGACCACGGCATCGAAACCACTTGCCGGGCAACGATGGCCGCCATCCGGCGATGACACCCGCCCTGCAACTGCCGTTCGGATCCGTTCGCCTCTCGTGCGCCAAATGTCGCGCCCCGCTCGACTGGCCCGACACGGCATCGGGCACAGTTGCCTGCTCCGCATGCGCATTCGAGTATCAGTTGGACGGACGCTTCCTGCGCTACAACCACGATGTGTTGCTGTTCGACCGCTACCGCCGCAAGTTTCTTCTGAACAAGGTACTGAACAACAACGCGACCATCAGCTACATGGCCTCACCGGAAGGGTCGCTTTCGCTTGCCGGACGCGCCGATGTCATGCACTTCCGTGACTACCTCGAGCAGCACGCCTCGGCCGGCCGACTGCTGGACATCGGCTGCGGCCTGCTCGAGCGGCCAGGGTACCTTGACATGCGTGACGACACCCGATTCGAGTTCTTCGGTCTGGATCCGATGGACGACCACCGGTTCTTCGGCTGGCGGGTCACCGGTTGCGCCGAACTCATGCCGTTCGCGGATGCACAGTTCCAGACGGTGGTGTTCGCCACCAGCCTTGACCATGTCTGCGAGCTCGATCAGGCAGTGCGCGAAACGGCCCGCATTCTTGCACCCGGCGGGCGCGTCGTGATCTGGATGGGCGACCGCGCGTTCGGGCTGCTGACCCGACTGCGTCGCCGCGCAGGCGAGATTTTCCGTAGCCTGCAGAGGGGATACCGTACCGATCGCTATGTCGTCTACCCCGACCTGACCGTGCTGTACCGCCCCGCGGGTGCGGCGGATCCTTTCCATTCTTACCATGAAGACCCTCGAAAGATCGAACGCCTGATGACGCGCAACGACCTGGCGTGGGTGGACACCACCCGCCGAAACGCTGACGAGGTGTTCCTCTGCTTCGAACGGCGCGTGCCAGCCCAGGCACTCTGACCAGCGGAACGGCAGCAGCACGTCATGTCGGGGATCCTTCTGCGAAGCGCAGCCGCCTACGGCCTGACTGACCTTTCGACAAGGATCGTCGGGCTTGCCGTGTTTCCGGTTTACGCCCAGATCTTTTCGGTCGAGGAGTTTGGACTTTTCGCGCTGATGACATCGGGTGTTGCGCTGTGCGCGATCTTCGCCAACCTGGGCATGAACAGCAGCATGCAGCGCTACTACCTGGACCAGGGGGCGACCGATGCCTCGCGTCGGTCGGTGGTCTTCACTGGGCTGGCCCTGATCACCGCCTCCTGCCTCGCAGTTACCCTGGTGGTCGGACTACTGATCGGGTGGCCAGGCAGCATCGACCGACTCGAAGGCCGCGGCATCAGCCTGCTGCTGGCACTGTCGGCGCTGGGCACTGTCGCCCCCGGCCAGCTGCTGCAGTACGCGCAAGACGTGTTGCGAGTGCGTTTCGCCTTGGGTGCGTTCGCGGTGGTCGCCGTGATGAAGTCGCTGCTCGGGGTGCTGATCGGTCTCGCACTGGTCGTCGGCTGGTCGTACCGGGTCGAGGGCCTGTTCATCGGCCAGCTCGTGGCCAGCCTGATCGCGGTACCGGTCGCGCTCTGGCTGGTCCGCGAGGATCTGTCACCGTCCTGGTTGCGGCCCGTGGCCCGCAAGATGATGGACTACGGATGGCCACTCGCCCTCAGCGGGCTTGGGTACTGGATCGTCGCGTCGATGGACGTCTGGCTGCTCAGCCTGCTCAGTTCGCAAACCGAGGTTGGTTTGTACGGCGCGGCGACCCGGGTTGTCGTGCTGATGGCCTTCGTCAACGCCGCCTTCGGCATGGCCTGGGCACCGTACGCGCTGAAGACGTTCGCGGAGGACAGCAACTACCCGGCCATCCTCGGAAGCAGTTTCTCCCTGTGGCTGTATCTGATCAGCCTGCTGGGACTGATCGTGGTCCTGTTTTCCGCGGAGATTTTCTGGCTGCTCACGCCGCCTGCCTACTGGAGCGCCGCGCCAACACTCAGTGGCCTTGCCGCCGGCGCAGTGATGCAAGGCTCAACGCAGATCACGGTGCTCGGACTGTCGCTCGCACGCAGGACCCGGACCATTGCTGCCTGCGCGTGGGCAGCGGCAACGATCCACCTGCTGACCAGTCTGCTGCTCGTGCCGCACTTCGGGGCGGTCGGTGCCGGGGCAACAAGCGTCGTCTCTTTCTCGATATTGTCGGCCTTGTACATGGTTTTCTCGCAGCGCGCGCACCCATTGAAGATCGACTGGCTCCGAGCGCTGGTGCCGGTGTTCGCCGTCTGGGGCAGCTTCGCCGCAGTACTCCTGCTCGACCAGTCAGCACCCTCCACCGGAATGCTGCTGCTGAAGCTAGCCGCCGTCGCTGCCTTCCTGCTGGCTGGCCAGATGATGGGCATCGTCACCCTGGCCAGGCTGCGCAGCCTGGCCGAGAACTGGAGGCGCTGATGCGCGTGCTGCACGCCCCGTGGGATGTTGGCGGAAACGCCGCCAGTCTGGCGCGTGCAGAGCGCTCGATCGGGCTGCAGAGCTGGGCGGTGTCGTTCCGGCGCGGTGTTTTTGGCTACCCGGTAGACGAGGTGCTGTGGGAACCAGGCGACTCGTGGATCACCCGCGAGTACAGGCGGTTCGAGCTGTTCCGCAGGGCACTGCGCGACTACGATGTCGTGCACTTCAATTTCGGTCAGTCGATCCTGACTTGGGGTGGCTACTTCACAGAACGTCACCGACTGTCGATGCTCGACCGACTGCTGCTGCCGATCGCGTCACATGTCGAACTGTTGGACCTGCCCGCGCTGCGCCGGGCGGGCAAGGTGATTGCGATCACCTACCAGGGCGACGATGCGAGGCAGGGCGATTACTCCAGGAGCCACTGCACGAACAGCATCGCGCACGCGGTACCTCCCTCTTACTACCCACCCTGGAGCGACTTGCGCAAGCGGGAGCGCATCGCGCGCTTCGCCCGGCATGCCGACCTGATCTATGCGCTCAACCCCGACCTGCTGCATGTGTTGCCGGGGCGCGCAACTTTCTTGCCATATGCGAATGTCGATCCAGCCGACTGGACGTTCGTCGGGGTTTCGGAACCCTCGCCCCTCAGTCCGTTGCGTGTGGTTCATGCGCCGAGCCATCGCGCGGTAAAGGGCACCGGTTACGTAGTTCAGGCCTGCGAAGCGCTGCGCCAGACAGGCGTGGGAATCGAACTGATACTGGTGGAGAACATGACCAACGCCGAAGCCCGACAGGCAATGGCAAAGTCGGATCTGGTCATCGACCAGCTTCATGCCGGATGGTACGGCGGCGTCGCCGTCGAGGCGATGTGCCTCGGCAAGCCAGTGGTCTGCTACCTGCGCGCCGAAGATCTTGGGTTCGTTGCGCCAGACATGCGACAGTCGCTCCCGGTCATCGATGCGAGCCCGGGCAGCCTGCCCGAAGTGCTGCGCGTGCTTGCCACTACTGCGCGCAGCACCCTGCCCAGCATCGGTCGAGCGGGGCGCGCGTTCGTCGAAAGGTGGCACAATCCGCGCATGATCGCGACGAAACTTCATCATGACTACGCCGGGGTCGCCCGGCTCCTGGCTCACCGCTAGAGCATGTGCGGGCTGTCTGCACTGATTGGCGCGCAAACGGTTGCGTCGCCCCGCTGGATCGTCGCGATGACCCGGGCCGTAAGCCATCGCGGTCCGGATGACGAAGGGTTCGCGACCTTCTCCGGTAGCGACTTGCAGCCGAGGCGCCATCGCGGCGAGGTCGGCCAAGGCCCGGTGGTGCCAGCAGGCTTCGCCGCGGTCGCCGCCGGCGGCGTCGGACATGACTGGGCAGATGTCCGCGTCGCGCTCGGCCACCGGCGGCTGTCCATCGTGGGAATAGACGCCACCGGGCACCAGCCGATGTGCTCCGCCGACGGGCTGCTTTGGATCGTGTTCAACGGGGAGATCTACAACTACCCGGAGCTGCGGCAGGAACTTTCAGCACTCGGCCATGGGTTCTTTACCAACGGCGACACCGAAGTCATTCTCGCAGCCTACCGTCAGTGGGGCACCGATTGCCTGCGGCGGTTCAACGGAATGTTCTCCTTCCTGTTGCTCGACCGTGCCCGCAACGCGATCTTCGCAGCGCGCGACCGGTTCGGCGTCAAGCCCCTTTACTATTGGGTTGCCAGCGACGGCACGATCGCGTTCGCATCCGAGATCAAGCAGTTCACGACGCTGCCGGGCTGGAAAGCCCGGGTCAACGGCCAGCGCGCTTACGACTTCCTGGTCTGGGGACTGATCGACAATACCGATCAAACCCTCTTCGACGGCGTGTTCCAGGTTGCAGGGGGTCATGTCATCCTGCTGGACCTCGATGGCGCACGCG
>JBBRCD010000096.1:0-16103 GCA_038205245.1 Burkholderiales bacterium
GCGGTTCATGTCCGATTCGTCGATAACGCAGCCATCCGCGCACCGGGAGACGACAGCGTGGGCGTGCCTGGCGCGTGCGGGCTGTAGCATGCCCGGTAGAGGCGGGCTGCGGTACCGGCACAGTGCATGCCCAACCCGGGCGAACTGTGGTTGAATGACCCTTCGTCGCGCGCTGCGCTCACTTTTCCGGTCGTGTTGCCGGTTATCCGATGGCCGATCGCCGTCTCCAGGTTTTTCATGCCGTCGCCCGCCTGCTGTCGTTCACCCGCGCAGCCGAAGAACTGTGCATGACCCAGCCCGCGGTCACCTTTCAGGTAAAGCAGCTCGAGGAGCACTTCCACACCCGCCTGTTCGAGCGCAGCCATGCCCGCATCTCGCTCACTCCGGCAGGGCAGATGGTGTTCGAGTATGCGGGTCGAATCCTTGCGCTGAACGGCGAGCTGGACACCCGTATCGGCGAGATGACCGGCGAGGTACGCGGCCCGCTGCTGCTGGGTGCCAGCCTCACCATCGCCGAGTTCATCCTGCCGCGCATCCTCGGTGAGTTCAAGGCGCACTATCCGGAAGTGCGCACCCTGATGATCGTTGGCAATTCCGAGGCGATCGAGACCCGGGTGGCCGAGCACGCGCTCGATGTCGGCCTGATCGAGTCGCCGTCCACGCTCTCCAGCCTCACCACCGAGGTCTGCTGCGAGGACGAGCTGGTGCTGATCTGCGCCGGTTCGCACCCGCTCGCGCGCCAGGCTGCGGTGACGCCGCAGGAAGTCGCCGCCCAGCCATTCGTCAGTCGCGAGACCGGCTCGGGTACCCGCGAGTTCACCGACCAGTACTTTCGCCAGGCCGGCATCGCACCGGATGATCTCGACATGGTGATGGAGCTGGGCAGTCCGGAGGCGATCAAGGGACTGGTCGAGACCGGCCTCGGTGTGTCGATCATGTCGCGTGCCTCCATCGCCAAGGAGCTTCGGCTGGAGACGCTGGTGGCCAAGCCGCTGGAGCCGCGGCTGCTGCGCATCCTTTCGCTGGTTCATCCGAAGGACAGGTTCCAGTCCCGGCTGGTCAAGACGTTCATCGATTTCGCGCTGACCCGGATGAGGCAAAGCGTGGCATGCCGTTGAATGCGCTGCGGAGTGCGCTTCGGAATGCACTGCGATGCCACGTCCGATAGCTGCCACCATCGATCTCGAAGCGCTTGCTTCGAACTATGCGCTCGCCCACCGGCTGGCCGGTGGCGCACGGGTGTTCGCCACGATCAAGGCAAACGCCTACGGCCACGGCACCGAACGGGTGGCAAGCGCGCTGGCCGAAGCTGATGGCTATGCGGTGTGCGAGACAGACCAGGCGCTCGCATTGCGTGAGCGCGCGCGTGCACGCGGGCGGGAGCAGCCAGTGCTGCTTCTGGAAGGCTGCTTCTCGGCTGCCGAACTGGACGAGTGCGCTGTTTCCGGGGTGACCCTGGTCGTGCATGACGAAAGCCAGGTCCGGATGATCGAGATCACGCCGGTCGGCGTGCCCATGGACCTGTTCGTCAAGATGAACAGCGGCATGAACCGCCTCGGCTTCGCGCCTGCGAAGTTCGCTTCGGCGGTCGAGCGTCTGCTGGCCCAGCCCTCGGTGCGCTCGTTGACCCTGATGACCCATTTCGCCTGTGCCGACGAAACTGAAGGCATCGCTGCACAACTCGCGCTGTTCGATGCTCATGTGCGCAAGCTGGCACCGTTGCGCCTGCCGCGTTCGATGGCCAACTCGGCGGCGCTGCTGCGCTATCCGGAGAGCCATGCCGACTGGGTGCGCCCGGGCGTGATGCTTTATGGGGTGTCGCCATTCGCTGATCAGGACGCCGGATCGCTCGGGCTGCGTCCGGTGATGCGCCTGGACTCGGCCCTGATCGGCGTTCAGTCGTTGCAGGCCGGCGACCGGGTTGGCTACTGCGGTACCTTCACTGCGCAGCGCCCAATGCGCATTGGCATCGTTGCCTGTGGCTACGCCGACGGCTATCCGCGGCATGCGCCCACCGGTACGCCGGTGCTGGTGGACGATGTGCCCACCGGCACCGTCGGGCGGGTATCCATGGACATGCTGGCGGTCGACCTGACTGCGTTGCCGCAGGCCGGAGTCGGCACGCCGGTGACGCTGTGGGGTGCAACGTTGCCGGTGGAGGCGGTCGCCGCCGCCGCCGGCACCATCGCCTATGAGCTGCTGTGCGCAGTCGCATCGCGGGTTCCGATGCGCGAACTCGGCCGCGTCGGCCCGTGAGGACGGCTAACTTGGCCCGCCCGCGCACCACCCATGTCTGCAGCGCCTGTGCTGCTCAGTCGAGCAAGTGGCAGGGTCAGTGTCCGAACTGTGGCGAGTGGAACACGCTGGTCGAGACAGTGCTGTCCAGCCATCCGGCGGCCGCGGGCCTCAATGCAGCGACCGGGTCCCGTGGCGGATCCTCCGGCGGGTCAAGGCTTGTGTCTTCGCTGTCCAATGTGAAGCCGCATGTCGAACCGCGCTTTGCAACCGGCAGCGCAGAACTCGACCGGGTGCTCGGCGGTGGACTGACCCGCGCCAGTGTGGTGCTGATCGGCGGTGATCCGGGCATCGGCAAGTCCACGCTGCTGCTCCAGGCGCTGGCCATCATGGCGGCTGACCGACGCGCGCTTTATGTCACCGGCGAGGAGTCGATCGAGCAGGTGGCGTTGCGCGCGCAGCGACTCGGTGTGGATGCCTCCGAACTCGGCCTGCTCGCCGAGACCCAGCTCGAGAATATCCTGGCTACCCTGTCTGCCGAGAAGCCGGACGTCGCGGTGATCGATTCGATCCAGACCGTCTACTCCGGCCAGCTGCTGTCCGCGCCCGGCTCGGTGTCGCAGGTACGCGAATGCGCGGCCCAGCTGACCCGATTCGCGAAGGCCTCGGGCTGTGCGCTGGTGATGGTCGGTCATGTGACCAAGGAGGGTGCGCTCGCCGGGCCGCGCGTACTGGAGCACATGGTCGATACCGTGCTCTACTTCGAAGGCGAGCTGCACTCGAGCTTCCGGCTGGTGCGGGCGTTCAAGAACCGATTCGGTGCGGTCAATGAGCTCGGTGTGTTTGCGATGACCGAGAAGGGGTTGAAGGGGGTGGCCAACCCTTCGGCGATGTTCCTGTCGCAGCATGGCACGGATGTCCCTGGCGCCTGTGTCACGGTGACCCTGGAGGGCACCCGGCCACTGGCGGTGGAACTGCAGGCACTGGTCGACGATGCGCATGGCGCCAATCCCAGGCGGCTCACCGTGGGCCTGGAGAACAACCGGCTGGCGATGCTGCTTGCAGTATTGCATCGTCATGCGGGCATCGCCTGCAATGACCAGGATGTGTTCGTCAACGCGGTCGGCGGGGTGCGTATAGGCGAGCCCTCGGCCGACCTGCCAGTGCTTCTGGCGATCGTGTCCTCGTTGCGTGCGCGGCCCCTGTCCGGCAAGTTGATCGCCTTCGGCGAGGTCGGGTTGGCCGGCGAGATCCGCCCGGTGGTGCGCGGCCAGGACCGGATCAAGGAAGCGGCCAAGCTCGGCTTCACCCGGGCGATCGTGCCAGCGGCCAACCGGCCGAAGCAGCCGATCGAGGGCATCGAGATCGTGGCAGTGACCCGGATCGAGGAAGCGCTCGCCGCACTGCGCGACTGAGCGGATACTGGCAGTGCGTACTGAAGCGCGCAGCCAATACTTGAACTCGGCGAAGAGGACTTTCAAACCCCGTGTTCTGTCATTCGGCAGCACGAGTGTGAGCGCATTGTCCGGAAGCGCCTCAGTGAAGATTTCGCAAGCCGTCAGAGCATTGTGGCCATGTGCAGCATGCTTGTCCGTCGCTCGGCGCCTTCAGGTTGCAACGCGCGGTCTTCGCCAGACCATGACCGCGATGAGGAGTCCGCAGGCCGCCGCCGAAGCGGCGGAGAACAGCACCGTTGTCACGGTATGTCGGTCGAGCGCAGCGATGATCAGCGCGTTGCGGACGATCAGGATCGCGAGAAAGCTCATCGACTCCGAATGCGGGTTCAACCAGGTTTTGCGCAGCGTCGGGCCAAACCCCAGCAGCTCGATGAGTGTGATCAGCACGACAGCCCACAATGGATCGTTTGCAGCAACCCACAGCGGCATGGCGGCTAGCGCAGAGACGAACAGCAGCCGGTCGGTATGCGTGATCGTGAGGTCGGCGCGCTTGACGTAGGCCAGGCCCGCGACAAAAAGCGAGACTGCGCAGGAAAAACCAATCGGCCAGGCCCCGGCGCCACCCCGTGCCTGGAGTACCGCCAGGAAGGCGATCCCGGATACCAGTCCCCAGATGATCCAGGTAAAGACGTGCGGCCGGGTTTGTCCATGGAAGATCGAATGGATATAGGGCAGGAAGGCAACGATGGTCAACACGGTCGCCAGGGTCCCGAGAACGGGTTTGTCGAGACCTGGCAAGCCCATCATGATTCTGCCGCATGGAAAGCCTGCCCGCGCGTTGCGCGACCGTCGGTTCCGAGCGTAAGAACTTCAGCCGAGAGCCCGCGATGGCCTCGGTAAAGGATCAACAGGCAACCCACGCCGACCAGTACATCGACGAGCTCGAAATGCAGATCAGGCAAGCGCGACAGAGCCGTGTTCCAGTAGCGTCGCACCGCTTCCTTGCCGATGAGTCTGCCGGACGGGTCCCGGGCGAACGCTGGGATGAGAGGCGAACAGAACTCGAGATCTTTGCTGAAGTGCGCCAGCACGGCGTCGAGATCGTGCCGATTCCAGGCTTCGATCCAGCGCTCGGCGAACTCACGCGGCTGTCGTGAAACCGGTGAAGTCATGGCAATCCCGCCTGTCGTGCGTTGATGAGTGTCAGATACGGTGCTCGAAAAGAGCCCCTGCGCCTCGCTGCAAGCATGAGTCGGTACGTCTCGTTGTCTGCGGGTTTCGTCCCGGAAGTAGGTCTGGCTGGCAATCGACGGAATGTCGCTGTTCGAGATTCCGATGTCGTGCAGCGTGCGTTCTTCCAACCCGTTCAACTCTGCCTCTACCGCACGGCGCCGCCGAAAGTGGTCAACGCGGCCAATGAGCCTGCTCAGCAACAAGCTCATCCAGCGGCTGCGTAGTGCGCGCGCCAGCATCTGTGGCTAGACCGAAGGCTCTGCACGCAATGGTGCCTCGCTTGTATCGACGTCGATCAGATTGGCTGTGGTCATGTCGTTCTCCGATGTTTGACTGTTTGTACTCTATCGAGCACTCTGTACTCGGTACAGATCCAGATATCGTTTATATAGGCAGTACAGATTCGGTTGGTCGACAGCTGTACTGGGCACTTCCTTGTCGATCTGTACTGTCTGGATTCGCCTATGGAATCGCTCTATCTTCAGATTGCCGAAGAGATCGCGCAGAACATCGCGTTCGGCGCGTATGCGCCCGGCGAACGTCTGCCGGGCGTGCGCAGTCTCGCGCGCACGCGTCGCGTAAGCGCGACCACCGTCGTTGCTGCATACCAGATGCTCGCGGACAGGGGACATGTCGAGGCGCGGCCGCGCTCGGGCTTCTATGTCCGTGCTCGCCGTTCCCATCAACCTATCGAGGCGGAACCTGCGGCGATAACCACGCCGCCACGGCTCGTGACTGGCCAGGCGATGGCGATGGCCTTGATCAAGGCTGCAAACGATCCCGACATCGTGCAGCTCGGCGCAGCCGTGCCCGATCCGGCATTCCTGCCTACCCAAGCGATTGGACGTGCGTTGACCCAGGTCGTACGCACTCGATGCTCACAGGCCGCCGGCTACATGATGCCGCCTGGTGCGCTGGAGCTGCGCCGTCAGATTGCGAGGCGCATGAGCGAATCGGGCAGCGTGGTTTCGGCAGACGACATCGTCATCACCACTGGTTGCCAGGAGGCACTAAGTCTCGCCTTGCGTGCAGTGACCCGGGCAGGTGACATCGTTGCGGTGGAATCACCAGCCTTCTACGGCCTGCTGCATGTCCTGGAATCGCTCGGATTGGAAGCCCTGGAGATTCCCGCTCACCCGCGCGACGGCATCGCACTCGACGCGCTTGCCTTCGCGTTGGAGCGGTGGTCGGTCAAGGCCTGCGTGCTCGTGCCCAATTTCAGCAACCCGCTAGGCTACTGCATGACGGACGACGCCAAACGCCTGCTGATACGCCTGCTCGGCAAGCACAAAGTGCCGCTCATCGAGGATGACGTCTACGGAGATATTGGGTTCACTCAACGCCGGCCGTCGACCTGCAAGGGCCTCGCACCGCGAGCTGACATCCTCTATTGCAGTTCGTTCTCCAAGACGCTGGCGCCCGGATTGCGTATCGGGTGGGTGACAGCGACCGCGGTGCGCCGAGAACGCATCGAATACCTCAAGTACGCGACCAGCATCGCGAGCCCCAGTGTCCCGCAGCTTGCAGTTGCCGAATTGCTGGCCAACGGTCGTTACGAGCGCTATCTACGCGAAGTACGCGGTCGCTATGCGAGTGCCGTGGCACGTATGAGCGACGCCGTCATGAAAGTGTTTCCCGAAGAAACGCGCATCTCACAGCCGCAAGGCGGATTCGTCATCTGGATAGAACTCCCGGAAGGTACTGACAGCTTTTCCCTGGCGCGCCGTGCGTTGCGCCAGGGCGTGAGTATCGCGCCGGGGCCCCTGTTTTCTGCGAGCGGCAAGTTCGGGAACTTCATTCGCCTCTCCTGCGCGCGCGTCTGGGACGCTCGCCTGGAGCGGGCGTTGGTGACCTTGGCGAAGTTGGTCTGACGGCGTATTCTGGCTCGCTGCTCGCTGCTCGCTGCTCGCTGCCGCGTTGGTGCCATGTCTCCAGTCAGCTGAGGCGCCATTCCGGCCAGCAGCAATATCTCACCAAACACGAGCGCCCAGGCAGACGACAAGGGGGACGGGGTCGGGATGCGGTCCGGGTCGGCCCGGATGCTTCGGCCATGGCGCGCCGCTGTGCAGCCCCGCCGCTCAGCACTCAGAACACCGCATGATCGCCCCGCTCGACCGTGGCCGCACCGCTGACCAGACGTCGGTAGTAGTCGAACAGGGTTTCGCTGCCGGTCGACGGTGTGGCGGCGGCGTCGTAGCGGCCTGTGGCCGGATCGAGTACGAGCATCGACTCGGTCGCATAGTAGCGGCCTATGCGGGCGAGTTCCGCCTTGGCCGCGCAGGCCGGCACTACGCGTCCCAGCGTATCGAGCACCCCGATGATCACGTCGAGCAGGCCGACCGGAACCCGCTTGAATCGCGGTGGCCGCCCAAGAAGCGTGAATAGTTCGTCGCCCTGCTGCCGGGGCGTGATCGCGGGTCCCGGCCCGCCGATCGGAAGCACACGATCGAACCGGCTGGCATCGTCCAGGCACCCGGCCAGGAATCGACCCAGGTCGTCATCGCTGATCGGCTTGCACGCAGTCAGCGTCCCGTCGCCGAAGATCAGGAAGGGCTTGCCCCGCTTCAATCGCTCGACCTGACCTGACAGCGACTTGAAGAAGGCGGTTGGCCGCACGATCGAGTAGGTCAGTCCGGACGTGATCAGCGCCTGCTCGAACGCCAGCTTGGCATGCTGGAACGCGAGCTTTGGCTTCTGCACGCAGATTGCCGAGAGCAGCACGAAGTGCATGGCGCCCGCCGCCTTCGCGGCGTCCAGTGCCAGCAGATGGGCGCAGTGGTCGATCGCCCAGGCATCCGCAGGCAGGCCGGTGCGCGAGGCCATGCATGACACGAACGCATCGAAGCGCTCGCCGCAGACGCCATCGCGCGCGAGCGAGCCGGGGTCGATCACATCGGCAACACGTCGCGTCGCCCCAGCCAACAGGGGCTCGCCCGCCTCTGCGGTCGGCTGCCGCCCGGTACCCGCGCGCGAACGCACCAGGCACACCACCTCATGGCCCGCCTCGACCAATGCACGCACAGTTGCCCGACCGATCGTTCCAGTGCCCCCAAGGACCAGCACGCGCTTGCCCATCAGAGACACGCAGCTGCTGGACGCCGCGTCATCCAGCAGCGGAAAGCCCGCCCTCCGCGACGTTCTACGCCACCGGCATCCGGGTCATGGCTGCCTGTCTCGACCGCGATCGTAGGGTAGTGCCCGGATTGAAACGCAATTTTCGAGTTCATCACCAACCTTCTGGGTAAGCCCTTGCCAAGCGGGGGCCATGGCGGGGTATGAATGGGTGCAGCGCCAGCAGCAGATCCGTCGGGGACACGGCGCGCACCGCGTCTTCTGCATCAACGGTCGCATTGGCACGGGTTTCGATGCCTCGCCCGAGCCGTTCCCTGTCCTCGCTCGCCCGATTGACCCGTGGTCAGCAGTTCAGCAAACGAGTGACGCCGATGATAACCAGGCGCGGAGCGGCAAGGCCCCGTCGACGACAGTCCTGCAGGCATGGCGTGCGCAGCGAAAGCCGTTACGCGTTGACTGCGTTCCGGTGCAGTCGAGGTCTTGCTGAGCAGACGCGGGTCGAGTGCCTGCGTGCGCCGAAGGCATGCGCGTCATTCTGACACCTGATCAGCACGCCGGGCGATCCGTTCTATGTGGCCATCGCACCGGGCGACGTGGCGCTCGAAACTCATGACTCTCGATTCCCGATCATCGCACGCCCCCGGTCATGGCTCGGACAGCATGAACAGGAACAGCGAACCCTGGTGAAATGCGAGAAGGAGAAGGGTGACCGCCCACAGCGCCAGAATGAAACGCATCCAGCCGGGCAGCCAGCGCGAAGCACGTCCGCGCCGGCCGGCCACCACGCCGGAACCAGGGCCTGACTGCGCAGCGCCGTCCCGCATGTTTCCATCAAGCATGTTTCCATCAAGCATTGCCAATCGTCTCCTCGGACGCTAAGTTGGCAGGACCTTAGCGCAATTGCGGGTACCGGGACAACCGATGGGCACCATCCAGTCAGGCCAAATCCTTCATGCACTGTTCAGCGGGTTGCTCTGCTCGCTCCTGGTGACATGGGCTTTCCTGGTGTTCTACCGACGGGCAGTTGCGCGCACCATGCGCAGCGTCTCCGGCAACCCGCTCTACGACGGCACTGCCGACGCCGCGTTACCGTCGGCGCGCAGCATGGACACCGCTGGCCCCGAGTACATGAACATGCGGGCTTCCGGACGAGAAACAGGCACCAGGCTGCGCATTGCAGTGACCTACGCGATCGCATTCGCATTGTCGGCTGCCGTGCTCCATGCACCACCGATGCTTCAACTGTGGAACGAATCAGCTGGTGGCCTGGGTGCCGTGCGCGCACTCGTCTGGTGGTATCCGTACTGGGCTGCGTCCCTGGTGATCGTGGCCGCCCTGACTCACGCCAGCCGCAGAGAGGGGCTTGCCGCGTTCGCCGCAGTGGTGGCAATGGGTATGGTGCTTTCGGTCGGGGTTCCGTCGGCAATCCGGATCGTGTCGGATACGCCGTTGAACAGCGAACTGCTGCTGAACGCATGGTACTTTCTGCTGACGTTCGCGATTAGCAGCCCGCTTCCACTGCTGCTCATCTGGCTGACCGGGCGCCCGCGGTTGCGCAACGTGCTTCCACTGGTGCTCGTGATGGTGATGACGCTGTCTCTGGTGGTGGCTGTCGTCTATCACGGCTTCATGCTGCTGTTCGGCGGCCCCGGGGTACTGGAGCCGACGACGATCAGGCGGATCGCAGTGACGACAGGTCCGGTCACGATCATCCTGGCGCTGGCATTGCCGGTCGGCTGGATCGCATGGCGCGCCGCGGCAAGCGTCGCCGATCGCTATCGGCGCCGGTGCTTCAGCGACATGCAACTGCTGGCCGACGCGTGGTGGGGCGTAATCGTTGCGTTCGGGGTCGCTGCGGGCTGGGTACACGGTGCGTGGGTCGCGCTCGGATGCGCGCTTGCCGCCTATGTCGTTTACTTCGCCACCGTACGCGCGTTGTTGCACTGGTTCCGTCTTGCCAGGCACGAGGGTGGTCCCGCGCTGCTGCTGCTGCGGGTGTTCGGCCACCAGCAGCGAACCGAACAGCTGTTCGATGCCGTGGCTGCACGCTGGCGGTTCTCCGGCCCGGTCACGATGATCGCCGGGGCAGACCTGGCGCTGCGCTCGATCGATGTGGACGAGGCGCTTGCGTTCGCCCACGGGGAGATCGAGTCGAGCTATATCGCCGGTTCGGTGGATCTCGGACAGCGTCTGCAGGCACTGCACGGCCGGACCGATCCGGACGGGCGTTACCGCGTCGAGCAATTCTTCTGCTTCGACGATACCTGGCGCCCGACACTGCAGGCGCTGCTTTCGCGCAGCCGGGTCATCCTGATGGATCTGCGCGGCTTCACCCGGCAGAATGCGGGCTGTATCTTCGAACTCCAGCAGCTCGCCAGCCTTGGCCGCCTCGCCGATTGCGTATTCGTTGCAGACAAGGATACCGACCGTCGACTCGCCGAGCAGTCGCTCGGCATGCCGGCCGCGCAGGGGCCATCGGCCGCCACTCCATGGGTCGATCTCTGCCGGGGCGACAGCGCTGCAATGGCTGCTCTGCGCGCCCGTTTGCTTGAAGTAGCAAACCGCAGCGCCGCCTGAGCGGACGGCCACCCGATATCAAGTCAGGCGAATAACCGCAGATGGTCGCGCGTCACATACCGGGCTACGTACGTCTTGCCCGCCCTCTGGATGTCGGGGATGAAGTCGGCCAGGTCCATCACCTGCATGTTCGCCGCAACGATCGAGGCCAACCCGCGAGCATCCAGGCCGGCCGGGGTGACATCCGGGTCGCGGCGGACATAGGTGAACAGTGTTTCCGATCATTGCCGAGTCAGCGTCACGCTGCGCGTAAGCGTCCAATCGGCACGCCGGACCTCGCCAGACAACTTGCGCCCGTCCTGTGACAGGCGCAGCTCTCCCGACTCGGTGGGTGCCCGGTCGAACACGGTGTCCAGGTTGAACCGGGCGACCCCCTGCGCAAAGGTGCCGCTGCCGCGCTTCCAGATCTCTTTCGAAGCGTAGTGCGTCTCCTCTATGGTCAGACGTTCGCCCTGCTGCGCCACCGTCCAGAAGCTGCCATTGCCCAACAGCCAGCGCCCCGAGAGGTCGGCGCTCTCCGGGCGCATCAACAAGGTGGCGGCGAGGCCGACGGCCGCAACGGTGCCCAGCCCGAGGGCTGCGAGCAGGGCGCGGCGCGAGGCTGCGGTCGCCCGCATACCGACGTGGCCGCGCACGACCTCGACGAGACGATCGACATCGTGGTCCCAGCGGGTATCGGACAGTTCGAGCGCCTGATGGCGGGCGAGCGGCTTCAGGTCATCCGGCAGTTCGGATTGCGGGGGCATGCGCGCGCCTTCGAGCAGCAGCGGCAACACCGTCTTGCTGCGCCTGAGCGCGGTCGCGACCTCGATGCGCACGAAGTCGTCTGCACGTTCGAGCCGGCGCTCGCCGCTGGCATCCCGCTCGCTGATCCAGCTGTCGCCGATCATCACCAGCACCACCCGGGAGCGGCCAATCGCTGTCTCGATCGCGTGCTCAAAGTCGCTGCCGGGCGTGATGGTGCCGATATCGTGAAATACGCTGCCCCGGCCCAGCCTTCTGTCGAGAGATTCGGCGAGACGGCCGGCATAGCCGCCGGTGTCTGCGCGCCGGTAGCTGAGAAAGATCGGGGGGGCAGGGGTAGTCATCGAGAACTTTGCCTGCGCATCATGCGGTGTGCATGGAAAGCAGCTTACGCACTGCGTGCGCCGCGATCAACGCCGTATCGATGCTGGCGACCAGTTCGCGATCGGTCGTGGGCTTCAGGCTGCTGCGCGGCATCAGTTCCCTCAGGGGGTTTGCGATCGTCTGCCGGGCGGCCTCCGGTGTCTCGCGCCGCAGCTTTCACCGATCGCCGGTGCTCGCAGCATAATCCACCTGCGACGGCTTTTCACCGCGCACTCGTTCTCCGAGTGCACTGAACGAATCGGGCTGAGCGGGTGCGGTTCCGCGACTGCGACCGCACCTGCGCCTTATCCGAGCTCGTGCTGTGCTGGCACCGTCCTTCACAAGTTAGGCCAGGCTGCGCTCGATCGTGTTAGCGATCGGAACAGAAAATCACGCCGGCATGCCAGGACTCGCCACGCCCGGCCCGGTCTGTGCACAAGACAACCCGTCGAGTAGCAGCCCGGCCGGGCTGCGAGAGCGCATGTTCGAGACTGACCTCGAACACTTTTCCGGGGGCGGAAAACGCGATTTGGTTCTGCACCCCTCTGCCCGCTAGACGACCCTGCCTTTGGCCCTCCCGAAAGACTTCCCTGCCAGCCAGCGGGCCGCTGCCGACTCCGATCCTCGCGCGAGCATTCGCCGCCTCGAGCAAGCGCGCACAGGCGTCTGATATTCCGCGCTGCTGGCTATCGGCAGCCAAAAAAAGCGTTTGAAATTCCTGTGCTGACCGGTCCGGGTCGCGCTTTGCGCACCCCGGACCCGGAAGTCATCGCATCCCAAAGAACGACAGCACTGCGATGACCACGACCACCAAGCCGACAATGTAAATGATGTTGTTCATGACAGTTCTCCCTTGAGGTCCCCTTCGGTCGCAAATTATGTACCCGCTTCGAATGTACCCCTGGGATTGCCGGATGTGCCGACTGCGCCAGCCGCGCCATATCCGATCAGGCCGATCCGGGTCATCGTGGGGCCGGTGCGCCGGCATCCGGACCCAGCCGACGCGACCGCCTGCAGTTGGCGCGGTCAAGCCTGGCAATCGCGCCGCCCGGGCTCAACTCGCCTGCGGAATCACCGGCAGCAGCAGGAACGACTCGCGCTCGCCGCCGGCGTAGATCGTGTTGGTGCCCGTGTTGTAGTCGGCGTGGTAGTGCATGTACGACTGGCTGCCGACGCCGTCGCGCGGCTGTACGTCGAGCCGCAGGCGATGGCCTTTCGCGAAAACCATCGATGTCGGCCAAATCTCCACTTGCACCTGGACGATCTGACCGGGTTTCAGGAACAGCCGCTGGCGGTGCTTGTGGTACGGCCGACAGGGCAGCGACAGCTCTGGATCGAGTTCGCGATGCGACACGCGCAGCCAGCCCTTGGCGACCGGCACCGGCGTACCCTGCTGCCCGGTTTCCATGATCTCGTCGCCGCCGGCGTCGAAATGGCGCAGGGTCAGGAACAGGTCCATGTCCTCGCTGCTGCTGGACACCCACAGCGTCGCTGCCAGCGGCCCGGTGATCTCCATATCCTGCGGCATCGGCGGCGTGACCAGCGCCACGCCCATTCCGGGCTTGATGCCGCCAC
Organism: Burkholderiales bacterium; assembly: GCA_038205245.1. Taxonomy (GTDB): domain Bacteria; phylum Pseudomonadota; class Gammaproteobacteria; order Burkholderiales; family CAIKXV01; genus CAIKXV01. The sequence goes on from JBBRCD010000096.1 coordinate 13,197, forward strand.
CCATCACCTGGGCGGACGCCGCGGATGTCGACCCCATCGAGCCAAGCCCGGTGGCGGGGTAGGTATGCTCGCTGGTCTTCTGCGGGTTGCGTTCGACGAGCGTGCCGCTCAGCGGCACATCGGCCACCGACGGTTGCGCCAGGTCGAAGTACAGCTTGGTCCACTGGGTGCGCGCAAGCGGCCATTCGTTCTCCAGGCGCCAGTCGTAGCGGTCGTTGCCCTTGCGGATCGCCAGCTTGACCGGCGGCTCGGCCATCACGCCGTTCTGCACGCCCTTCAGCCAGTAGTCGAAGAAACGAAGCTGGTCCTGGCGCCCCTCCTCCGAGTAGTACGGATGCACGTGCGTGCCGCCCTGCATGCGCAGCTTGCGATGCGGCGACTTGGAGCGCATGTACGCTTCGGTGTTGCCGCGCAGGTGCAGTCCCATGCCGGTCCAGTTGCCCACCGACAGGAACGGCACCTCGATGTCTTCCCACCGCGCCTGCGCACCGTAGAAGGCGCCGCTGTCGAGGTTGTTGGTAAGCCAGAAGTGCAACGTGTTCTTCTGCCAGTTATCGGGATGGATGTGCGACGCGCGACCGAGCGTGTGATGCAGAAGGTGCGCGGTGAACCAGTTGGTCATGAACAGAGAGAGGATGCCGCCGTGGTAGAGCGCATCCCGGTAGATGTCGGCGAAACCCTCCCAGGGAACGATCGCCTTCAGCGATGGCGGCTGCTGGTTTGCGGCAAACCACTGGTTGATCGCGTAATAGGAAATACCGGACAGCCCGACGTTGCCGTTGCACCAGGGCTGCGCCGCGGCCCATTCGATTGCGTCATGAAAGTCGACCGACTCTGCGCGCGACCATGGATCGAACTGACCTGGCGACTTGCCGGTGCCGCGCGCATCGACACGCACCGAGGCGTAGCCACGCGGCACCCACCATTCGGGGTTGACCGTCTCCCAGTTCATCCAGGGGTTGGACTTTTCCTCCAGGTTCGCCGGCGGCGTCCAGGGCTTGTCCTTCTGGTAGGGCCCGAAATTGAGTAGTGCGGGCACCCGTCCCCCGTCCTTCGGACGGAACACGTCGGCCTTGAGCCGCGCTCCGTCGCGCATCGGGACATCGACGTCCCTTTCCAGCAGGAAGTATTCGGTGACTACGCAGTCTGCGGCCTGGCTCATGGATGGGTTGCATCGAAGGTTCAAAGGAGCCGAAGTATCGTGTGGCCTCGATCGCGGCGTCAACCGGGCATGCGCCCGGACAGGCCCGCGCACATACGCCCGAACTCGTCCCGGCAAGCCGGGCCGGAAGATGTCTTCCGGAGGCGCCGGGCCACGGTCATCGCGGTTTGCGCTTCCCCAGGCATTGCTCTATCGTTGCTCTGTCGTTCGACCGGCGCACAGTAAGTGCCCCGAATTTTTCTGCAAGGACGACGGCCGGCGAAGGGTGCCGACGAGCACGCTGACCATGGCCGTCAACGGAGGAGGCTGGACGTGAAGCAATCTGGAAGCGTACAGAAGTTGGCGCGGGCGGCGTGCATCGTCGCAGGACTGATCTCGGCGGGGCATGTCGTGGCTCAGGCGAATTTTCCGGTCCGACCGATTCGGATGGTGGTGCCCGGCTCGCCGGCCACCGGCATGGACAACATGGGCCGGGTGGTGGCGCGCGCGATGAGCGAGGCGATCAAGCAGCAGGTCGTAGTCGACAACCGCGCCGGCGCCGGCAGCCTGATCGGTTCGGGAATCGTCGCTACTGCCGCGCCGGACGGCTACACCATCGGCATCGCGTCCACCTCGACGATCGTGGCACCGCTGCTGCAGGCGAAGCCGCCTTACGATCCGCTGAAAGACTTGACGCCGATTGCTTTACTCTCCTCGATCACCAGCGTGCTGGTCGTAGCCCCCGATGTCCCGGTGAAGAACGCACGGGAGTTCGTCGAGTATGCGCGCGCACGGCCCGGCCAACTCAACTTCGCCTCGATCGGCTCCGGCAGCGCGGCGCATCTCACTCCCGAGATCTTCAACCGGGCGGCCGGAATCAAGGCGGTGCACGTACCGTTCAAATCCGTGGCCGACCTCCTGACCGAGTTGCGAGCGAGCCGGGTGCACTACCTGATGTTCATCTCGCCCGCCTCGCTGCCGATGCTGGGGGACGGCAAGTTGCGCGCAATGGCGGTCACCAGCCCGAAGCGCTTCGCGGGGCTTCCGGATGTGCCGACGGTCTCCGAGATCGGCCTGCGTAACGCTGAGGTCGACACCATGATCGGCGTGGTCGGGCCGCCCGGTATGCCGCAGGCTTTGGTGAAACGTCTGCACGCCGAGATCGTGGCCGTGCTCAAGTCGCCCGATACTGCTGCGCAGTTCGCGCGCTATGGTGGCGAACCCGCGGTCGACACCACCCCTGAAAAGTTCGCCGCGCAGTGGGCTGCGGAATACAGGCTGTATCGCGGCCTGCTGCCCGCGATCGGCTTGAAGCCGCAGTAGGGAAACAGGATTCTCATACTGCATGCTTTCGGCCCTGCTAAGCAGTGTGCGCGAGCTTGTGGCTCTGGTGCGCGCCCGGCCCGGGCAGATCACGATGGCCTCGGCCGGCAGCGGCTTCAACAATCACCTGGCCGGCGAACGGTTCCAGCTACAGGCAGGAATGCGCTTCGTGCACGTGCCGCACAAGGGCAGCGGGCCGGCGCGGGTCGACCTGATGGGCGGCCATGTCGACATCATGTTCGACCAGATGTCTTCTTCCGCGCCGTTCATCACTTCGGGAAAGCTTCGCCCCTTGGGCGTGCCCACACGCGAGCGTTCGTCGCTGCTGCCCGAGGTGCCGACCATCCACGAGAGTGGCTATCCCGGGTTCGAGGCGGCTACCTACACCGGTGCGATGCTGCCGGCAGGCCGCTTCCTGTACGAGCATGCAGTCGAGCCGATGG
>JBBRCD010000097.1:0-16078 GCA_038205245.1 Burkholderiales bacterium
CCCAGTGGGCGAGCTGCTGAAAACGCTGCTGGGTCATTGGTCGGGTTGCAGTCCTGGTGGTCGTTGCAGCGGCTGCGGTCGCGGTGGTCGCGGTGGTGGTGGTCTTGGTGGTCGTGGCGGTCATGGTCCTTGGCCAGCAGATGCCGGTCCGCGACACCAAGGATACAATCCGCAGCCCTGTGGGCAATGGCTGATCGATGCTAGGCACTCTGCGCCGCGATATCGCGGTCATCTTCGAACGTGACCCGGCAGCACGCAGCACCTGGGAGGTGCTGACCTGCTATCCCGGCCTGCATGCAGTGGTGCTGCACCGGGTCGCGCACCGGCTATGGCACTGGCGGTTGTGCTGGCTGGCGCGCTTTCTGTCGTATCTGTCGCGCTCGTTCACCGGCATCGAGATCCACCCGGCGGCGCGCATCGGGCGCGGCTTTTTCATCGATCATGGCATGGGCGTAGTGATCGGCGAGACGGCGCAGATCGGCGACAACTGCACCCTCTATCACGGGGTCACGCTGGGCGGTACGTCCTGGCAGAAGGGCAAGCGCCATCCGACCCTGGGCAGTGGCGTGATCGTCGGGGCAGGGGCCAAGATTCTCGGGCCGATCCTGATCGGCGAGCGCGCGAGGATCGGTTCGAACGCGGTGGTGGTTCACGACGTGCCGCCGGGGGCTACCGCGGTCGGCATTCCCGCGCGGGTGATTGCTCCCGAGCCGGCCGCGCCCGACAAGGCCTTCGCCGCCTATGCGCTGACCCGCGACCTGGATGATCCGGTGGTGCAGGCGCTGACCGAGCTGGAAGCCAGGGTCCGGCTGCAGGACGCGCGGCTGGCGGATCTGGAGGACCAGCTCAGCCGTCGGCCTTGATGCCTGCTGCGCGAATGATCCGGCCGAACGTCTCGATCTCCAGCCTGATCGACGCCAGATACTGCTCCGGGGTGTCGCTCAGTGGTTCGAAGCCCTGGCCGAGCAGACGCTGCCGAAGGTCGGGTGACTTGAGCGCCTGGCCGATCGTCGCATTGATTCTGGTGACCAGCTCCCGGGGTATCGCCGCCGGGCCGACCAGACCATAGCGGCCCTCGATCGGTGCGATCTTCACGCCACTCTCGGCCAGCGTCGGCAGTTCGGGTGCGGCCTCCGACCGGCGCAGGCCGGTATTGGCGAGCAGCCGGAGCTTGCCGCTGGGCACGAATGGGTCGGCGGCCGGCAGCGCGACCAGTGCAAGATCGATCTCGCCCGCGATCAGGGCAGTGACATAGGGGCCCGCACCCTTGTACGGCACATGCAGCATGCGGGTGTCGGTCGCGCCCAGCATCAGCTCGGTGCCGATATGCGAGATGGTGCCCGAACCCGCGGTGCCGAAGGTGAGATAGCCAGGCTTGGCGCGCGCCAGCCTGATCAGGTCGGCGATCGATTTCGCCGGCACACCCGGGTTGATGGCAACCACATAGGCGGTGGTGGCGGTGCTGCCCAGGGCAGCCAGATCCTTCAGCGGATCGTAACCCGCCTTGGGGTTGAGCAATGGCCCGATGACCAGACTCGACTGGTTGCCCGCGCCCAGGGTGTAGCCGTCCGGCGCCGCGCGGGCGACCAGTTCGATGCCGAGCGTGGCACCCGCGCCGGGACGGTTCTCGATCAACACCGGCTGGGCCCACAGTTCGGACAGCCTGGGCGACACCAGGCGAACGACGACATCGTTTGCGCCACCGGGTGCGAACGGGACGATGATGCGCACCGGCTTGACCGGAAACGGCGCGGGCGCCTGTGCCAGGACGAGCGCAGGCAGCGTGGCCGTAGCCAGGCCCGCAGCCGCAACGATGCAGGCAAGCGCTCGTGCATTCGGGCCAAGTGTACGAGTACTCACCAGCAGTCTCCTTGGAAAGTTGGCGCTTGAATGCGCTGACAGGGGCTTATGACCGGGATGAAGGTCGACACGACATTGGCGAAGCAGGAAACATGCGACCTGCGACCTGCGCCATGCCCGCAACGCCGCACAGGGTAACCGCGCCGGTCTATGGCCGGGTCACCAGCACGGTCAGTGACCCTTCTGGCCTTTGCTGGCCATTGCCTTGTGCACATACTCGGGCGTGAGATGGGCTGCGAACCGCTGCAGGAAGTCCAGCATGAATCCGCGTAGGTAGGTGCCCTTGCGCAACGCGATCCGGGTCAGGTTGGGCGCGAACAGATCGCCCGCCGGCAGCGCGCGCAGCGTCGAGTCGCGCTTCGAGTCGAATGCCATCGAGGCGACGATGCCCACGCCCATGCCGAGTTCGACATAGGTCTTGATCACATCCGAGTCCATCGCGGTGAGTGCGATCTCAGGGCGCAGCTTCGCGTGGGAGAAGGCGTCGTCGATATGCGGCCGGCCAGTGAAGCCGGGGTCGTAGGTGATCAGCGGATAGTGGGCAAGTGCCGCCAGCGTCAGCGGCGAGACGGTGAGGAGCGGATGGTTGTCGGGCACGACCACGACATGGCTCCATTCGTAGCCCGGCATCACGACAAGGTCGGGGTAGTGCAGCAGTGACTCGGTCGCGATGCCGATGTCAGCGGCACCGGACAGCAGTTGGTCGGCGATCTGCTCCGGACGTGACTGCTGCAGTGCCAGCCTGATGTCCGGATGGTCCCGCTTGAACTCGCTGACCAGCCTCGGCAGCACATAGCGCGCCTGGGTATGGGTGGTTGCGATGACCAGATGACCACCGCGTTGATTCGAGTGCTCCTCGGCCGCGCGCTTGAGGTTCTCGGCTTCCAGCAGCAGGCGCTCGATGATCTTGAGCACGGTCTCCCCCGGGGCGGTCAGTCCGAGCAGCCGCTTGCCATGGCGGCGAAAGATCTCGACGCCGATCTCCTGCTCGAGTTCCCGGATCTGGCGGCTGACCCCGGGCTGCGAGGTGAACAGGGCATTGGCGGTCGCGGTCAGGTTGAACTGGTGACGCACGGCTTCACGGACTGTTCGCAGCTGTTGGAAGTTCATGGCGGTCCTGAGAGGCGGAAGGGGCAAAAGACGCCTGTATCTGCGCACTCAGAAATGCGCAAAAACGAATAACGATACAATATTATATTCGTTCTTCGTATTAGCCACTGCGGCGAGAATCGGGCCGTTCTTCAGTTTCAGGCGCCGAGACCATGTACCGCTACGATTCCATTGACCGCCATATCGTCTCCCAACGGGTCGACCAGTTCCGCCGGCAGACCGACCGCTTCCTGGCCGGCGAGTTGACCGAGGACGAGTTCCGGCCGCTGCGGCTGCAGAATGGGCTCTACACTCAGCGCCATGCGCCGATGCTTCGGGTGGCAATCCCGTACGGCATGCTCAACTCGACTCAGCTTCGCCGGCTGGCACGAATCGCGCGAGTGTATGACCGGGGCTATGGCCACTTCAGCACCCGCCAGAATATCCAGTACAACTGGCCTTCGCTGGAGTCTGCGCCGGACATTCTGGCCGAACTGGCCGAGGTCGACATGCATGCGATCCAGACCAGCGGCAACTGTATACGCAACACCACGGTCGACCATTTCGCCGGGGTGGCGCCGGACGAGGTGCTCAATCCACTGGTATACGCCGAGCTCATCCGGCAGTGGTCCACGCTGCATCCGGAGTTTGCGTTCCTTCCGCGCAAGTTCAAGATCGCGCTGTCCGGTTCGCCCGAAGACCGCGCGGCGGTGATGGTGCACGACATCGGGCTCAAGGCGCTTTTCAACTATGACGGCGAGCCCGGGTTTGCGGTGATCGTCGGCGGGGGGCTCGGTCGCACGCCCATCATCGGCCATCAGATTCGCGATTTCCTGCCCGCCGAGCATCTGCTGACCTATCTGGACGCGATCCTGCGCGTCTATAACCGCTACGGCCGGCGCGACAACAAGTACAAGGCGCGAATCAAGATCCTGGTGAAGGCGCTCGGGCTGGATGCCTTCCGGCGCGAAGTGGAGCAGGAGTGGTCGTTTCTGGAGGGTGGACCCGGCACCTTGCCGGCGCGCGAGATCGCCCGGGTCGAGTCGCGTTTCACACAACCGGCGTACCGCCCGCTGCCCCAGGTCTCGACCGGGCTCGAGCACCATCTGAGCGCGGATGCCGCATTTGCCCGCTGGGTGTCACGCAACGTCCACCCGCACAAGGTTGCGGGCTACGCCGCGGTCACCGTTGCACTGAAGAAGACCGGCGTGCCGCCAGGGGACGTCACGGCCGACGAGATGGACGCCATCGCCGAACTGGCTGACCACTACAGTTTCGGCGAGCTGCGGGTCACCCATGAGCAGAACCTGGTGCTCGCCGATGTCGAGACTGAATCGCTGTATGCGCTCTGGCAGGCGCTGGACGCCCTCGGTCTCGCAGTGGCCAATCGTGGCCTCATCACCAACATCATCGCCTGCCCGGGTGGCGACTTCTGCTCGCTCGCCAACGCGGTATCGATCCCGGTGGCGAAGGCGATCCAGGAGCGCTTCGACGACCTGGACTATCTGCATGACGTGGGCGATCTGGACCTGAACATCTCGGGCTGCATGAATTCCTGCGGCCATCATCATGTCGGCCATATCGGCATACTTGGCGTCGACAAGAACGGGCAGGAGTGGTATCAGATCTCGATCGGCGGCAATCAGGGCCCGACAGCCGCGCTGGGCAAAGTGATCGGACCGTCGTTCGCCCGTGCCGATGTACCCGATGTGATAGAACGGCTGATCGAGGTCTATCTCAAGGCGCGCGACTCGGAGGCCGAGCGCTTCGTGGAGACGGTGCAACGCATCGGCCTCGATCCGTTCAGAGGGAATGTCTATGCGCTCGCTGATCAGTAAGACCGGGGTCGTCAATGGCGACCCGTGGTTACGGCTGGAAGGCGCAGCCGATGCTGCCGCCGCCGGCGCGGACCTGCTGGTGCCGCTGGCCGTCTGGCTCGAGGCACGCGAACGGCTGCTCGATCGTCGCGGCCGCCTCGGGGTGGTGATCGAGCCGGGCGACGAACCTGCCGTTCTCGCCTCGGACGTGAGCTGGCTGTCGTTGATCGCGGTTCACTTTCCGTCGTTCACCGACGGGCGCGGCTTCTCTACCGCCCGCCTGCTGCGCGAGCGCCACGGCTACCGTGGGGAGCTGCGGGCGACCGGGCCGCTGACCCGCGATACGCTGTTCTATCTCGCCCGCTGCGGCTTCGACACGTTCGAGCTGCGCGAAGGCGAGAATGCACTCGAGTCGCTCGCCGAGCTGTTGGCGTTCGACGAGGTCTATCAGGCGGCGAACGATCGCGGGCCGCTGTTCGAGCGCCGGCTGCAGGCTTTGGCATGACGGCGGGCAAGGTCTGGCTGGTGGGTGCGGGGCCGGGGGCGCCGGATCTGCTCACGGTGCGTGCACTGCGTCTGCTCGAGCATGCCGACATCGTGTTCCATGATGCACTGGTCGATCCCGAGATCGTTGCACTGGCGAGCTGCGCCGAACGGATCGCGGTGGGCAAGCGCTGCGGGCGGCACTCGACTGCCCAGCGCTTCATCAACAAACGGTTGATCGATGCTGCGCACACGCATCAGCGTGTAGTGCGCCTTAAAGGCGGAGACCCGATGCTGTTCGGCCGCGCTCAGGAAGAGATCGATGCATTGCTCGTCGCCGGCATCCAGGTCGAAGTGGTGCCCGGTGTGACCTCGGCACTGGCCGCCAGTGCCGACATGCAGCGTTCGTTGACCGCGCGCGGCATCTCGCGCAGCGTCACCTTCGTCACGCCGCGTGTGGGCGCGGGCGAAGATCGCTCGAACTGGGTCCGTGCCGCAGTGGCAGCAGATACCGCGGTGATCTACATGGCCTCGCATGAAGCGGCGGCGATCGGCGCAGCGCTGATTGCGCACGGCATGGCGCCCGGTACGCCGGCGGCGATCGTCGAGGGCGCATCGCTCTCCGGGCAGCGGCAGGTGCTGCCGGTGACACTGGCCACGCTCGGTGCGGCCGGCGCGCGGCTGCTCGGTGGACCGGCGCTGATCGTCGTTGGCGAGAACTTCCGTGCACTGGCCGAGCAGGCGGTGGTGCCGGATTCGGCAACCGCGAGCCGTCGGCGCGCCTGAGCGCGGCTGAGCGATGGCGGCGCTCGATTTCGAACAGACCGTCGGCAACACGCCACTGGTGCGTCTCGCGCGCTTGCCGGCGGCCGGCGGTGGCGCGGTGCTCGGCAAGCTCGAGGGCAACAATCCGGCCGGTTCGGTGAAGGATCGCCCAGCACTGTGGATGATCCGCGGCGCCGAGGCGCGCGGGCTGATCCGTCCTGGCGATACGCTGATCGAAGGCACCAGCGGCAATACCGGCATAGCGCTGGCGATGGTGGCGGCGATGCGTGGCTACCGGATGATCCTGGTGATGCCTGAGAACGCCAGTCTGGAGCGTCGGCAGACCATGCGCGCGTTCGGCGCCGAGCTGATTCTCACGCCCGATGCCGGCGGCATGGAAGCCACCCGCGATCTGGCCACCCGAATGGCGGCTGAGGGCAAGGGCATCGTGCTCGACCAGTTCGGCAACCCGGACAACCCGCGCGCGCACTATGAATCCACCGGTCCGGAAATCTGGCGGGACACCGAGGGCCGGGTCACCCATTTCGTCAGCAGCATGGGCACCACCGGCACCATCATGGGCGTGTCGCGCTTTCTCAAGGAACGTGATCCGGCGGTGCAGGTGATCGGCGTACAGCCGGCCGATGGCGCGCAGATTCCCGGCATTCGAAAATGGCCCGAGGCCTACCTGCCGTCGATCTTCGAGCGCTCGCGGGTCGACCAGATCGAGTCGGTGTCACAGGCCGATGCGGAGCAGACCGCACGCGACCTGGCGTCACGGGAGGGCATCTTCTGCGGCATCTCGGCCGGTGGCGCCACCCATGTCGCGCTGCGCGTGGCTGCAGCCGATCCGTCTTCGGTCGTGGTAACCATCATCTGCGATCGCGGTGATCGTTACCTCTCCACCGGCGTGTTCCCGGGTTGAAGGCTGTAGGTGCGGTGGATTCAACTGCACCGGAGACGATGCAGGAGGGTGTAGGATGACGATCAGGCGCATCAGCGTGGACACCTCCACCGCGCAGGGTTCGTCTTCGCCAGGGAGACTGCAATGGCCGACATGATGGGCAAGGACGAGTTCCGCAGCGCGCTGGAGAATGCCATCCTGGGCAAGGCGGCGACCAAGGCGCCGTTCAGTGTCGCCTGGGCCAGTGGGCAACTCAGTCGTGACCACCTCGCGCGCTGGGCGGAGAACCACTATCACTATGTCGGACCGTTCGCCGATTACCTCGCCTGCGTGTACGCCAGGATGCCGGCCCATTGCGTCGATGCCAAAGACTTCCTGCTCGCGAACATGTACGAAGAGGAGATCGGCGGCGATCGCCACACCGATCTGCTGGTGCGTTTCGCCAAGGCCTGCGGCACTACCGAGGCGCGAGTGAAGGATCCGGACAACATGTCGCCGACCACCCGCGGGCTGCAGGGGTGGTGCTATTCGGTCGCGATGCGTGAAGATCCGGTCGTTGCCGTGGCCGGTCTGGTGGTCGGGCTGGAGTCGCAGGTGCCCTCGATCTACCGGCGCCAGACGCCGACCCTGCGAGAGAAGTACGGCTTCACCGATGAAGAAGTCGAGTTCTTCGACCTGCACATCGTGTCCGACGAGATCCACGGCGAGCGCGGCTACCAGATCGTGCTCGAGCTGGCCAACACCGTCGATCTGCAGCAGCGCTGCCTGAAGATCTGCGAGGTCGGCGCGCAGATGCGCCTGCTCTACACGACCGCGCTCTACTACGACTATGTGGCGGCGGAGATTCCGCTGGCAGCGCTTGGCATGGCGCCCGCACAGGTGGCTGCGTTTACGCGTGAACTGGCTGCTGCCTGAGCGTTGCCGTTGAAGTCTGCTCTGCGGCTGGAACTGGCAGAGGCACGGCCGATGGTGGCCGCGGCCACTGCCAAGGCGATCGAACTGAAGGTGGGCGAGACCGTCTGCATCACCGACGAGGGTGGCTTTCCGCTGTTGCTCGAACGCATGGATGGTGCGCGGGTCACCGGGCCGCAAATCGCCTGGAACAAGGCGTTCACCGCCGCTGGACACCGGCGCTCGACCCATCTGTTCAATACGCCGCCCAACGGCCCGGCGTTGCCGGGCAATGAGGCGTTCGGCATCCAGTGGAGCTTCGAGGGACGGTTCGCGGTGTTCGTCGGCGGTTTTCCGATCGTCGTCGATGGCGAGGTGATCGGCGGTGTGGGCCTGAGCGGTGGCAATGGCGAGCAGGACACGGCCTGCGCGCTGGCTGCATTGCAGGCGCTTGCCGATGCGCTCGCACCGCGCGGGCACACGGTGCTGGTGCGCGCCGATATCAAGCTCTAGCAGCGCACCGGCCTCTGCTACCGACACTGAGCGATCGCGCCGCTGGCGCTACGAGAACGATGCCCAGAATCGTCCTGCACCGCGACGGCGATACCTTCAGTGACGAGGTACCTGCCGGGTCCAACTTGGTAGTACGTGCCGGCACGCGCCGCTTCCCGTATCCGCATCTGCGCTATGGCTGCACCATGGGCCGCTGCGCCAAGTGCGCCGCGATCTTGATCAGTGGCGGCGAGGCGTTGCCGGAGCCGAACTGGAAGGAGAAGAAGCTGCTCGAGGGCCGTCTCGATCAGGGCTACCGGCTCCTGTGTCAGTTGTGGATCGATACCGACGTGGAACTGTCCCAGCATCAGGCCGACCTGGTGGCGCCGATGACGGTGCCAGCGCCCGCTCCGCCTGTGGGCAGCGGTGGCTGACTCCGATGCGGGCGCCCGTTTCGTGCTCCTGACCAGCAAGCCGGGACGCTACCGTACCTGTCCTCCCGCTGGCAGCGAGGTGGTCGAGCACTGGGAGTACCGGTTCTGTGGCCGTGCTCATGCAAGCCACATGATCGTGCGCATCGAGGGCGCGCGGCTTGCCGCTACCCGTATTCGCATCGTCGATGTGCAGGGCCCGCCAGTGATCAACGAGGTGCCGGTCAAGTTCATTGCCCTGTATCGGACGCCTGCCGCGGCGCGCGCGGTGCTCGAACAACTGGTGACCCGCGGTGGCGGTGATTCCGGGCTGCATCCTCTGCCGCTGCCGGGCCTGCCGGCATGACCAGCAGTGCAGACCAGGTGCCGGGTGATGCGCCGCCGCACAGGGTCTGCATCACCTTCATCACCAGCGGCGGGCGCACGGTGACCGCGCCGGTGGACAGCAACCTGCTGCGAGTGTCGCTGCGCGAGCAGGGCGGCATCCCGTTCAAATGCGGCGGCGGCCTGTGCGGCACCTGCCGCTGCCTGATCGAGCAGGGCATCGAGCATACCGATCAGGTAAAGGAGAAAGAGCGCCGCCACCTCACCCAGGCCGATCTGGACACCGGTCATCGCATGGCCTGCCAGACTTTCGTGACCGGCGATATTCACGTGTCCTGGGTGCCGCGCAAGCCGGTATGAAGCAAGCTTTGCCAGAGCGTTTTTTCGCCGGCGCCAGCATTACACTTGGCGGAATGGTTTTCGGCAGGAGGTGATCTTGGAACTGGGTATCCGTGGGCGGCAGGCCCTGCTGTTCGGCGCAAGCCGCGGGATGGGGCGTGCCTTTGCCACCCACCTGGCGCGCGAGGGGGTCAAGGTCACGCTGGTGGCGCGTACCGCAGCGACCCTGGACGAGGCGGCTGCAGCGATCCACCAGGCGACTGGTGCGAGGGTCGGCATTGTGGTGGGCGATCTGACGCGAGCAGAGGGGCGTTCGGCCGCGCTCGCCGCCTGCCCGGAGCCGGACATCCTGCTCAACAATGCCGACGGGCCGCTGCCGGGCGACTTCCGCAACTGGACGCGAGATGACTGGGTCGCGGCGCTGGACGCAATGATGCTCGGCCCGATCGAGATGATCCGGCTCACTGTCGACGGGATGATGGCGCGCCGGTTCGGACGCATCCTCAACATCGTGTCGCGCAGCGTCAAGATTCCCCAGCATGAACTGGGCCTGTCCAACGGGGCACGCTCCGGCCTGGTGGGCTTCACCTCCGGCCTGGCGCGGCAGACCGTGCAGTACAACGTGACCATCAACAACCTGCTGCCCGGCTTGTTCGCCACCGATGCCCAACGCCGGCATATCCGGGGCATGCTGGAGCCGGGCGGCAAGTCGTTCGAGCAGATCTGGCAGGAGCGTGAGGCGGGCGTGCCGGCGAAGCGTTTTGGCGACCCGGACGAGTTCGGCGCGTATGCCGCGTTTCTCTGCTCGGCGCATGCGGGCTACATCACGGCACAGAATTTGCTGATCGATGGGGGGGGCTATCCTGCGACCTACTGAGCGGCGAGCTGTGCAGCGACCGGTGGCCGATGCGAACGGGGCGCGGTGGCCGAGTCCGGGCTGCCCGCGTTCGAGTTCTATTCCTGGTTCGGCCTTTTGGGCCAGCGAGCACTCGATTCCCGTAACGTATGAAAGGCGAAGATCGTTGGCGGGTAGTGCCATTGAATCCGTGTTGGTCCGAAGTGTCCTCGAGAGGAGTGCCGTCATGAAGGTGAGTGTCCGAGTTGAGGTTGGATCGCGGCGGTTTTCGCGATGGGTGCATGGCTGTGTGTTCGGCCTGTTGTCACTTGCGTTCGGGGCGAGCGTGTTCGCGCAGTCCGCGCCCTACCCGAGTCGCACTGCACGTATCGTCGTGCCGTTCGCCCCGGGCGGCGCAGTCGACTTCGTCGGCCGGCTGCTGGCCGAGCGCCTGAGCGCAACCCTGGGCCAGCAGTTCATCGTCGAGAACCGGCCAGGCGGCTTTGGCACCATCGGCAGCGATCTGGTCGCCAAGTCGGCCCCGGATGGCTACACCTTGCTGGTGCAGGCGTCAGTCCATGTGATCAATGCGGCGCTGCTGCCCAAGCTGCCCTACGACACCTGGAACGACTTCACCCATATCACCCGGGTGTCCGAGGGCCCGGTGGTGCTGATCGTCAACAACTCGATTCCCGTGAAGAGCGCCAAGGAATTCGCCTCACTGATCCGGGAGCGCCCCGGCCTGATCAACACTGGCACCGAGAGCATCGGCTCGGCTGGACACCTGGCCATGGAGCTGTTCCGCAACGCGAGCGGTGGCAAGTTCGAGATCATCAACTACAAGGGCGCCGGTCCGGCAATCATCGATATCCAGGGCGGACATATCGCGGGCATGTTCGGCACCATGATCGCTACTCGCCCGCATATCCTGGGCGGCAAGGTGCGCGCTCTGGGCGTGGCCGCGGCCAAGCGCTCCACGGCGCTGCCCGATGTGCCGACGATGATCGAGCAGGGTTTCGCCAACTTCGAGATGTACTCGTGGCATGGCGTTTACGGCCCGGCCAATATGCCCAAGGATGTCACGAACACGCTGTCGGCAGCGCTAGCCAAGATCATGCAGGCGCCGGAAGCGCGCGAGCGGCTGTCGACTCAGGGCTTCGAGCCGATCGTGTCGACTTCACAGCAGTTTCTCGAATTCCAGAAAAAGGAGTTCGTGGTGTACGAGAAGCTGATCCGCGACGGCAAGATCAAGGTAGATCTGTAGGCTGCAGCGACGCGGGCACTGCCCGCGTCGTGATGTCCGACGGCCGCATCACAAGGTCAGCGGCTCGGCATCACTACGGCGCCCAGCCCCAGCTTTTTGACCACCTCCAGCGAGCGTTCCGCGTCCGCCCGGTCGCGGAAGGGGCCGATCAATACCCGGGTTTCCGTGGTGGTGGTCACGCCGGCTTCTGCCAGCTTGCGTTGCAGGGCTTCTGCGTTCTGCGGTGAGGCGAACACGCCGAGCTGGACCACATAGCCGCGTGGCGGATCCGCCTTGGCAGGCGCAGCCGCCGTCGCCTGCGCCGCAGGGGGTTGGGGTAGGGCATTCTGCGCGGGCGGTTGGGCCATCGGCGCAGCGGCAGGCACGCCTTTGGTCGTGGGCGCGGGCGCAGGCACCGCTGCTGGCGCCGGGACGGTCGTGGCGGCCTTCTGGGCGGGCAGTTCTGAGCGTGCGGTCGCCGCCTTCGCCGGCGGCGGCGGCGGCGGGGGCGCGGCGGCGGTCCGCTCATTGTTGATCACCTGCGGCGGTGGCGGTGGCAGCTTGGCCGTTGCGGCGTCTGCCTCCTTGGGCTGCAGGGCGGCAGGTGGTGCAGGTTCCGCTTCCGGTTCCGCGGGCGCCGACGCCGGCGCTGGCAGAACCGGCAGCCGGGCGGCGACCCCACCCGACTGGGGCGGGGGAGTCTGGGCCGGGCGGGCCCCGGGTGCGACCGTGCTCGGCGCGCGGAAGCGCTCGTAAGTCAGCAAGGCACCGAAAGCTGCAGCGAGCAGGATCACGGCGATCACCAGCCGGCGCAAGGCACGGCGGCGGATATCGGACCCTGCTTCGGACGTGGCGAGTTCACTGGGCTGGGCAGACGCCATCTTGGATCGTGTCCTTGGGCGGTAGGCGGTGGGCAGGGCGGGCACTGAGCCCGATGCAAAAAATGGCGACTGCGGATGGCGACTGCCGGCAACGGCGGCGAACCGCTGTCATCGTAGCACCGTTGCCGGTACAGACTGAAGCCGCTCGGGCAGCCTCGGGCGAGCCATCAAGGTGACTTTCCCTCGCCCAAAAAAGGTAAGCAAATCGGGCCGTTAGGGTTTATTCCGGACAATTATCCTGATACGCTCCGTTGTCGTTGTGGGGGCGGATTTGCCGCAGCGCGACATTGCGCTGCCGAGGGGCCGACTGTTGCGTGCATGGAGTGAGTCGGGCCAGTGTGCAGGCGCGGATGATATGGCCGCGCGCGCTGGTGTGTCGCATGCACTGGCTGCGCGCACGGGCCTCGTGCGACGACGCACCCGCCGGTGTGGCGGTCGACAGCGCGGGCGCGGCGACAGGCGGCTCGCTGGTAGCACACACTTTACTGAAATTCAGGAGATTCAACATGGCGGTTGAGCGCACCCTTTCGATCATCAAGCCAGACGCGGTGGCGAAGAACGTGATCGGAGAAATCTATTCCCGATTCGAGAAATCCGACCTGCGGGTGATCGCAGCGCGCATGACCCAGTTGTCCGACGCGCAGGCAGGCGCCTTTTACGGGGTGCACCGCGAGCGGCCGTTCTTCGGCGACCTGGTGAAGTTCATGACCTCGGGTCCGGTGATGGTCCAGGTGCTCGAGGGCGAGGGCGCCATCGTTAAGAACCGCGATCTCATGGGTGCCACTGATCCGAAGAAAGCTGCGAAGGGGACGATCCGCGCCGATTTTGCGGACAGCATCGATGCCAACGCAGTGCATGGTTCGGACAGTGTTGAGAACGCTGCGATCGAAGTGGCGTTCTTCTTTCAAAACCTGGAGATTCATCCGCGCTGATGAAAGTCAACCTGCTCGACTTCGACCGGCAGGGGCTGATCGCGCATAGTGAGGCGATGGGTGAGCGCGCGTTTCGAGCGCAGCAGCTGTTGCAGTGGATTCATCAGTGCGGCGAAAGCGACTTCGCCAAAATGACCAACTTGGCGAAGTCGTACCGCGCCAAGCTCGCCGACACCGCCGAGGTGGCGCCATTGCCGATCCTGTCGGACAGTACTGCGGCAGACGGCACCCGCAAGTGGCTGCTGGGTTCGGGCAGCGGCAACGCGATCGAGACCGTGTTCATTCCGGAAACCCGGCGCGGGACCCTTTGCATCTCCAGCCAGGTCGGCTGCGCCCTCGAGTGTGCATTCTGCTCGACCGGTGCGCAGGGGTTCAACCGCAACCTGTCGGTCGCCGAGATCATCGGCCAGCTCTGGCTGGCCAATCGCGAACTGGGCGCGCTCGACAAGGATGAGGTCGATGCAGATGCAGATGCAGATGCAGATGTAGATGTAGATGCCGATGTTCACAGGGACGGCGATGGCGCCAAGAGCGGCGAACGGATCATCAGCAACGTCGTGATGATGGGCATGGGCGAACCGCTGACCAACTTTCGTAACGTGGTGACCGCGCTGCGCATCATGCTGGATGACTTTGCGTACGGACTGTCGCGGCGCCGGGTGACGCTGTCGACTTCGGGTGTCGTGCCCGAGATGGACCGGCTGGCGCGCGAATGCCCGGTGGCCCTGGCAGTGTCGTTGCATGCGCCCGATGACGCGCTGCGCGACCGGCTGGTGCCGATCAACAAGCGATACCCGATCCGCGAGTTGCTCGCCGCCTGCGTGCGTTACCTGGAGCACGCGCCACGCAACTTCGTCATGTTCGAGTACGTCATGCTGGCCGGGGTGAACGATTCGGTCGAGCAGGCGCGCGCGCTGGTGCACACCGTGTCATCGGTCCCGTGCAAGATCAACCTGATTCCATTCAATTCGTTCCCGCAGTCCGGGTTCGTGCGCTCGTCGCCGGACGCGGTGCGCCGGTTCAGTGACGTGTTGCATCAGGCAGGCCTGGTGGCGACGACCCGCAAGACGCGCGGCGATGATATCGACGCGGCCTGCGGCCAGCTCGCCGGCCAGGTGGAGGACAAGACGCGCCGGGTGATCCGGCGGCTGAAGGCTGTTCATTGATTTCCGCGCAGGACAGGCCCGACCCGATGAATCGTACCAACCCGACGCTTTGGATGGCCTGGCGATCCGCTGCCAGGCTCGCCCGCGTTCGCGTGCTTGCGGCAGCGAGCGCAGCTGCTATCGTGGTGGTGGCATTATCCGGTTGTGCTGCCTCCGCTGTCGGTACTGCCGCGGCTTCGGCCGTGGGCGCCGTGGCCGGGAACAAGCTGAGCGGCGGTCCGCCGCAGCAGATGCAGGAACGAAAGCCGGACCCGAAAGAGGCCGCGCGGCTCAGGGTAGAGCTTGCATCGTTGTATTTCGGTCGCGGATCGATGGGTCCGGCGCTGGAGGAGGCCAACTCCGCAGCCAAGCTGGACCCGGAGAACGCACAGGCGTTCAACCTGCTGGGTCTGCTGCACATGGAAAGGCAGGAAGATGCCCTCGCGATGGGCAATTTCGATCGCGCCCTGCGCCTTGACGCGAACGATCCAGACATCAACAACAATTTCGGCTGGTTTCTTTGCGAACGCCGCCGCCCGGCCGAGTCGATCAAGTTTTTCATGACCGCGCTGCGCAGCCCGCGCTATGCCAACGCCGACCGGACCTGGGTCAACGCCGGCGTCTGTTCGCGCAGACAGGGCAACCAGACCGATGCCTGGAAGTTTTTCGAGCAGGCGCTGGCGGTACGGCCCAATCAGCCAGTCGCGCTGTTCAACCTGGCCGAGCTGGCGTTCGCCGACGGACGCGTGCCCGAGTCCAGAGTGCTGCTGAACCGCTACATGCAGGCGGCGGCGCCGACGGCTGAAGTACTCTGGCTTGGCGTGCGCATCGAGCGCGCGTTGGGCGACCGAAAATCCGAAGCGATTTATGCGCAGCAGCTGCGGCGACTTTTTCCTGGCGCCCCCGAGACCCAGCTCCTCGGCAGACCGGGTGGAGCATGAGCATGAGCGCTGCGAACGATCCCACCCCACACATGAACCTGGAGAGAGATGAGCGAACTGCCGGTCAGACCGCAGGTCCGGTGGATTCCGGCATGGGGCAAACCTCGATGAGCGACGCAGATGTCGATTCCGGACGCTCCGCGTTCACCCACGATGCGGCGACCTTGACGACTGAGCCGATGGCGCCAGAGGCCGTGACCGCTGGGGCGCTGCTCGGTGCTGCTCGGACCCATATCGGCCTGTCGGTCGGTGAGGTGGCGAGTCATCTCAAGCTGTCGATCCGGCAGGTCGAGGCGATGGAGGCGGACGCGTTCGAGCGCCTGCCCTCGCCGATGTTCGTCCGTGGTTTCGCAAAAAGTTATGCAAGGCTGGTACAGATCGATCCGGGGCCGGTGTTGCAGGCGCTCGAAAGCGGGATCCCGGCGGAGCCGGCAGGCGCGGCGGCGAGCCGGGCGGCAGCCACCCGCGCCAGGCCGCTGTCGGCGATTCCGGTTCCTTCGTCTGACCAGCCTTCGCGCCGCTTGCACGCGGTGGCTGCGCTGCTGGCGGCGGTGGTGGTTGGCTTTCTCGCGTTCGAATGGCTGGCACCGCAGATGCTCGGGCCCGGAGAGGGCCTGCCCGCCCAGGCGGTCGGCGTGGAGGCGGGCGGCAGCCACCCGCGCCAGGCCGCTGTCGGCGATTCCGGTTCCTTCGTCTGACCAGCCTT
>JBBRCD010000098.1:0-15825 GCA_038205245.1 Burkholderiales bacterium
TAACAGCGTAGTGAGAAAGATGACGAATGGGAAGACAGAGAGGAGCAGCCGGAAGGCCAGTGCTGCCGCATATGTCGGCATGTCGTCGCCGAAGAAATCAACGGCCGCGAGTTTAAGCAGCCGCCAGGCTCTTTCGAGACCCGAGGATTGGCGTTCTCCGGACCCGTTCATCAAAGCGGGCCGCCGATGCCCTTGAGGGCGAGTCCGATGATTCGGTGGACGCCACCCAATGCCGCGCACACCGAGCGTCCGATGTTGCGGGTCGCGTCCTTGGCCATAACGATGTGCATGCGCGTTAAGTCTTTCACGCTGTTCCGCTCTGGAATCTCGCCTCAGACGGCCCGGTACCAAGTGCGCGCAGAACACACGCACCCGATGCGATGCGGGATGGAGCGGACGGCCTCGCGCCGTCAGCCGCGCATCGTATCGAATCCGGCTCCGACCTTCGCAAACTTGCTTCCGGTCGAATTGGGACAAACGAGCAGGTGTCCTGCATGCCGTGGCGCGCGGTCGCCAACCGCGCGTTACTTCTTGTTGCGGATGCCGGTTTCGATCAACAGATAGCGGTCGACGTCCTCCACGTATTTCTTATCGTTCAAGTCCGGCCAGCGGTTCTTGTCGAACATACGTTTGGCGTCCAGCTTGGACTTGTCGACATTCATGACCAGGTCGTTCCTGTCGGCTGTGTAGGTAAAGGATCGCATCGGCACTGCGAGCAGCTTGTCGTTCATGACTTGCTCCTGAAGACGGGGGAGTGATGCTTGAATGTGTGACGCGCTGTGTTGCTGAGTGAAGTAAAGCGACCTGACCCGGATGTCTCGGTTGTGGAATGACAGGTGGCTCCACCTCGCGTTCGTCACGGAAATAACGAAGAACGTTGCTCTAGGGGTGATGGCTTTCGTGCCGTGCACTCTATTGAGACGCATTGCTCGTGCCCGGCAATGACCGGGAGCAGAGCGCAGGCAATGTTCTGAAAAGCGTGGCAGGCCGCTGGGACCGGTTACGGACCCCCGGCAGGTCAGTGATCGGGCGCGCTTGTCAACTAGTGATCCGCGGGCACTGCCAGCTACAGACTTGGTCAGCCGCGATTCCGGTGTACGGGCACGTGCCCGCAGTCATCAATCTTGCGCCGGGTCCGCCCCGGACAATGGCACGCTGCCCCGGGCCCTCGACCAGGCCCAACTGGCCTGGGCCAACCCTGGCACGCCTTCGCGCGTGTTGCTTGTTTGCAGCAGCGCCCGCAACGATGCCTCCTGCCCAGGCGAAATGTACAAATCCCGGCGCCTGACCGAGATCGCACGGCAGGTCGTGCAGGGCGCAGGCGTCGAGGTCGATGTACTGGACCTCAGCCTCGTCACCTCGGAATACGGCCGCAACATCCATCCCTGCAAGGGTTGCGTGGCGAGCGCGATGCCGCTGTGCCATTGGCCCTGCAGTTGTTACCCGAACCATGCACTCGCGCAGACCCACGACTGGATGGCCGAGATCTATGAACGGTGGGTGGCGGCGCATGGTGTGATCCTGGTGGCGCCGACCTACTGGTACCAGTCGCCCAGCCCGCTGAAACTGATGATCGATCGCCTGGTCTGTGCCGATGGCGGCAACCCGGACCCCACCAGTACCCACGGCAAGCGGGTGGCGGATGCCAAGCAGATCGAAGAGCAGGGGTGGGGCTACCCCAAGCACATGGCTGGGCGCGCGTTCGGCGTTGTCGTTCATGGCGATGTCGCCGGCGTCGAAGACCACCGGCGCAACCTTTGCGACTGGCTGGAGTGGATGGGCCTGATCGACGCGGGCGCGCTCTCCAGGCTCGACCGATACATTGGCTACTACGAGCCTTACTACAACAGTCACCAGGCGCTGGACAAAGACAGAGCCGTGCAGGAAGAGGTGCGCAACGTCGCCTGCTCCGTGGTTTTCGCAGTCGAGGAACTGCGCGCCGGTCGCTTGAGCCAGCCCGACAAGCAGCTCAAGGAGCCGCGACCGAAGTGAAGGAAGCCGTGGCAGGGGCTCGCGCCGAACTATTATTTCCCCGCTCCGCGCGGACTTCGGCAGACCCCGATCTCAGAGGTTTTACTCCAGCGAGACGTCCGCCACCGACGGGCGTGACGCCACTGCCCTATCGACTCGTGCCCGTGCCCGGCTTCACGATTTCCGCATCGCGCGAGTCGTTCGACCGGGAGGGCGAAGGTGGCGGCGAGACCGGCGTAACCGTTTCTGGACGAAGCGGCGTGGCTGGCGCCCCGGTCATTGGCGGGGTTGCAGGCGACGCCCCGGGCGGCGACTCGGCGCTGGGCCGTCGTGTATCGCTGTTCAGCGGCGATCCGCCCCGGGACGCAGGCTCGCGCAGGTCCCCTGGCGGGGGCACACCCGGTGTGGATACCGGCGGATTGAAGCCCTGTATCGGCGGGGCAATGATCACGGCCCCGGGCGAGGTCGGAGAACTGGGCGCCATGGGTGAAGTGATGGGCGTGGTGGGAGCCCCTGACTGCGCAGCGCACACACCGGTGAAGACCGTCAGCGAAAACAATGCAGCGGCTAAGGGAAGCTTCATCAGGGTGACTCCATAGGAAGGGGAACAGCCGTAGTCCTGGTTGGCACGCATTGCCCATGCCCGTTTCAGTTTCCCGCTTGCCAGTCTTCCTTCGGAATCGGCCGTTCTAAGGACGGCCCGTCGAAGCACCGGGTGGCCTTGATCGCACTGAGGACGCTGCGCACGATCGCGTGCACCCAGCGCGCGCCGTCGGTCAGTCGAACTTGAGCATCATTTTCGACAGCAGGCGGTCCCATCGCTGCATGTCGTTTCGCGTGCGTGCTTCCATCTGCTCTGGGGTACTCGCCGCTGCGTCGAAGCCTGCCGCTTCCAGCATGTCGCGCACGGCTGGCGTTTCGATCGCGATGCGCACCTGCTCATTCAGCCTGTCTGCAAGCGGGCGCGGCAGCTTCGGGGGGCCGTACAGGCCGATCCACTGGATCACGTCGACACCCTTCACGCCGGCTTCTTCCAGCGTCGGCACTTCGGGAACGGTTGGTGAACGGCGCGGCGAGGTGACGGCGAGGATGCGCACCCTGCCCGCCTTGTGGTGAGGGATCACGGTAGAAGACCCGAGCACGGCGATCGGAATCTGCCCGCCCACCAGGTCGATGATGGCTGCGCCGCCGCCCTTGTAGGGGATGTGATTCATGTCGATGCCGGTGGCAAGCTTGATCATCTCGCCGGCCAGGTGCTGCGGATGGCCATGGCCGGACGAGCCGAACGAGAGTTGCCCCGGCCGGGTGCGCGCCCAGGCGACCAGTTCCTTGACGCTGGTTGCGGGCACTGAAGCATGAACCGCGAGGACCAGCGGCTGCGAGGTCAGCGTGCTGATGCCGGTGAAGGTGCGCGGGTCCCAGGTGGCCCCCTTGTAGATAAACGGCAGCAGCGCGGCGGAGTCGCTGGCCGAACCGAGGGTGTAGCCGTCGGGTGTGGCCTTCGACAGCAGCTCGAACCCGATCGAGCCGCCGGCACCGGGCCGGTTGTCTGCGATGAACTGCTGGCCGAACGCAATGCCGAGGCGTTCGGCGATCACCCGCGACACACGGTCTGCGGCCCCGCCGACTGCGAATGGCACGATGACGCGTACCGGGCGCGACGGCCAGGCCTGCGCGGATGCCCCAGGCGCCGCGAAGATCAATGCAGCAACCGGGGCGAGCGAAAGCACGCCGAGTGCGGTACGCAGCGGGCATGGATCGGCGAAGTACGGCATGCGCATGATGGGTCTCTTGCAAGCAGTCGAATCGCGCATGATGAAGTATTCCGTCGCTCGATGCAGATCCACACGCTTGCTGAGCCAGTGGCGGTTGATCGGACAAGGTTCACCGCGAAACGCACACCTGCGCGATTGCACGGATAATACTGATCGTTGTCGATTCACCCGCGGCTGCTGTCCACTGCGCAGTGTTCAGCATGCCTTCGAACGATTCGCTGAAAGTCTGCTCAACCTGACCGGCGATCGCGCCGTGAGGCGTCTCTGGATGTGGCTTTTTGCAGTACTCGCGTGCGTGATTGTTATGGCCGCCGTATCGATCTGGTGGCTGTGGACGCCAGACCTCGACCCCGCCAAACTTGGTCAGCGCTATCTGCGCGCCCCGACCGACCTTGTCGACCTTGTCGATCCGGGCGGGGTGCGGCTTCATCTGCGCGACGAAGGTCCGAAGGATGCGCCCGCCGTGATCCTCCTGCATGGCCTGGGTTCGAGCCTGCATACCTGGGAGTCGTGGAGCAGGGCGCTCGCGGGCGAGTTCCGGGTGGTCAGCGTAGACCTGCCCGGCGCCGGGCTGAGCCCGCCAGACCCTGCAGGCGACTATACCGACGCACGCACTTTACAACTGCTGGGCCTGATGATGGATCATCTCGGCCTCGCGCGTGCGAGCTTCATCGGCAACTCGATGGGCGGGCGCATCGCCTGGACGATGGCGGCACTGCACCCGGAGCGTGTCGACCGGCTGGTGCTGCTATCGCCCGATGGTTTTGCCAGCCCGGGGCTCGAGTATGGGAAAAAGCCGAAGGTTCCCGCGATGCTCGATCTGATGCGGTTCATGCTGCCGCGGGCGATGCTGCGGTCGAACCTGGCGCCTGCGTACAAGAACCCGGCTGTGCTCACTGCAGAGATGCTCGACCGCTATCACGACCTGTTGCGCGCGCCCGGCGTGCGTGCAGCCATGCTGGCGCGCATGCGGCAGACGGTGCTGGTCGATCCAATTCCCTTGCTGAAGAAGATCGAGGCCCCGACGCTGCTGCTCTGGGGCGAGGCCGATGCGATGATTCCGATCGCCAACGCGGACGACTATCTGAAGGCTATTCCCCGCGTCACGCTCGAGCGACTGCCGGGCATCGGCCATCTGCCGCAGGAGGAGGATCCGCAGCGCTCGGTGCTGCCAGTGCGCGCCTTCCTCGCTTCACGCGGGTAGTCTGGCGCGCCGCATGGCGATCTGCGCAGCCAACGCGGCCAGATCGTGTAAGGTCATCGGATCGACGATCGAGCGAAGGCAGACACGTGTCAACATATCCCTGGCAGCTACCAGTCACCGAACTCGCCGGGCTGATGGAGTGCAAGTCGCTGTCGCCAGTCGCTCTGCTCGACATGTATCGGGCGCGCTGCGAGCGGATCAATCCGACGCTCAATGCGATCGTCGCCTTCGATATCGACGGGGCCTATGTTGCAGCCAGGGCCTCCGAACAGCGCATGATGTCGGGCACCCGGCTGGGCGATCTCGACGGCATCCCAACGACGATCAAGGACAATCTGTTCGTGAAGGGATTGCCTGCGACCTGGGGTAGCCGCCTGTTCGAAGGTTTCATGCCGCATGACGATGACTGTGTCGTCTCGCGCCTGCGTGCCGCCGGCGCGGTGATCATCGGCAAGACGAACACCCCTGAGCTCGCGCTCGCTTCGCACACCGACAACCTGGTGTTCGGCACCACACGCAACCCGTGGAATACAGCGCTCACGCCAGGCGGGTCCAGTGGCGGTGCGGTGGCCGCGGTCGCCGCCGGGCTGGCGCCGATAGCGATCGGAACCGACGCCGGGGGTTCGATCCGCCGGCCGGCGGGCTATACCGGTATCGTCGGGATGCGTCCGTCGAGCGGTCGCATCGCGCGCCGCTTCGGCTTTCCTGCACTCGCTCACGACTTCCAGGTGATCGGCCCCGCCGCGCGCACGGTCGGCGAACTCCATGCGGTGTTGCGCGTTGTCGCCGGGCCGGAGAGTAGTGATCGCGCGTCGCTGGCGTTCAGCAGTCAGCCGCTGCCCGAGAAGCTGGAGACCGGGTCACTGCGCCGTCTGCGCATTCGCTATGTGTCCGGCATCGGCGACGAACCGATCGATCCGGCGATACGCGCGGCGATCGCGCGCGCGGCCAAGCAGGTCGCCGACCTCGGGCATGAAGTGGTCGAAGGGCCGGTGCCGTTCGACAGCGCGCAGGTCGATACGATCCGCAGTGTGCTCAGCAGCGCCGCAGTCGCGCGGGTGGTCGAGAAACACGCCGATTGGCAAGAGAAGGTCGGCGCAGCGATCCTGGACTGGGGCAGCCGGGGGTTGCGCCTGACCGCCACCGATTATGTGAACGCGATGGACGCGCTGCAGGCCCTGCGCGTACGCGCCAGCGTCGAGTTCGAGACGTTCGACATCCTGTTGACCGCGACGTCCACCGCAATGCCCTGGCCGGCAGCGTTGCCGTTCCCGAAGGAGATCGACGGCCGTCCCGCAGGGCCGCGCGGCTCGGGATTGTTCGCCGGCTATGTGAATGCTGCAGGGCTGCCCGCGATCAGCGTGCCAGTCGAGCCGTCGCCGCAGGGGTTGCCGATCGGCATGCAACTGGTGGGCGCGTTCGGCGCCGATCTTGCAGTGCTGCAACTGGCGAAGCAGTTCGAAGATGCGTATCCGTGGTCCGACCGGTGGCCGGCGATCTGCGCATAACAGCCACGGCGAAGTGGTTGGCCGGGATGCGCCCACCGAGTCACAGGCCGGTGCTTCAAGCCTTACTGCATTTCGAGCTGCCTGCTCCCTGACTCCAGCTGCAGCAACGCGCGCTTGCGCGCCAAACCGCCGGCGTAGCCAGTGAGTGCACCGTCCGCGCCGAGCACTCGGTGGCAGGGCAGGATGATGGTCAGCGGGTTGCGCCCCACAGCCGCGCCCACGGCGCGCACTGCTGCCGGCTTGCCAACACGCCTGCTCAGCGCGCCATAGCTGGTGGTGCCGCCTCTGGGAATACCGGCCAGCGCCTGCCATACGCTTCTCTGGAAGTCGGTGCCGCCACTCAGGTCCAGTGGCAGGTCGAACGCATCGGGTTGGCCCGCAAAGTAGCCTTCGAGCTGCGCTATCGCACGCTCGAGCACGGGATGGTCCGGGCACAGCGGCCATTGTGAGGCGTCCGGCAGGTGGCGCTGATCATCGAACCAGACGCCCGCCAGGCCGTGGCGGGTGGCTGCGATGATCAGCATGCCGAGCGGGCTGGGGTAGGGCGCCTGCACGATGGAGCGATCGAATCTCATGGCTCAATCCTTTCGTGCTCTTATTGGCTGGACGTCTTCGGTGACCGATCTGCCCGCAGCCGGTGTCTGCAGCGAAGTCCAGGCCCGAACCACGGCATAGCTTCGCCACGGTCTCCAGGACTGCGAAGCCGCCTCGGCGTCCCGCGCCGGGTGCCTGCTGGCCTTTACGCCCAGAGCCTTGTGCAGGGCGACGTCGCCGGCCGGGAAAGCGTCCGGCCAACCCAGCGCGCGCATTGCGATGTAGTTCGCGGTCCAGTCGCCGATGCCCGGCAACAACTTCAGTTGAGCGAGCGTGGTGTCGATGTTCGCGCCGCGATGGAGGTGCAGGCGGCCGGAAGCTACTTCGCCTGCGATCGCGACGATGGCGGCTTGCCGCTGCCTCACGATGCCCAGCTGGCCCAGCGCGTCGCCACTGGCCTGAGCCAACACGGGCGGAGGCGGGAAAAGCCGGCTCAGTCCGCTGAACGGTGTTGCCATCGGGCCGCCGAAACGGTCGACCATCCGCTGCGCCAGCGTGCGTGCAGCCGCGACCGTGATCTGCTGGCCCAGTACGGCGCGCACAGCCAGTTCGTAACCATTGAACGCACCGGGCACCCGCAGGCCATCGCCGTGCGGGAAGTCGGCATGGAGCACGGCGGCGATCGCTTGCGGATCGGCATCCAGGTCGAGCGCCGCGCGCAGGCTGCGAATCACCCGGGGCAGCACCTCGCGCAGCGAATCGCTGACCGTCAGTACGACCTGTTGGCGTGAAGGATCGAAACGCGCCACCAGCCAGCCGGCGTGCAGCCTTCCGGCCACCTCGATTGCCAGGGTCCGGCCGATTCGCCCGCCGCCTTCCCGGTCGGCAAACTCGATGCCGCCGATCGCGTGCTTCTCGAAGAATCCCAGCATGGCATCGATATCGTAGGGCGGCCTATAGCTCAGCCGCACGGCGATGCCATCGAGCTGGCGGGATGTGCCTTGTTGTCGCAGCTGAGTCGGGTTCAGCCTGTACCGGCTGGCGAAGGCGGCGTTGAAGCGCCGGGCGCTGGAGTAGCCGCTGATCAAGGCCACCTGGGCGATTGGCAAGTCGGTATCTGCCAGCAGTTGCTTGGCGCTGAGCAGACGTCGTGTTTGCAGGTAGGCCACCGGCGAGACGCCGAACGCTGTCTCGAAGATACGGCGCAGATGGCGATCGCTGACCCCGAGGCGAAGCGCCAGGTGTTTGACCGACGGTGGTTCATCGCCCCAGGCCTCCGGCTCGTCCAGCAACTGCGCCGCCTGCCGGGCCAGGATGGCACTCGCATCCTGGGTCGACCAGGCGATTAGGTGTGGCGCGAGTTCCGGGCGGCAGCGCAGACAGGGGCGAAAGCCGGCGCACTCGGCCGCCGCCGCGTGCCAGAAGAAACGGCAGTTCTCGCGCCTGGGCAGGCGCACCCTGCACACTGGCCGGCAGTAGATGCCGGTGGAGGTGACCCCGACATAGAACCGCCCGTCGAAGCGGGCATCCCGGGTCTTCAGGGCGAGGTAGCAGGCATCCGGCTGCAGGGTGTCGGTTGGCATCGGACGGATGATAGGCCCGGCGCGCGGACTGACCAGCCGTTTTCGGACCTGCGTCCTGCAAGCGCCAAACAGGCGGGCGCACAGGCGCACGCACGGTAGCCAAAGTATCAAGCCTCTGGGATACTCCGCTCGGATAGGAAGGCAGCTACGGGAGCGTCGGTATGAAATCAGCAGTCCGCATGACCTTGAGCACCTTGTTCGCAGGTGCCGTGCTGGCCGGCGCCGCGACTGGCACCGTTGCACAGGGAGGCGGCGTTGTTGCACAGGGCGCCACCGCGTCCGGCTGGAGCCCGTTCATCTCGGTCAGCCCTGCGATCCAGGGCAAGACCGATCTCAAGGACGGTGGCGGCGACTTCAGCGCGCAGAGCGTGTACCTCCGTGCGGGCGCTTCGCGGGCGATGGGCGACGGTGGCAATCGGGTCGGCATCACGCTGAACTACGACTACACGAACTTCGATTTCTCGGACAAGACCGTGTTCGGCAAGGCGCCCTGGGGCATCGTGCAGCGCGTCGGGGTGAGCGTGCCGATGACCTTCCGCGGTTCGGATGGCTGGTCGTATGGTGTCGCGCCCTCGATCGATTACTTCAAGGAGAACGGGGCCGATTGGGGCGAGTCGATGTCTTACGGCGCGCTGTTCACCGCGAGCAAGGCATTCGCAGCCGACCGACGCATCGGCTTCGGACTTGGCGCGTTCGAGCGCCTGGAGAAGACCTCGTTCTTCCCGCTACTTCTGGTCGACTGGCGATTCAACGAGCGATGGCGCCTGATCAACCCACTGCCGTCCGGCCCGACCGGTCCGGCCGGACTCGAGCTCGATTACCGGCTCAGCAGCGACTGGAGCGTGGGTCTCGGTGCTTCCTATCGCACCCAGCGCTTCCGTCTGTCGAAGGACGGCGCTGTGGCCAACGGCATCGGCGCGGAGCGCGGCGCTCCGGTTTTCCTGCGCCTCACGCACAGGGTTGGCCAACAGTCGACCGTCTTCCTCTACGCGGGCGCGATCTTCGGCGGCAAGCTGCGGCTTGAAGATTCGAATGGCAACGAGTTGCGCGAGGTCAAGTTCGACCCCCAGCCAATCATCGGCGCGACGTTCCTGCTGCGGCTTTGATTCGCGGTCTCCATGGTTGGCACCGCCAAAACCTCATCCAGCCCGGTCTCCCCGACCGTCACCCGGCTGATCCAGGCGGCCTACCTCGTGACCGGACTGGTCGGCTTCAAGTTCGGCTTCGATTTCGGTGAGCAGGTCAGCGGCGCGCTGCTCGGCGCGTTCACCGGGCTGAGCACCGCCGTGTTCGCGGTGCTGCTGGCGAGTGCAGTCGCCGGATGGCTTGTCCGGCGCAAGCCAGGGCGCGGCAGCGACGACTGAGGTCGCGGGTAGCGGTGTTCAGTGATCCCTGCGGTGCCGCCGGTGCCGACCCGGGGTTGCGGCCGCAACGATGCGGCCGCGTCCGGCACGGGCTGTTACTTCCTGTTGTTGCGACTGGCCATATTCAGCAGCCACAGACCGCACACACCAACCCATACCAACAAGAGCAACAACTCTAGGGTCATGGAATTCTCCTATCGCTTTTCTGGTTGAACGAACAACTTGCGCACACACCGATTATCTTAGGTCAGATTTGTCCCGATCGGCCACCAGCGGCGTCATGACCAGGATCGCGCCGATCAGAAGCACGATCTCGAGACTATAAACAAAAGCATAACCGGTAGCAGGGCCGGCGAGTGATTCGCCGAACGTATTGGTTGAGGCGAAGGCTGCGACCACATCGCGTATAACGCCGCCCAGCCCGACCCCGACGCCGGCCGCGGTGGCTTGTGCCGCGCCCCAGGCGCCCAGCGCGAGACCGATCTGATCGCGTGGCGCGCGGTTCATCGTGGCGGTCAGGGTGCCATGGCTGAACAGCCCGCCACCGAAACCAATCAGCAGTACGCCCAGGGTGAACATCAGCACCGAGCCGAGCGGTGCGGACAGGATGACCGCGGCGAATGCCGGAATGCCGACCCAGGCACCGGCGATGGACATACGAAACGGATCAGCGCCGCGACTCAGCACGTTGGACGCCAGACTGAAGCCCATCAATCCGCCCAGGGCGAGCGTCGCGGTCAGCAGCGTCGTCGAACTCACGGTCATCGCGAGCACCTGACCGCCATAGGGCTCGAGTAAAACGTCTTGCATGCCGAACGCCATCGTGCCGAGCGCGATAGCCAGCAGGCGGCGGCGCGCCTGCGGACCCTCGATATAGACGCTCCAGGACTGCCTGAAGGAGGGCTGCTGTGCGAGCCGTGTGTTGCGCGACGGGTCGAGCGACTCCTGCTTCCAAAGAGCGATGGTATTGAGCACCAGCGTCACTACGGCGGCCCCCTGGATCACCTGGATCAGGCGGCCGTGACTGAAGTCGGCGAGCAGGGCGCCGAACACCAGCGCGCTGACGATCATGCCCAACAGCAGCATCACGTACATCAGGCCGACGACCTTTGGCTGCGACTCCACCGGAGCCAGGTCGGTGCACAGGGCGAGGCCGGCGGTCTGGACCGTATGCAGCCCGGCACCGACCAACAAGAACGCCAGGCCGGCACAGAGCTGGCCGATCCAGGCCGGCCAGGCGGTCGCGTTCCCCGCGCCGGACAGCACGAGCAGTGCGAACGGCATGATCGCGAGGCCACCGAACTGGACCATGCTGCCGATCCAGATGAACGGGACACGGCGCCAGCCGATGGCCGACCGGTGCGTGTCCGAGCGAAACCCGACCAGCGCGCGAAAAGGTGCATATAGCACGGGCAGCGCCAGCATCACCGCAACCAGGGACGCCGGGACCTGCAGCTCAACGATCATCACCCGGTTGAGCGTGCCGACCAGCAATACGAGCGCCATGCCGACCGAGACCTGGAACAGGCCGAGGCGCAGCAGCCGCGCCAGTGGCAGGTCCGGCGTGGCCGCGTCTGCAAACGGCAGAAAGCGCGTGCCCATGCTCGCCCAGGAGCGAACCAACCGGGCGCTGAACCGGTTCATCTGCCGGCCACACAGACGCTCATCGGGCACAGCGTTGTCGGCCGGCCATCGACAGCGCCACGATTGCTGATGCCGCGTGTTCGGGTCAACCCGGTTTCGCCAGGCGCCGGCTGCTCACGGCAGGCTGACAAGGATTGGACTTTGAGACCCAAAGTGTATGTCTTCGAAAGGATCTGGACGTCCAAGAAACGCGGGCCGGTGTGCTTCTGTCCCGGCCCGCCACCGCGCTTGCGCGCGTCTCTGCCTTGTTGTGCTACTTCTTCGCCGCAGGTGGCGCTACTGCTCCGGACGCAACTCCGGCCTCGACCATGACCGTGTTGGTATTGCCATTCAGGAACTGCTTGACCCAGGTGGTGTTGGTCAACAGTGCATAGTGCACAGCGAACGAACCCACTGCCACGGCGCTCAGGAACAACGGGACACCTACCGTGGGCTTCACTACCAACCAGATTTTGCCGTAAATCATCTTCAGTTCCTCCGGTTACTTCAGCCAGGGCGAGTAGATGTAGGCCAGCAGGTGCGCCAGCGCCGCGATCATCCCGAAAATCTGGGTGCCCTGAATCAGGTTCCGATGAATCTCTTCGGCCTGATCCACAGTCAACCCCGTTGGCCACACTTGTTGTTTTACGTCATCCATAGTGCGATCTCCTGAAAAGACTTCCGATCCCGTGCGCCATCTGCACGGGTACTGTCCGTGGCGGTGAAGCCTTGGACCCGTTCCGAACCAACTGCCGTGTTGCGACTGTCATTCTAACGTGACGTTACGAGTTGTCAACTTTTATTTACTACTAGTGAGGCTCACCCATGACTGTTGTGCGCGAAAACCACGCTTTCGCAAGCTGCCGCGGCCGATGACCGTTACCCCATGACCGTCACCGTGTACGGCATCCGAAACTGCGACACCATGAAGAAGGCGCGCGCCTGGCTGGATGCGCACGCGGTCGCGTATCGCTTTCACGACTACAAGGTCGACGGCATCGGTGCCGAGTCTCTGCACCACTGGTGCGCGGTGCTCGGATGGAAGGCGCTGCTCAACAGGTCCGGCACCACCTATCGAAGGTTGCCCGAGGCAGCGAGGCAGGTGTCGGATGCGAACCAGGCGATCGCGCTCATGCTTGCGCAACCGTCGATGGTCCGGCGCCCGGTACTCGAAGTGGACAGCCGCCTGCTGGTGGGCTTCAAGCCGGACGACTATGCGCGCGCCCTGGGCGGATAGCGCAGGGCGGAAGCGGGGACAGACCCTGGGACAGACCCATGCGGGGTCTGTCCCCTGGCCGCCAGCGCACACTGACCCGCCAGCGCTGTTCCTGAGCCAGCATCGCAGGGCGGGGCGCTCGGGTGCCTGTGCTACGCTTTTGAAGTCGCTATCACGCGCGCACCGCCCCGTCTCGTTACCGAGGACCGCAAATGTCATCCACATCGTTGCATACCGTGCGGTCGCTCATGCTCGCCGGCCTGGCCTTTCTGATCACCGCCTGCGCGTCCACCCCACAGAACTCGACCGAGGTCCTTGCCCGGTCTGCCCAGGCGATGGGCGCGACCCAGTTGAAGACGTTGCGTTATGTGGCCGAGGGCACTGGCTACACGTTCGGGCAGCCGTTCTCACCCGATGGTCCATCGCCGATGATCACGGTGCACTCGATGATCCGCACGCTCGACTATCACGGCGGGGCGATGCGCGACGAGATCCTGCTCAGCCGCGCCGAGCCGCTGGTCGGCCAGCAGCGCAACGACCAGTACATCAGCGGCGAAGTGGCCTGGAACCAGGTGGCGACCGCGGTGACCCCAGGTTCGCGCTGGGTTGCTGACCGGATACACCAGCTCTGGATCACGCCGCATGGCGCGATCAAGGCCGCCATGCGCAACGGCGCGACCGCAAGGCGTGGCGCTCAAGGTGGCTCCGAGGTCTCGTTCACCGAACCGGGCCGGCTCCGGGCGACGGTGACGATCAGTGCGGACGGGTTGGTCACCCAGGTGAGCTCGGTGGCGCCGGATCCGGTGCTCGGCGACACCCCGACAGTGACGACGTATTCCGACTATCAGGAGGTCGGTGGAATCCGGTTTCCCGGACGCATCCGGCAGACGATGGGCGGGTTTCAGGTACTGGACGTTACGACCATCGTCGTCCAGGCGGCCAGCGTGCCGTTCTTCGACCGGGCGCTCGCCAAGCCGAACAGCGTGCGGCCGGACCTTTTGGCAGAATCCGGCCGCAAGGCGAGCGTGCTCGGCGTCGGCGAACGCTTCGAACTGGGCGATGCCTCGCGTTCGATCGAGCTGCACCGACTGATCGCAGGCCCGCACAGCGACAGCTTTCTGCTGGTCTACCTGCCCAGGGAAAGACTGCTGATCCAGGCCGATGCGTTTACGCCCGGACCACCCGGTTCGGCGCCGCCTGCAGTGCCCAACGCCAACCATGTGAGCCTGGTCGCCAACATCGAGCGGCTCAAACTGCCAGTCGAGCGCATCCTGCCGTTGCACGGTCGGATGGTGCCGCTGGCCGAGCTCTACACCGCGGTTGGCAGACCGGCACCGGCGCGCGGTGCTTAGCGATGACGTGGCGTTGAGCCGGGCGCGCTTCAGCGCCGACCACGACGATGAGCGCTGGATGCGAGAGGCGCTGGTGCTCGCTGAACAGGCCGCGCAGCTGGGCGAGGTGCCGGTGGGTGCACTGGTCGTGCGTGACGGCGCGATCATCGGGCGCGGTTTCAACCAACCGATCGGGTTGCACGACCCGACCGCCCATGCCGAGGTTCAGGCGCTACGGGCGGCTGCGGCGGCTACGGGCAACTATCGGCTGCCGGGCTGCACGCTGGTGGTCACGCTCGAGCCCTGCGCCATGTGTGCCGGGGCGATGCAGCATGCGCGGATCGGGCGTGTCGTGTTTGGCGCCCTCGATCCGAAAACGGGCGCCTGTGGCAGCGTGATCGACCTGTTTGGCGAGCGCCGGCTGAATCATCACGCCCAGGTGGCAGGCGGGGTGCTCGCCGGCGAATGCGCGGCGCTGCTGACCCGATTCTTTGCTCAGCGGCGCCAGGCGGGAGATCGACTTGCCCAGTCCGGCGGCGGGAAGGCAGGCGCGCGCGATGGTTGAGCGGGCGAAGGCAAGGCGAGCGGCGAGCGGCCGCCCGGACGCACCCTCGGCGCTGAGCGAGCCGGCTGCCCGGGCGCGGCAACTGGGCCTGGTTGCGCCCTCGGGTTGCCTGCCAGACCCGACGATCGTCGACAGGGTCGCAGCGCTATTTGCCGCCCGCGGTTGGCGGATTGCCTGCGGCGACAGCGTGTTCGCCCGCGACCAGCGCTTCGCTGGCCCGGACGGTCTGCGCGCCGCCGATCTGCAATCCTTCGCCACCGACCCGGCGATCGATCTGGTGCTGAGTGCGCGTGGCGGCTACGGGATGGTGCGCCTGCTCGACCGGCTGGACTTCGCAGCGATTCTCGCGCGCAAGCCGGTCATCGTCGGTTACAGCGACTTCACCGCGTTTCACCTCGCCTATCTCGCGCAGGGCGGCATCAGCTTCGCCGGACCGAGTGCAGGCGATTTCGCGGCCGCCGCCCCGGACCCGTTCACCGTGGAGCAGTTCTTCGCGGTGCTCGGGGCGCGCAGCCACGAACTTGCCTTCGACACGACCGGGCCACGGCGGCTCGCGGCGCTGAGCGGGCGCCTCTGGGGTGGCAACCTGTCCCTGGTGGCTGGGTTGACCGGCACTCGCTGGATGCCCCGGATCAACGGCGGCCTGTTGTTTCTGGAGGATGTGAACGAGAGCGCCTATCGGGTCGAGCGCATGCTCTACCAGTTGTTTCACGCCGGTATCCTCCAGCGCCAGCGTGCCATCCTGCTCGGCAGCTTCGACCCGCTGCCGGCGATGCCCAACGACGACGGCTATGGACTGGACACCGTGATTGCGCACTTCCGGGCGCGCCTCGAGACACCGATCCTCACTGGCCTGCCGTTCGGACACGGGCGACACAAGGCAACGCTGCCGGTCGGCGCGCGCGCGACCCTGGCTGTGCGGGCGGGTGTTGCCCGACTCGCGTTCAGCGGCTATCCCCGCCTGGCTGGGTGAGGCGCCGCAGCAGCAAGGTGCACCCTGCCGGGGGGACAGACCCTCAGGGTCTGTCCCCGATTCCCGCAACCCTGGCTGTGCGGGCGGGTGTTGCCCGACTCGCGTTCAGCGGCTATCCCCGCCTGGCTGGGGGAGGCGCCGCAGCAGCAAGGTGCACCCTGCCGGGGGGGCAGAACCA
>JBBRCD010000099.1:0-15713 GCA_038205245.1 Burkholderiales bacterium
GCGTGCGTGGGAAAAGGAGCCTGGCCCCTCCTGACCACAGCCCTCCGGAGCACAGATTTCTTTCATCCTCGGGGGTGCCGCCACTCGGCATGACTGTTTTCCTGGTACGCATGCGCCAACGGGCCCGTCCGCGCGGAAAAAGGAACCTGGCCCCTCGTTCAGGCCCCTCGTTCACCCAAGGTGCACTGCCGCCTTCGATCCGGGTTCTTTCACGTTAATGACTATAGAATTATGCCCATGGTCATTTTTGTCTATGTCAGCCGATTCCCAGTAGATACCCTCTGTGGAAACGATCTCGAAATCGAAGTTCAAGCCGCGTGCCCTCGAGTACTTCCGTGCCATACAGAAGTCCGGGGAACCGCTCACCATCACCGAGCACGGGCGGCCAGTGCTGCGTATCGTGCCGTACAAGGCCGACGCAAAGGCCACGCTGGCGGCGCTTCGCGGTTCGGTGCTGCGCTATGAGCATCCCACCGAGCCGGTTGCGTTCGACGATTGAGAGGGAGCCCAATCGGGCTGCGTGCAGTCGCTCTGCCAGGACGGTTTCATGCAGACCCGGCAGACAGGATCATCGTCGCCACCGCTCAGGCGCTCGATGCCACGCTGATCACGCGCGACGCGAGAATCCGCGCCTACGCCCATGTCCGCTGTGCCTGGTAAGCGCGCTCGCGCGTACGGCGGAGCGCCCTGATGCGGCTTAGCGTGCGGTCGCGCACTCTGCTTGCCTTCGCCCATGACGTTCTGGCGGCTGGCTTCGCCTGGTGCGCGGCATTCTGGCTGCGCCTGAACCTCGAAGTGCCCGAGCCGTTCTTCAGCCTGATGGTCGAGTCGCTGATCTGGGTGGTGCCGTTGCAGGCTGCGGTGTTCTGGCTGTTCGGTCTGTATCGGGGCATCTGGCGCTATGCCAGCCTTGCCGATATCCAGCGCATCGTGTTCGCGGTCGCGGTGGCGGCGATGGCAGTCGCCATGGTGCTTATGCTTCAGGGCCGGCCGACCGGCGTGCCGCGTTCCGTGCTGATTCTCGATCCCCTGCTGCTCGCCATGATGATGGGCGGCAGCCGAATGCTCTATCGCATGTGGCGCGAGCGCCGTGGCGCGCGGTCGAACGGCAACGCGCGCGCGGTGTTCGTGCTCGGCGCTGGCGACGCGGCGGCGAGCCTGGTGAAGGAACTGATCCGCAGCCCGGAGTGGCGGGTGGCCGGGTTGTTCGACGACGACAGCGAGAAGCACGGGCGATCGATCCATGGCGTGAAGATCCTCGGCTCGATCGACCAGCTGAACGTCGCGCGGGCGATGAGTCCGGCCACCCACGCGATCATCGCGATGCCTGCGAGCGTGCACCAGGACCGGCGTCGTGCGGCCAATCTGGCGACTGCCGCCGGACTGCAGCTGCTGACCGTGCCGTCGTTCGACGACCTGATCAGCGGCAAGGTGACGGTGTCGCAGATCCGTGCGGTCGAACTCGATGATCTGCTCGGCCGCGACCCGGTGGTGCTGGACAGCGCCGCTCTCAACGTCTGGCTCACCGACCGGGTGGTGCTGGTGACCGGCGCGGGCGGGTCGATCGGCTCGGAGCTGTGCCGGCAGATCGCGCGCTTCAAGCCGCGCTGCATCGTGATGTTCGAAGCCTCGGAGTTCGCGCTCTACCAGATCGAGCAGGAGTTTCGCGATCCGCAGTTCAAGCGCCGCTTCGGGGATATCGAGATCGCCACTGTCGCCGGCGATGTGCGGGTGCCGGCACGTCTGGCGCAGGTGCTGTCGCGCTGGCGGCCGACCGTGGTTCTGCATGCGGCGGCCTACAAGCATGTGCCGCTTATGGAAACCGACAACTGTGCCGAGGCGGTGCTCAACAACGTGTCGGGCACCTGGGCAGTGGCCCGCGCAGCAGTCGCCGCCGGGGTCGAGAAATTCGTGCTGATCTCGACCGACAAGGCGGTGAACCCGACCAACGTGATGGGCGCGACCAAGCGGTTGGCCGAGATGGTGTGCGAGCGGCTGCAGGAGGCCAACCCCGGCACCTGTTTCGTGATGGTCCGATTCGGCAATGTGCTCGGTAGTGCGGGCAGCGTGATCCCGAAGTTCCGCGCGCAGATCGCCGCGGGCGGGCCGGTCACGGTCACCGATCCGCGGATCACCCGCTTCTTCATGTCGATCCCCGAGGCGGCACAACTGGTGCTGCAGGCCGGCCTGATGGGACGTGGCGGCGAGATCTTCGTGCTCGACATGGGCGAGGCGGTACGCATCAGTGATCTGGCGCAGCAGATGATCCGGCTGTCCGGCTTCAGCGAGGACGAGATCCGCATCGAGTACACCGGACTGCGCCCGGGCGAGAAGCTGTTCGAGGAGCCGCTCGCCGGGGACGAGCACACCCTGCCCACGCCGCACCCGAAGCTGCGCATCGCGCAGGCCCGGCAGGTACCCGCAGGCTTCCTTGACCGGCTTGACGGTTGGCTGCTGGCGTTGCAGAAAAATATGCAGGCAGATGCGCAGACCGATCCGCAGACCGATCCGCAGACCGATGCGCAGGCCAAGGCCGCGGCCGAAGCGCAGGCCGGAGCGCAGGCCGATGCGGCGGTCAGGCAACACCTGGCCAGCTTCGTTCCCGAGTACCGCCCGGCGGCCACCCCACCGTTGCCGGCTCCCGGGCTCGAGCGCGAGCGCGCCAGCGCCGGGCGCTGAGCGCAAGCAAGGCGCAGGCATGTCGATGTCGACACCCTCCCGCGACGGCGGACCTTCGATCGCGGTGGTGATCATCGCGCGCAACGAGGCGGCGCGCATCGGCCGCTGCATCGAGTCGGTGCGCTGGGCCGATGAGGTGATCGTGCTGGACGGCGCGAGCACGGACTCGACGGTGGCGATCGCGCGCGCCGCCGGCGCACGGGTCGAGATCGCCGGCGACTGGCTAGGCTTCGGCGCACAGAAGAACCGCGCACTGGCACTGGCCGGGAGCGACTGGATACTGTCGCTGGACGCCGACGAATGGGTAGACGCCGACCTCGCGCGGGCCATCCAGGCGGTCGTGGCCGACGCCGGGTCGCTCGCGGTCTGGCGGATGCCAAGGCGTTCCCGCTACTGTGGACAGATCATGCGCCATTCTGGCTGGTGGCCGGATCATGTCACGCGTCTGTGGAGACGCGGCGCGGCGCGCTTCTCCGACGACCTGGTGCATGAGCGGGTAGTGCTCGATGCCGACGCGAGTGCACCTGCAACGCTGGCTGTGCCGCTCGATCACGAATCGTTCACCGGCTTCGAACAGGTGATCGACAAGATGAACCGCTACTCCACCGATGGCGCACAGATGATGCACGCACGCGGTGTGCGCGGCTCGGTGCTCAAGGCGCTCGGCCACGGCGCCTGGACTTTCGTGCGCACCTACCTGCTGCGCCTGGGCTTTCTCGACGGACGCTATGGCCTGCTGCTGGCGATCTCCAACGCCGAGGGCAGCTACTACCGCTACCTGAAACTGATGCAACGCGCGCAGCGATGAGCCGGTCGCCTGCGGCTGGATGGTCCAGCAAGCTGCCCGCATCGCAGCGCGCATTGCAGCCCGCGTCGCAGTCCGCGTCGCAGCCTTCACCGTCGCCGCCGACACAGGTGACCACGCTGGCGATCGTGGTCACCACCTACAACCGGCCGGACGCGCTGGAGCAGGTGCTGAGCGCTTACCTGTCCCAGGAAGACCGCGAGTTCGAGCTGCTGGTTGCCGACGACGGATCGACCAGCGAGACCCGTGCAGTCATCGAGGCGTTCGCCGAGCGCGCGCCATTCCCGGTGCGCCATGTCTGGCATGAAGACCGGGGCTTCCGGGCGGGTGCCATCCGCAACCGTGCGATCCTGGCCTCCGCTGCGGACTATCTGGTGTTCACCGATGGCGACTGCGTGCCGCTGCCTGGCTTCGTCGCACGCCATCGGGCCCTGGCCGCGCCCGGCTGGTTCGTTGCCGGCAACCGGTTGCTGCTCTCCGCAGGTTTCACCGCGCAGGTCGTACGCGAGCAGATGCCTGTCGAGACGTTCTCCGCCCTCGACTGGGTCTGGCGTTTTCTGCGCCGCGACGTGAACCGATTGGCGCCGCTTTGGCTGCGTGACGACGGCGACTGGCGGCTGCGCCAGCCGGATCGCTGGCAGGGCGCCAAGACCTGCAACCTCGGCGTCTGGCGCAACGACCTGCTGCAGGTGAACGGCTTCGACGAAGCGTACAGCGGCTGGGGGTTGGAGGATTCCGACCTGGTGATCCGTCTGCTGCATCATGGTGTGCACCACAAGAACGGGCGCTTCGGCACCCCGCTCGCGCATCTGTGGCACGCCGAGAACGACCGCAGCCGGCTGGACCGCAATCAGCAACGGCTGGATGCCCTGCTCGCCTCGAAGCAGACCCGTGCCACGCTCGGGCTGGACCATTACCGGGCATGACCAGCGCCCCTGCCCCCTCCCCCGCCGCCCCTGCACTGGCGCTGCGCCGGGTGCCGCGACGCATCCTGGTGGTGGTCACCCGCCGGATCGGCGATGTGCTGCTCGCCACTCCGCTGATCGCATCGCTGCGTGCGGCCTGGCCGCAGGCAGTGATGGACGTACTGGTGTTCGCCGGTACCGCTGGCGTGATCAAGGGGTTGCCGATTCTCGACTCGGTGATCGAGATCGCGGAGCGCCCGCAGAAGGGCGAACAGGCGCGGCTGCTGCGCCGGATCGCACGCAGCTATGACCTGGCGATCAGCACGCTCGCAGGCGACCGGCCAACGCTGTACGCGCGCGTCGCCGGCCGCCAGGCGATCGGTGTGCAACTCGCCGGCGCGAAGCATCTGTGGAAGCGGCAGCTGCTCAGCGCTGCGATCGGCTACGACGACCTGGACACCCACACCGTGGTGCAGAACCTGCGCCTCGCCGATGCGCTCGGCATCGGGCGCCGCTATCCGGTCCAGGTTGCGTGCAGCGACGGGTTGGCGCCCGCGGTCGAGGCGGCAGTGGGCGAATCGCCGTTCGTGCTGGTGCACGCCTATCCCAGGTTTCGCTACAAGATGTGGCATCAGGCAGGGTTCGCGGCGTTCGCCCATTGGGCGCGCGCTCGGTCGCTGCGTGTGGTGCTGTCCGGCTCACCGGCCCCGGACGAGATTGCCTGGCTCCAGGCCCTGCGCGCGCAGCTGCCCGCGGACACCCTCGACTTGTCCGGGCAACTCTCGCTCGCAGAACTCGGCACCCTGCTGCGCCGGGCCCACCTGTACCTCGGTCCGGACACCGTGGTGACCCATATGGCTGCAGCCCTCGGCGTACCCACCATCGCGCTCTTCGGGCCGTCCAATCCAGTGAAGTGGGGGCCCTGGCCTGCCAGCTTCGCCGAAGACCGCAGCCCGTGGGCGCGCGTAGGCAGCGGACGAATCGGCAACGTGCACCTGATCCAGGGCGAGGCCGACTGTGCACCGCGCGTGCCCTGTCTGCTCGAGGGTTGCGACCGCCATGTGAACAGCGATTCGGTCTGCCTCACCGGGCTGCCGGCATCACGGGTGATCGAAGCAGCGGCTGGGCTGTTGAACGATCGGTGAGGGAGCGGAAAACACCGGGGACAGACCCTGAGGGTCCGTCCCCTCACACTGCATGCCGGGGAAATCGACCCTGCCCCTTTTACTGCGGGGGACAGACCCTGAGGGTCCGTCCCCTCCACCCTGCATGCCGCGGATTTCGACCCTGCACCTTTCACCGTCGGGGACGGACCCTCAGGGTCTGTCCCCTCAGCCCCCCTCATCCCAACGGCGCCGGGCGCGCGTTCAGCTCTCCTGCAACTGCTGCAGCCGCGCATACACCCCGTCTTGCGCCAGCAGCTCGCGGTGAGTGCCGGTCTCGACCACCCGCCCCTCGGATACCACCAGGATGCGATCGGCCCGCTCTATGGTCGACAGCCGATGCGCAATCACCAGGGTGCTGCGTCCGTGCATCAGAACCTCCAGCGCCGCCTGCACCTGCCGCTCGGACTCGGTGTCGAGCGCCGAGGTCGCCTCGTCCAGCACCAGGATCGGTGCGTCCTTGAGGAACGCGCGCGCGATGGCCAGCCGCTGGCGCTGGCCGCCGGACAGGCGGATGCCGTTCTCGCCGACCAGCGTGTCGTAGCCGTCGGCCATGCGCAGGATGAACTCGTGCGCGCTCGCGGCCTTCGCCGCCTCGATCACCGTATCGCGCGAGCAGGCGGCCATGTCGCCATAGGCGATGTTGGCCGCCACGGTGTCGTTGAACAGCGTCACGTCCTGACTGACCAGCGCGATGTTTCGGCGCAGGCTCGCGAGCGTGAAGCCTGCGCCATCACGCTCGTCGAACAGGATGCGTCCACCGCCCGGCGAGTGAAAGCGCGGAATCAGATTGGCGATGGTGGTCTTGCCACCGCCCGAGGTGCCGACCAGTGCCACCGTCTCGCCCGGGGCCAGCGCGAAGGAAACGTCGGTCAGCGCGGGGCGTACGGTCGCCACCGTTCCCGGGTAGCTGAAGCTGACCGACTCGAAGCGCAGGGCGCCGGCAAG
The DNA here is from genome assembly GCA_038205245.1 of Burkholderiales bacterium. Classification (GTDB taxonomy): domain Bacteria; phylum Pseudomonadota; class Gammaproteobacteria; order Burkholderiales; family CAIKXV01; genus CAIKXV01. The sequence goes on from JBBRCD010000099.1 coordinate 6,501, forward strand.
GCGTCCGGCATCGATACGCCCAGTATCCGGTTCCGGCAGCGTATCGATCATCTCGAACACGGTCTGTGCCGCCGCGAGTCCTTTCTGTATGTGCTCGTTGATGCTGGTCAGGCGTTTCAATGGCGCGGTGAGCAGCAGCATCGCGGTGACGAAGGCGATGAAGCCACCCACCGTGGTCTGGTCCTGCAACGCGCGCTCGGCGGCCACCCAGACCACCGCCGAGACCGCGAACGCCGCGATCAGCTGCACGATCGGCACGTTCGATGCCCCGACGATCACCTGCTTCATCGTGTAGCGGCGCATCCGGTTGCTCACGTCGCTGAACCGCACGCGCTCTAACGCCTGCCCGCCGAACACCTTGACGACCTTCTGGTTGTCGACGCTCTCCTGCAGCACATGGGTGATGTCGCCCATCGTGCGCTGCGAGGCCAGGCTGATTGCACGTAGCCGCCGGCTGACCATGCGCACGATCCAGGCGATCAACGGCGCCATCGCGAGCACGATCAGGGTCAGCACCCAGTCGAGCCAGAGCAGGACACCGATCAGCGCAATCAGCGACACCCCGTCCTTGACCAGGATGGTCAGCGCATCGGTGGCCGCGGTGGTGACCTGGGCTGCATCATAGGTCACCCGCGAGATCAGGTTGCCGCTGGGATGCTGCTCGTAGAAGCCGGTGGGCAGGCGCACCAGGTTGTCGAACATCCTGTTGCGCAGGTCCATCACCACCCGGCTGCCGACATACTGGGTGCAGTAGGTCATGGTGAAGGTGGCAGCACCCCGGATGGCGAACAGACCGATCAGCAGCAGCGGGATCCTCTTGATCCAGGCCGGATCGCGTTCGACGAAGGTGCCGTCCAGGATCGGCTTCATCATCGCCGGCAGCGCGGCCTCGGTGCCGGCGACCAGGATCATCGCCACGATCGCCGCGGCGAACACCCAGGCGTAGGGCTTGACGAAACCGAGCAGGCGGCGGTACAGGGCGACGCTGTCGGCGGGCGGAGCGTTTGCGGCAGATTCCTTCGTAGCAGCCACGGCAGAGAGGCAAGCCCATGGACCAGCCCCGGATGCGCCCGACGGGTAGCCGGGCGAAGGGTGGATTATGCCCGACCCCGGATCGCCGTCCGCACGCCTGCGCACAGCGATCCGTGTGCAGCCCGATCAATTCTACTGGAACCGGTAACGGACAGTCGCCAGCAGCGTGCGCCCGGGCAGCGGATACGCGTTGTAGCGATCCGGCGTAAACGCCGAGGTCGAGCGCACTGCGTAGTTGAAGTAGTTGCGGTCGAACAGATTGTTCACGGCAACGGCAAACTGCCAGCCACCATGGTCATAGGCGCCGCGCAGATCGACCAGGGTGTAAGCGGGAATCCGGGTGCCAAGCGTATTGCCTTCATCGTTGTCCATGAAAGCCGCCCCGACCCGGCGGGCATTGGCCGACAGGGTCAGGGCCTGCACTGGCGTCCATGCGCCTCCAACCACGAGCTGATAGTCCGGTACCAGCGGCACGGTGCGCCCGGTCAGCGCGATGTTGGTCTGGCTGAACGGCGGCGAGCCGGCCAGCACGCCCTCCTGGAAGCGGGCTCGCGTATAGGTATAGGCTGCGTTCAGACGCAGCGTACGCGCGGCCTGCCAGTGCCCGCCCAGTTCCAGGCCTTCTCGCCGCAACGAAGGCAGGTTGGTGTTGCCCACACCGGAGGTGAACGGGTCGAGCCGGATCTCGTCATCGACGTCCATCCGATAGAGCGCCAGCCGCGCCGCCGCGCCTGGCCTGCTGTAGTCGAGTGCGATCTCGCCGCCGGTGGAAGTCTGCGGCTTCAGGAACTTGTACTGCCGGCTGAACGTGGGCGTAAAGCCATAGATTTCATCCACATTGGCGAAGCGGAAGCTGCGTCCGGCCTTGCCGATCAGCGCAAGTGAACTGGTCAGCGCCTGGCGCACACCCAGTTCCCAGGCATGCTGGTTGGTGGACTGCGCGCCCTGCTGTGCCGCCGAGCCGAAACCGGCGCCCGGCGCGGTCGGGTCGAACACGTCGGTGGCGGAGATCTCGTAGCGCTCGCCGCGCAGCCCGGCGGTGAGCGTGGTGCCGGTGGGCATCGACACCGTGGTCGCCAGGTAGAGGGCCTTGTTGTCCTGCGCTGCGTCGACCGTATTCACCGGGCGCGCGATGTTCGCCTGTGAGTTGCTGCTCAGCAGGCGATAGTCCCAGCGATAGACGTCGACCCCGATCGTTGTCGACGCGCTCGCACCGGCAAACAGGTGTGCGATCCGAAGCCTCGGGGTGAACGCCAGCACCGTGAGTTCGCGTTCCGAGTAATTGGGAAAGCCTCCGAAATCGAAGTACGCATCCTGAGTCTTGCTGCGCCAGCCCAGTCCGAGGTTGAACTCGCCGATGTCCAGTACGCGGTCGAAGTCCAGGCTGGCGCGCGCGCCATCGCGGGTGGCAAAGTCACGCGGGGTGGAAGTGCCACGCGGGTCGGTGACCACCTCGTTCACGCCGGCCGACGGCTGCACCCGGCGCGCGCCAGGCAACCGGCTGCTCTGACGATCCAGCCCGAAGCGCGCGGTCAGCGTGTTTACGCCGTCCCGCCAGCGCATGTCGGCCTGACCCACATCCTGCACATTGCGGCTGTTGGCGCGGTAGCCATCGGACTCGATGGTCGACCCGTAGAGGCGCAGCGCCAGCGGGCCGCTGCCGAAGTTGCCGGAGAGCGCTGCGGCACGGCTGGCCAGGCTGCCCATCTGCAGGGACGCCTCGGCCGAACGCTCGCCATCCTTCGGCAGGCGCGTGATCACGTTGATCACCCCGGCGGAGGCACCCGCACCGAACTGCACCGCGCCGCCACCACGCAGGATCTCGATCCGCTCGATTGAACTGAGTGGCAGCGTCGACCAGGCAACACCGCCCAGATCGATGTCGTTCAACGGCCGACCATCGACCAGGATCAGGGTGTTCTGCGCCGCCACCGAACCGAACCCGCGCAGGTCGACCGTGGCGCCGGAGGACCCGCCACCGAACAGTTCGCGCACCGCGATGCCCGGCTGCGTCGACAGCAGCTCGGGCACGGTCCGCGCGGCAGACCGGGCAATCTCGTCACGGGAAATCACGTCCAGATTGACCGGGCGCTCGCCGACCGGCTCGGCGAAACGGGTCGCAGTGACGACCACCTCGCGCAATGCGACAGGCTGGGCAGTGGACTGTGCCCAGGCAGACGACAGGCAAAGACAGTACATCGTCGCCGGCTTCGCAGCGGCGCGCAACAGGACGCGTAGCGTCATGGTTCAGGCTCCAGGCAACGGCACGCCCACCGCGCGCCGGTCACACCACCTACCGCTCGGGCCGGTCTCCGGGCTCGCAAGTCTTGACGTGTCGCCTTCCCATGGTCATCCCACAGTGGCCTGTTGACACGCCCGCACTCGCTTACCGTTGCGGGGGCAGCACCGGCATCACGCCCGATCACCCGATCGGACACTCACCAGTTTCCCGTTTAACGCCACCGGAAAGATCGGCGGCGCACCCAAACTGCGGGTCGAAGTATAGCGTTGTCGGGCGCGAGCGCAACTTTGTCGAGGCAACGTCCGGCATCGGCACGGCGCGCACCGGGTCACGGCCGGTCTCTGCACGCTCGCCGCACGCTTTGACTAGGTACGCTCGATTCCCCTATAGTCAGCCGATGGATCTAGATCTGGACGGCCTGGAAGAGCGCGTGACACAGTTGGTCGCGCTGTGCCGCCGGCTGCGCGCCGAGAACGGCGGCCTGCGCCAGCAACTGGTGACCGCGCAGAACGAGAACAAGCAGCTGTCCGACCGGATCGATGCAGCGAAAGTGCGTGTGGAAGCGTTGCTGGACCGTATTCCGGCCGCCCGGGTGGGCGCAGGCGATGATGACTGAGGCGCTGGGGAGTGTCGATGGCTGAGTCCAGACTGTCCGCCGACGGCAAGGCGCTGGAGGTGACCATCATGGGTCGCGAGTTCCGTATCGCCTGTCCTCCGGGACAGGAGCAGGAGTTGATGGAAGCGGTCAACTATCTCGACGGCAAGATGCGCGGTATCCGCGACGGCGCCAAGGTGATGGGCACCGAGCGGGTGGCAATCATGGCAGCGCTCAATATCGCCAATGAACATCTGACGACGCGAGTGGCGGGTCCAGTGGATGTGTCCGAACTCAGGCGTAGAATCGGCGTATTGAACGTGTCCCTGGATGAGGCACTGTCCGAGCAGGACAAGTTATTCTAGCGGTTGCAAGATCAATCCCCTGCGGTGTTGTGCGGGCCAGAATCTCTTGAACCAATGCGGTAATCACGGTTGTCGACCTACAGAGCGCGGTGTGCGCGTCCCACGTCGGACGTGCCTGATGTGCTCGGAAGACAACCACTCTTGAACCTGATGGTTCAAGACTCCGGTTCACATGGCATCCGCAGGGGTCCCCTTTTTCGCGTCGGAGCCGGCAATTGAACGCTCCGGTCGGGCACTGACCTTTTGGGTCTGTCCCCAATGGTCTGTCTGGAACGCGGGTGGGGACTGACCCTCAGGGCTGTCCCCACGGTTCCGTCCCCCGATCTCTGCTCACTTCAGCACGACGACATTCAACCCCGCCACCCGCTGAAACGAAGCATCACCGGTCAGCAGCCTGTGGTCGGCACCCAGTTGCAGGCAGCAGGCGGCCTGCAGTGCATCGGGCGTGCGCAAACCATGGCGCACCCGTACTGCCGCGGCAAGTTCCACCACCTCTCGGGTGAGCTCTACCCACGAGAGGTCGGGGCGGGCAAAGAACGCGTCGTAGAGGCTCAACGCAGCCGCATCGTTGCGCTTCATGGGCCCGACGCGGCATTCGAGCCAGGTCAAGCGGCTGACCGCGATACCCAATCGAGGGTGCCGCTCGGCGAGGGTCTGCAACGTGGCGCGCACGCTGGCTGCAAAAGGCTCACGCCCTTCGGTCATATAGATCAACGCGCTGGTGTCCAGAAAAACAATCACCGCGTGATCACCAGTTGCGTTCGTCGCTCAATGCCTCGTCGATATCCTTCTTGCTGCGCTGGTTCACGGTGGGGTGTAACAACAGCCACTGCAGCGCCGTCTGCCCCGGCAATCTGTCCGGCTGGCCGCTGGTGAGGCGCAGGTACTCGTCTTCCGACAACACCACGGCCGCCGGCTTGTTGCGCTTCACGATGTGGATCGGGCCGCACCGGAGTCCCTCCTCGATCGCCGCCATGCCTCGCCGCTTGAGCATCGCTGCAGTCAAAGTGTTGTTCATGTCAGCGCTCCAATCAGTACTATAATTGTCCTTAACAGTATCGAATACAGTACCAAACATCAATGCCTGTCGATCAGAATCTGTTTCCTCGAAGGCAGAACGGCGGTATCTTTCGCCTCCTGTAATGTGAATGACTGGTCATGCGCTACTGGTTGATGAAGTCCGAGCCGGATGTGTTCGGTATCGAGCACCTGGCGAAAGAGCCGGGCAAGACCGCCGCCTGGTGGGGTGTGCGCAACTATCAGGCGCGCAACTTCATGCGCGACGACATGTCGGTCGGTGATCCGGGCGTCTTCTATCACTCGAGCTGCGCCGAGCCGGGCATCGCCGGGCTGATCAAGGTGGCCAGGCGCGCCTACCCGGACGCCACCCAGTTCGATCCGCACAGCGAGTACTTCGATCCGAAGTCGAAGCAGGATGAGCCGCGCTGGATGAATGTCGACGTGAAGCTGGTGAAGAAGACCCGGCTGCTGCCGCTGAGCGCGCTGCGCGCCCATCCGGCGCTGGCCCACATGCGCATCCTGCAGCGGGGCAACCGGCTGTCGATCACACCGATCGAGCCCGCCGAGTGGACCTTCATCCTCGGGTTGCTGGACGCCGCCTGATACATGGGTGCTGACCAGATGGGCGATCGTTACCGGATCGGTCGCGCCGGAGTCGCGCTCGCCTGCGCTGTTTTCGTTGCCGCGATCTTCGCCCTGTACTGGCGCGCGCTGGACAACCCGCTGGTGTTCGACGACCGGCCGCTGATGAATGCCAAGGTGCTGTCGAACTATGCGCAGTCGATGTTCCAGCTCGACCTGCGCTGGTTCGCCTATGCCAGCCTGGGCTGGACCTGGGCACTGGCTGGCGACGCCTGGCACTGGTATCGAATCGGCAACCTGGCACTGCACGCCGCGGTCTGCATCGCGCTGTTCTCGTTGCTGCGTTCGCTGTTCGCGCGCCTCACTCTGCCCGAAGTGCCGCTCGCCGGCCGACTGCCCGGGATGACCCACTGGTCGGACGACCAGCCCTTCTGGTATGCATTCGCCGGTACGCTGCTGTTCGCCATGCATCCGGTCGCGGTCTACGGGGTGGCCTATCTGGTCCAGCGCAGCATCGTGATGGCCACGCTGTTCTGCCTGATCTCGCTGCTGTGCTTCATGCGCGGCCTGGAGCGCGGGCGCAGCGCCTGGTATGTCGCGGCCGCCCTCGCCTACTTCGTGGCGGTGTTCTCCAAGGAGCACGCGCTGATGTTGCCTGCGGTGGCGGTCGCCCTGGCGATCGTGCTGCGCGGCACACGGGTCGGCGGTCTGCCCGCGCTGGTGCGCTCGCTCTGGCTGCCGCTGTTGCTCTACGGCGCAATAGCGGTGCTGATCATGCTCCGGGTGCGCGGCATTCTGGGTGCGCCCTACGAACCGTTCGCGCTCGAGATGCTGGCCGAGGTCGAGGAAAGCCGTCCGCAGCTCGCGCTGGAGAATCTTTTTCCACTTTCGATCCTGACCCAGGCCTGGCTGTTCTTCAGCTATCTCGGGTTGTGGCTGCTGCCCAACCCGGGGTGGATGTCGGTCGACCTGCGCCCGGATTTCGCGCAAAGCCTGTTCGCCTGGCCACAGGCGCTCGGGCCGTTGCTGTTCGTCGCCTGGGGCGCAGCCGCCTTGCGCGCCCTGTTTTCGGCCGGGGTCTGGCGGCTGGTCGGCTTCGCGATGATCGCTCCCTGGCTGCTGTTCCTCACCGAGTTCTCGGCGGTACGGCTGCAGGAACCGATGGTGCTCTACCGCAGCTATCTCTGGATGTTCGCCCTGCCGGCGGTGCTGCCGCTTGCCGGCCGCGTACTGCTCACCCGCACCACACTTGCCGTGCTGCTCTGTCTGGCGCTGGCGTTCGCCCTGTCTGCAACCAATCGTCTGCGCAGCTTCGACAGCGCGCTCATGCTCTGGGACGACGCAGTGAAGAAGCTCGCCCAGCCCTGGCATCTGGGCGCGGAGCGCGCCTTCATCGTGCGCGGTCTGGAGTATCTGCGCCTGGGCCGCGCCACCGAGGCGCTCGCCGACTTCGAGCGGGCGAGCGAGATCGCGCCGAAGGAATACACCTCGGTACTCAATCAGGGCGTGGCGTTGATGAACCTGCGCCGTCTGCCGGATGCGCTCAAGGCCTTTGACCGCGCCGCCAGCCTGCGGCCGCAGCGCGCCGAGCCGCTGGTCAACGCCTCTGCCGCATTGATCGGGCTGGGCGAGGCAGCAACCGCGCTGCGCCTGCTCGAGCGCGCCGAGAAACTGGACAAGCCGAACACCCAGGCGTGGACCAATCGCGGCATCGTGCTGGCGCAACTGCAGCGCCCGGATGAAGCGCGCAGTGCGCTGGATCAGGCGCTCGTGCTGAAGCCGGACAACCGCGACGCGCTGCTAGCCCGCGCGCAACTCGCGCTGGAGCAGGGGCGCGCAGACGAGGCACTTGCCGACATGGATCGACTGGTCGCGGCCAGCCCGTCATCGGCCGACGCCTGGTACAACCGGGGCACGCTGCGTATCGCACGGCGCGAGCCCGACCTCGCACTGGCCGATCTGGACCGCGCGCTGGCGCTCGATCCGAATCATCTGGATGCGTTGAACAACCGCGCCAATCTGGCGATGGTGCGTAACGACTGGAGCCGGGCGCAGACCGATTTCTCGCGCATGCTGCAGGTCGCGCCGGATAATCCAGTTGCATTGCTCGGGCGCGGGCGGATGCTCGCCCAGCAGAACCGGTTCGACGAGGCGGCGAAAGACTTCGAGCGGCTGACCCAGGTCGCACCGAAGGAGGCGGCCGGCTGGTGGCTGCGCGCGCTGGTCAGCCTCGACCTGAAGCAACCGGCGCAGGCAGCGCAGGCGCTGGAGCGCGCGTGCACGCTCGGCCTGCGCGAAGCCTGCGAGCGGGCGCGCAGCCTGCGCTGACCGGGCTACCGGAGCGCGCAATGGTCAACCCGGACGCGCTGCTTTCCCGCTACCCCAGGGGCCGGACCAAGACACCTTGGGCTTGGCGCTGCAACCGCTCTGCTGACCGAATCCAGCGCTCAAATCACACCACGCGCGCGCAGTTGCGCAAGCGTGGCTGGATCGAAGCCGAGTTCACGCGCAAGCACCGCTTCGGTATGTTCGCCCAGCATCGGCGGGGCGAGCCGGTACTCGATCGGCGTGCCGGAGAAGCGCATCGGACTCGCGACCATCGGCACCTGGCCGGTCACCGGATGCGTCACGTCGACACGCATGCCGCGTGCGACCACCTGCGGCTCATCGAACACCTGCGCCAGATCGTTGATCGGGCCATTGGGCACACCGGCCGACTCCAGCGCCGCCACCCAGTCGTGCGTGCTGCGCGCAGCGAACAGGGCATCCAGCAGCGCGGTCAACGCAGCACGGTTCTCGACCCGCTTGCCGTTGCTGGCGAAGCGCGGATCGATCGCGAGTTCGCCGCAGCCGGCCACATCGCAGAACTTGCGAAAGAGATTGTCGTTGCCACAGGCGAGGATGATCGCGCCATCCTGGGTGCGGAAGGTCTGGTAGGGCACGATGTTCGGATGGGTGTTGCCCAGCCGCACCGGAGCTTCACCGGTGGCCAGGTAGTTCATCGCCTGGTTGGACAGGAACGCCACCTGGGTGTCGAGCAGCGCCATGTCGATGTATTGCCCGACGCCGCTCTGTGCGCGATGGGCGATCGCAGCGCACACCGCGATCGAGGCATACATGCCGGTCATGATGTCGACGATCGGCACGCCAACGCGCTGAGGACCGCCCCCAGGCAGATCGTCGCGCTCGCCGGTGACACTCATCAGGCCACCCATGCCCTGCGCCATGAAGTCATAGCCCGGGCGGTCCTTGTACGGGCCGGTCTGGCCGAAGCCGGTGATCGAGCAGTAGATCAATCCGGGGTTGATCTTCTCGAGATCGGCATAGCCCAGCCCGTAGCGGGCGAGATCGCCCACCTTGTAGTTCTCCAGCAGCAC
>JBBRCD010000100.1:0-15623 GCA_038205245.1 Burkholderiales bacterium
ATCCATGATCGCGAAGTACTCGCCATAGAACTCGCGAATCGCATCGGCCTTGTCGTCCTCACCGGCCGTGCGCAGCGCGAACAGGTCGTTGAACGACTTGCGATGGCGCTCGGCGTTCATGCTCAGGAACGCCGTCAACTGCACGAAGCCGGGGTACACCTGGCGGCCGTGACCCGCGAACTGCAGCGGCACCTCGCCGATCAGATGCTTCTCGAACCATTCGATCGGCTTGGACATGGCCAGTTGATTGACCGTGGTCGGGCTGATCCTGGGGTCGACCGGTCCTGCCATCAGCGTGATACTGGCCGGCGTGCAATCGTCCTTTTCCTCGGCCATCAGGCTGGCGGCAGCCAGGCAGGAGACCGTGGGCTGGCACACGCCGATCAGATGGGTGCGCGGACCGAGCAAATGCAGGAAATGGATGATCTGCTCGGTGTGAACGTCCATGTCGAACTCGCCTGCCGACAGGGGCACGTCCCGTATGTTCAGCCAGTCGGTCAGGTAGACCTCGTGGTCCTGCACCAAAGTCTGCACAGTCGCGCGAAGCAGCGTCGCAAAGTGCCCGGACATCGGCGCCACCAGCATCACCCGGGGCAGGCCGTGAGCGCCCTGCCTGGAAAAGCGGATCAGCCGGCAGAACGGGGTCTGGGCAACCATCGACTCGTCGACCGCGACCGACTCGCCGGACAGCAGGGTCACCGGCTCGATCCGGAACGGCGGCCGGTGGTGGGTAAAGCCGAACAGCGAGACCTGCTCCAGCCAGGCCGTCATCCTTCTCGACGCAGGCACGCCCCTGACCGGCTGCCAGGTGTCCAGGAATGCGCTTGCCTGGTTGGCGAACAGCCGCACCGGGTTGCCGAGATTGGCCATCAACTGGTAGTTCTGGTACATCATCGTAATCAGTCATCCGGTTGCGGAACAGCCTCAGGGCTGGATCGCGCACGATACATGCCGCACATGCACATGTTTACGCCAAGAATACTCATGCCACGAATGCTTATGCCACGTTTCGCACATCTGGTGCCCGGTCGAGCGCGCCAGGCATGGCGGGGAGCGCCCTGATGCCAGAGACGACGCTGACGATCAGCAGCAAGAACTACTCCTCATGGTCACTTCGAGGGTGGTTGATGGTCAAGATGTCCGGCGTTACGTTCGTGGAGATTCCCGTACCCACCGACACGGCCGACGCGCGTGCCGAGCTCCTTCTGCTGTCGCCGTCGATCCTGGTGCCCTGCCTCCTCCACGACGGGGTGAAGGTGTGGGACACGCTGGCGATCGGTGAATACCTGAACGAGATCGCGCCCGAGGCGAAGCTGCTGCCAGCTGATCGGATGCAGCGTGCCTTTTGCCGCGCGATCTGCGGCGAGATGCATTCAGGGTTTTCCGCGTTGAGGTCATCGCTGCCAATGAACATCCGCGCGCGGATCAAGGGGTTCAAGGTGTGGTCGAAGGCCCAACTCGACATCGACCGGATCACCGAGATCTGGAGGGAATGCCTGGGCGCACATGGCGGCCCGTTTCTCTTCGGTCAACAGGCGACCCTGGCGGATGCGATGTATGCCCCGGTGACCACCCGTTTCAGGACCTATGGCGTTCCCCTCGATGATGTCTGCCAGGCCTACTGCGACCACGTCACCGCCACACCGTTCATGGCCGAGTGGATAGGCGGGGCATTGGCCGAGCCGGATGACATCGAAGAACTGGATGTGGAGTTTTGACAGTGGGCCCAGAGGTCGCATGAAGTCCCCGGAATCCTTCGATGTCGTAGTCATCGGCTTTGGCCTCGGCGGCGGTATCGCAGCGCTGAACGCGGCGCAGGCTGGCGCGCGTACGCTGCTGCTGGAAAAATCGACCGTGCCCGGCGGACTGTCGATCTGCTCTTATGGTGCGGTGCGCAGCGCCCATGATCCGGAACAGGCCTTTGCCTATCTTCAGGCCACCAACGGCGGGCGCACACCCGACGATGTGGTGCGCACGCTGGCCGAGGGCATGTGCGGGCTCGAGGCCTATGTGCGCGAACTGGCACAGATCAATGGGGCAAGAGTCATCACCTCGGTCGAGGAGAACGAGGAGCGTGCCCGGGCCGGCGACCCGTTTCGCCGGCAGATCCGCGGCAACTATCCGTTGCCGGGCACCAACACGTTCTATCACACGACAGTCGTCGATGTGCCCGGGTTCGATGCGCGTGCGGCTTATCCCTGGGCCAACGGCGCACCCAATGGCCCGAAGCTGTTCAAGGTGGTGCATGACAACCTGGTTGCCGCCGGGGTCGAGGTGCGCCTGGGCTGCGGCGTGCAGCGGTTGATCGCCGACCCGGCAACCCATGAAGTGCATGGCGTGACGGTGCTGCACGAGGGTGTCGAACACGACATCGCGGCACGGCGCGGTGTGGTCATCGCCACCGGCGGTTTCGAGGGCAACGCCGACATGAAGGCGCAGTTCCTGGAGACGCATCCGGTGCTCAACGCCGCGGCACGCCACAACACCGGGGACGGCGTGCGCATGGCTCAGTCGCTCGGTGCGGCGCTCTGGCACATGTGGCATGTGCACGGATCGTACGGGTTCCGCCATACCGATCCCGCCTATCCCTACGGCATCCGCGCCAAGCGGTTCCCGGACTGGTTCCCGGGCGATGCCGATCAGGTGAAACTGAAGATGGCCTGGGTGCTGCTGGACAAGTCCGGCCGCCGCTTCATGTCCGAGTATCAGCCCTACACCCAGGACACCGGTGTGCGGCAACTGTCCTACTACGATCCGGTGACCCAGCAGTCGCCGCGCAATCCTGGCTACATGATCTGCGACGACATCGGGCGCCGCATGTATCCGCTGGGCAAGCCAACCTCGAATGACGAGGGCCTGCACTACGAGTGGAGCGAGGACAACCTGCGCGAAGTCGACAACGGCATCCTCAAGCGGGCCGATACGCTGGATGAACTGGCGCGGCTCCTGGACATCGATGGCGCTGCAGTCGCCGCCTCGGTCGCGCGCTGGAACGCGCAGTGCGCCGCTGGTGGTGACGATGACTTCTCGCGACCTGCCGGCAGCATGGTTCCGATTACCCAACCGCCGTTCTATGGAGCGCCAGTCTGGGCAGTGATCTCCAACACCCAGGGCGGGCCGGTGCATGATGCACAGTCACGGGTGATCGATGTGAACGGCGTGCCGATACCGCGCCTCTATGCCGCCGGCGAATGCGGCAGCTCGTTCGGCCATCTCTACCTGTCCGGGGGCAACATCGCAGAATGCGTGGTGACCGGACGGATCGCCGGGCGCGGTGCTGCGGCGCTTGCGCCCGTAACCCTCTAACTATCCGGGCATCGCCTGATCCGGCACGGCGCTCAGCGGACGACGCACCCGCCTGGGCGCGCGCAGGGTCGGATCGACCAGCTTCAGGTAGTGCGGGCCGAGCTCGGCCAGATTGCGACAGCCGAGCAAGGCGATGACCCGGTGTATCTCGTCGCGGAAGATCTCCAGCGCGCGTGCTGCACCCGCCTCGCCGCCAGCGGCTACACCGTACAGCGTAGCCCTACCGACCATCACTGCATCCGCGCCCAGTGCCAGCGCCTTGACCACGTCGCTACCCCTTCGTACGCCGCTGTCCATGAACACCGTGGCGCGGTTGCCCACTGCATCGACGATCTCGGGCAGCACTTCGATCGGCGAGATGATCCCGTCCAGATTACGCCCGCCGTGGTTGGACACCCCGATGCCGTCGGCACCATGGTCGACCGCGCGCGCCGCATCGGTGGCGTCCAGCATGCCCTTGACGATCAGCTTGTGCGGCCAGATCTTGCGCAGGGCATCCAGGTCGTCCCAGCTGATCGAGTCCGAGCGCAGGCTCGATCGCCCGACCGGACCGGCGGTCAGCTTCGCCCTGGCCGCGGCCGGATAGTTGGCATAGGTCGGCATGCCGGTGGTGGCGAGGTAGCGCAGCATGGTGCCGAACAGCCAGCGCGGGTGGGTCACCATGTCCACGATGTTGCGGGTCGAAATGGTGAACGGGATGGTGAACCCGTTACGCATGTTGTACTCGCGATTTCCCGAGGACACGCCGTCGACGGTCACGATCAGCGCCTTGAAGCCGGCCGCCTTGGCGCGCAGCACCAGTTCATGCGACAGCGCGCGGTCCGGCCACATGTAGAGCTGGAACCAGAGTTCCCCGCCGGCTTCATCGGCCACGCGCTCCATCGCGGTGATCGATCCGGTGGCCAGCGTGAACGGGATGCCGGCCGCGCGCGCGGCGCGTGCAAGCGCGAGCTCGCCTTCGTACCACATCAGCCCCGCGGTGCCGGTAGGCGCGATCACCAGTGGCATCTTGTGCGGCACACCGAAGATCGTGGTGTCCTGGGTGCGTCTGGACACATCGACCAGGGTTCTCGGCCGGAACCGGATGCCGTCGAACACCGACCGGTTGTTCTTCAGCGAAACTTCGTCCTCGGTGCCGCGGTCGGTGAACTCGAACAGTCCACGCGGTACGCGCTTCAACGCCTGCTCGCGCAGATCAAAGATGTTGTAGGCGTTCAGATGATCGGTGGCCAATGCAGTTCCTCCAGTGGATCGGTGGCGGCCCGCGAGTACGGGCGGCGCGCTCTCTAGCCGTGCCCGGCCGGCGGGGCGACCGCCAGACCATGCCCGACCTTGTTTGCTTCGATCAGCTTGGCCACCAGCCCGGACGCTTTCACGTCCTCGATGAAGGCACACAGATAGGCAAAGCCGGCCGCGCGGCCCTTCGGCGTGCCGGCTGCCTGCTGAACCGAAGCGAACTTGCCGGGAAGAAGATGGGTGCCGGGCAACTGGGGCAGATCCTGGCTCAGGCGGTCCTTCAGCCCGGCGAGCGCGTCGAAGTTCTCGGCAGCGAACCGCTGCGCCGCAGTGTCTGCGGTGTCGGCACCGGTGAGCTTCGCCTGCTTGAGGTTTGCCGCCAGCCACAGACCGTAGGCCGCCTTGGCCGGGACGATCACGCTCACGCCGTCGCGGTCGACATCGGCGATCGACTTGAAGCGCGAGTCCTTGCGCACCAGATAGGTGGCCTCGATCTCGACATAGGCGGCGGAGAAGTCGATCAGTACTGCGCGCGCCGGCTCGGCGCCGAGGAACCCGACATCCCAGATGTTCTTGTCGGCCGACTCGGCGAGCTTGCCCGGGTTGGGAAACTCGACGATCTCCACCGCGACGCCCAGGCGCCGACCCAGCTCATGGGCGAGATCGAGCGCGACCCCCTTCGGCTTGCCATCGGCGTCGCGCGCGGTGAGCAGAAAGTTGGAGAAGTTGATGCCGGCGCGAAGCTTGCCGGTCGGTGCCAGATCGGCGAGGACTTCGGGTGCGGGTTGAGCCATCGGGAAGGTCTCCATTGCGGATTGATCAGTAGCCGAGCAGCGAGCGCATTTTGGCGACCGCGGACCCCGGTGAGTTGTAGATCGGCAGCGCGCTGACCGCAGCCACTGCCGGCACTGCGCGCGATAGCGTGAACTGGGCGAGCACGATCGCATCGCAGTCGTCGATGTCGCCTGCCCGGGCGGCTACCAGCGCGTCATGGGTGGCGGCATCGCCGGCGGCGAGCGCTTCGAAGGCACCTTCGACCATGAAGGGCACCAGCTCGACTTCGCGGCCGAGCTTGCCGGCCATGGCGTGTATCTCGGCGGCGATCGACGGAATGGTCGGCCCGACGGTGGCCATCACTGCCAGGCGCGAACCGCGCGCCAGCGCCTGCTCGATCATCGCGGTGTTCGGGCCGAGCATCGGCAGCGGGAACTCGGCGATGCAGGCATCGATGACATCGCGAAACGCAGAACAGGTGAACACGATGCCATCGGCGCCGCGGCCGATCATGTGCCGGGTCAGCGTCCGGAACACGTCATACATCGGCGGCACCACGCCACCGGCCTCATGCACCCAGGCAAACAGACTGTCGTCGAGCAGATTGCTAACCCGCGCCTGCGGCCAGTCGCTGGCAAAGGCACACACCGCGGCGTCCATCGCATCCTTGTGGACGCTGAACAGCATCACATGGGGCTTGCTCGACATTGAGGCCCTCCTCCGGGGGGTTCAAGGATAGCCTACCTCGGGCGGTCGATCCGGAGCGGAGCGTGGCGCGGCGTGGCGCATCGGGTGCCGTGATAGCCTTGAGAGAAACATGAAAGCTGAGTGGCTCGTTGCCGGTCCGGCCCGGTTCGGCCCGGTACACGCAGCACCATAGAAGGAGTAGTTGCCATGCCTCGTCAGCTGCCACGGGTGTTCGCCGTCTGTGCGCTCGCCTGCGCCAATACAGGCGTGTTCGCCGCCCAGGGTGTCTCTCCCGGGCCCGTTGCCGTTCGATCCTTGTCGCGTGCGCCATGACTGAACTGCCGCCCCTGCCTGCTGCCCCGTCCGGCCGCTATCGGCACTACAAGGGCGGCGAGTACGCGGTCATCGGCGTCGTCCGGCACAGCGAAACGCTGGAGCCGCTGGTGCTCTATCGGCCGCTGTACAACGCCACCGGCGACTGGGTGCGACCCTACGCAATGTTCTTCGGGCAGGTCGACGTCGACGGTCGGTCGGTCGCCCGGTTCGCGCCCATGCCCACCTGAACGCGACGGTCAAGCCAGCGGTGGCCGGCCGCCGGGGCGCCTACCCCGGGCAATAGTCGATTTGCCACAGGCGCGGCACTGGAGTAGTCTCGCAGCAACGGCCCGTCAGAAGCCGCACGTCAGAAGTGACGTCAGTGCCAAGGAGGCCCCGGATGAAGACATTCAGCCACACTGTCTGGTTTCAGTTGGCGCGCGCGCCGGTTGTCGCGGCGCTGCTGGCGGTCAGCGCTCAGGTTGCGGCCCAGAGCTGGCCGAGCGGGCCGGTGCGCATCATCGTGCCGTTCGCCGCCGGGGGCACCTCGGACATCCTCGCGCGGGTGATCAGCCCACGTCTTGGCGAGGCAATCGGTCAGCCGGTGCTGGTCGAGAACCGGCCCGGGGCCAACGGCAACATCGGCGCCGAGGCGGTCGCGCGGGCAGCACCGGACGGGCAGACGCTGTTGCTCGCCGACCTTGGCGCGATCGCGATCAACCCGGCGATCTACAAGATGAACTTCGATGTCGTGCGCGACTTCGCCGGCGTGAGCATGGTCGCCTACTCGCCGCATCTGCTGGTCGTGCATCCATCGGTGCCGGCCAAGAGCGTGCGTGAACTGATCGCACTGGCCAGGGCCAACCCGGGCAAGCTCAACTTCGCCGCCTCGGGTATTGGCGGGCCGCCACATCTGGCCGGTGTTGCGTTCGAACAGCAGGCTGGCGTGAAGTGGACCTATGTGCCGTACAAGGGCGGCGCGGCCGCGATGATCGATCTGGCTGGCGGCCATGCCGAGGTGGCGTTCAACGGCATGCTCGCGACCTATCCGTTCGTGCGCGGCGGCAAGCTGCGCCTGCTAGCGGTGTCCAGTGCCGAGCGCTACCCGTCGATTCCTGAAGTGCCGACGCTGCGCGAACTGGGTCTGCGCGACTTCGAGACCGGTTCATGGCAGGGCATCCTGACTGCCGCGGCCTCACCCCGGCCGGCGCTCGAGCGGCTGCACGCCGAGCTCGGCCGCATACTCAACACGCCGGACACCCGGGAATTCCTGGCGAAGCAGGGCGCGCAGGTATCGACGATGGCGCCAGACGAGCTGACCGGCTGGATGAAACGCGAGACCGCCAAGTGGGGCGAGGTAGTGCGCAAGGCCGGGATCAAGATTGAGTAGCTGCGTCGAGTAGGTGCGTGTCGCAGGTATGTCGCGCAGTTACGTTGCGCAGTACGGCGAACTGGTGCTTTTAGCAAGTACGGTCGATCGGGCTCAGTCTGTCCTGAGCGCCATTGTGTCGACAAATTCATGCACCGGCATCTGGTCCAACGCCGGATCATCGCGCAGGGCAAGCATCCGCTCGCGCTGCGCGGCCGGCAGCCGGCGCAGCGCATGCTCGAACTTCGCGGCGAGTGCGGGCAGCGCCTCGGCGCGGCGGCGCGGGTGGCCAAGCGGATACTCGCGCTCGATGCGCCCTGTCGTAGTGCCATCCCGGAATCGCACCTCGATCGCGTTCGCACTGGACCGCTGCGCCGGATCGAAGAAGCCCTCGGTGTAGCGCGGGTCTTCGCTGAGGGTCATTCTGGCGCGCAGCGCATCGATACGCGGATCGGCAGCGAACGCGTCGCCATAGTCGTCCAGACCGATCCGGCCATGTAGCAGGCCTACCGCGACGATGTACTGCACGCAGTGATCGCGGTCGGCTGAATTGCGCAGCACGCCCGGTTTGTCCATGATCCGTGCCAGCGCGCGGTGGCAATGCAGTTCGATGCGCTCGATCTCGTCCAGCCGCGGCAGCACTTGTGTATGCAGGGTGAACGCGCATTCGCCTGCGGTCTGGCCATGAATTCCGGCCGGCAGCAGCTTGAACATACAGCGGCTGATCACGCCTTCGCCCAGTGGACCATCCAGCCGCAGCGCCTCGCCGCCCATGCGTGAGTCCTGGAAGCCATAGTCCTTCGCCGAAAGAATCCACGGGTAGCCGTCTTCGCCCTTCATCGCCATGAAGGCGAGCCGCACTGCACCCTCACTCGCCTGCGCGGCCGCCCAGTTCTTGCGCGAGCCGATGTTGGGCGCCTGGCGGATCCCCAGCAGCGTGGTGTCGACAAACGCATTGGACACGGCGTTCAGCACCTCGGCTCTGCCCCCGCCGAGCATCCGGGTCAGCACCGACGCGACGGCGGCGCGCACCATCAGCGGCTGGTCGATGCCGCGCTTGCGAAAGTCGTTGTGTGCGCACAGTGCGCCTTGAATCTCGTAGACGCGAACCGCTGCGTCCAGCAGGTCGGCCATGCGTAGCGGCTTGCCGCCTTCGGCTGCGCGGCTACGGCTCAGGTAGTCACCGAGCATCAACACGCCGGCGAGCGCATCGGAGGGGTGGATGGTGAGCGCGCCCGAGCAGGCGTCGTTGTAGTCTAGCCAGCGGATCATCGAGCCCAGGTCGAAGGTCGCCTTGGCTGGATCGAGCACATGACTGGTACCGGGTACGCGCGCACCGTGGGGTACCACCGTGCCAGGCGCAATCGGGCCGAGCAGGCGGACGCACTCGGGATGGCCGAGCGCTTCCAGGGCGCAGGCGAGCGAGTCGAACAGACAGAGCCGGGCGGCATCGAGTGAGGCAGTGTCGCCGATACGATAGTCGGTGACATAGTCGGCGATCTGGCTCAGTAGCGGGTCTGCAGCTACTGCACCTACCCCACCCACCGCAGCCGCCGAACCGGCTGCGGCCGGGATCGATGCGCTCATCACTGAGTCTCCACGCCGATGGCAGCGATCAGCTTCGCGTAATTGCGCATTTCGTCTTCATAGAAGCGGGCGAACTCCGCCTGGGTGCTGCCCACCGCGTCCAACCCTTGCGCGAGCAGCTTCTTCTCCGTGTCCGGATCGAGAACGATCCGCGAGATCTCCTGCTGTATCCGCACCGCGAGTTCAAGCGGTGTGCGTCCCGGCAGAAACACGCCATACCAGTTCTCGAAGGCGAAGCCCGGCACGCCGGCTTCGGCAATCGTGGGCAGGTTGGGCAGCGCAGGCGTACGTTTGGCGCCGAGCACGGCGAGTGCACGCAGCTTGCCCGACTCGAAGAACTGCCGGGTGGATACCACACTGGCCATCGACATCGCCACCCGTCCACCGATCAGGTCGGTGATGCTTGGCGCCGTGCCCTTGTAGGGCACGTGGGTGAACTTCAACCCGGCCATCTGGCTGAACAACTCGGCTGCGAGATGCTGGCCGGTGCCGTTGCCAGAGGACGAATAGAGCAGCTCACCCGGACGTGCGCGGGCGAAAGCGATGAACTCCTTCACCGACTTCACCGGTAGCGACGGGTGCACCACCAGCACGCCCGGCGAGATCACCGCCAGGGTCACCGGCAGGATGTCCTTGCGCGGGTCGTAGGGCAGCATCATCAGGCTCGGCGTGATCGCGACCCCGGAGGAATTGGTGAGCAGCGTATAGCCGTCCGGCGCCGAACGGGCCAGTGCGTCTGTCGCAAGCGATCCGCCCGCGCCTGGCCGGTTCTCGACCACCACCGACTGACCGGTTCGCTCGGTGAGCTTCTGCGCGATGATCCGCCCGGTGGTGTCCACACCGCCGCCTGGCGCCAGCGCAATCAGCATGCGCATAGGCTTGGCAGGCCACTGCGCCGTTGTGGGTGCTTGTGCGTGCGCGGTCGCAGAGGCGAGCGCGCACGCAAGCGCAGACAACACAGGGGTCGCAGCGGCGGCGATCCGCGAGCGGAACGCGGTTCGAATCGGGATAGACATCTGCTCCTCCTCAAACGATCTGTTGCGGATTGGCGAGCCAGAGTTTGCGATCTCGCGGGGAACCTCACGCATTTCGGAGGTGGACAATACAGCGTCCGGACGAGCTGGGGGTCGTTGGACGGTGATCGTCTGCGGTGGCGCGCCGCTCGAGCGTGAAGTCAGGCGCCGCCGTCCCGGATGCGGACGCGCTTCACGGCGATGCAGGCCGCAAGTACATTCTCATCAAATGCGCCGGATAGCCCCTCCTCCGCAACGCTGTGGGCGTCATGGCCCATCTCGCCAAAGGCTTCGCGGACGAACGCTGGCAGGTACTCATCGAGCTTGAACTTCACTGCGGGGTTGGGCAGGGGTGGGGATCACGCGCTCGCGCGCCAGGTATGCCGCATAAGCAAGCGCTGCCGGAACGTGTTCCGCTCGAAAGCCAGGGTACTGCTTCAGAATCTCTGCGGGCGCGGCACCGTCTGCGAGGTTGTCCAGCACCACAGTCACCGGGATGCGGGTACCCACGAAGCAGATCGCTCCGTGGAGGATGTTCGGATCGGTAGCGATGTGTACTGCTTCCAGTCATGGCAGGCTCGCTCTGGGATTGAGGCGTGATCTTAGGCGTTCTTGAAGATATCGCGAAAGAGCGGCGAGATGCCGGGGTTCTCCGGCATCTTGGCGATGGCCTCGGCGTAAAGGTTCAGGGTCTCGTGGCCGCCGAGCCTGGAGCACATCAGCTTGGCCCATCCGTAGCGCCCGGCCTTGGAAACGAGCCCGATCGCCCCCGTCCGCTGGACCAACGATTCTACCGTCAGGATGAAACTGTTCAGCCCCGCGCTCTTCCTAAACCCATCGAATTCGATGGGTTTAAAACCGGGGTTGTTCAGGGCCTGCCGGATGCCGAGGAACTCGATCGTGTTGCGGTTTCGCAGCCAGTTCGAGATAAGGTAGTCCGTCCGCTCCGGGTCCTTGCGCCACGCGATATCCGTCAGAGAGATCTAGTCTTGCTCGCGAGCAGCCCGCTTGAAACAGTCATTGTCCTTCAATCACCTGGACGGAGTTTCTCGAGAGGCGTCGCCGGGCGTCAACCACCGACGGCTCCTTCTCCGCGAGCTTGCCTGCCGCATACTTGTGCAGGACGCTTGCAATCAGAGTCTGGTACGGCATGCCTTCAGCAAGGGCCTTGGCCTGTATATCGAGCAGATCTGCAGACGACAGGCGAATGTTGACCCGTTTGTCCTTGATTGCTGTAGCCCTTGCTGCAGCGCGCATTCGCTGTAGTTCAGCCTTGCTCGCAATCGGCTTCAGTCTGCCCGACTCGTAGGCTTCAAGCACCTCTCGCTCGTAGGGATCAAGCTTGGACATCGTCTGGCTCCTTCGCGATGAGGTCGCGCGTAGCCTTGCGGCTGGGGATGATGGTCTTGAGAAAGAAGTGATCTTCCTCTTCAACGAACGGGACCAGAAAAGCATAGCCTGCGACTTCAACGACCATGACTTTCTGCCGCGGGTACTTCGCTGGGTTCTGGTGCGGCACGATTTCAAGCAACCCACCTGCTTCCACTGCGACCGTGATGTTCTCGAAGGATACGCCTCGTTCCTGCTTGAGCAGGTCATTCTTGTCGGGTGACCATCGAAACGGTTTCATGAGTAACGATGGTAGCAGACTGTGTGCCGTATGTCTTCAAAGAAGCGGCCAAAGAAGCGACCAAGAAGAAGCAGCGACCCACACACTAAAGCAGCGAGCCACGCAAGCGTGTATTTGGACGTCTCAACGATCAGCATCAGCGACGGCGCGTGGCGCCCTCCGCTGCGGCTGTTGCCGCGAGCAGCAAAGGGCAGCGCGACAGCTGGACGCCGAAGGCATCTATTCGCTGTTTCCGCGCCTGAAGGAACGCTCGGATCGTCCGGGCAACGAGCTCTCCGGCGAAGAGAAGCAGAGGCTGCCATCAGGCTTGGCCAGATCGAACGATTGCTGCCGCGCTCGGCGGACCTTCCCTGAAATAGAGGTCTGACCGCCGGCTGGACTTGGCCCATATGGGTACAGTCGTTGCGTATCTTTTCCTCATCTTCTTGGCACTTACCTACATCGTCGCCGGCACCCTGTTCCAGCGGCTGCCTCATCTGGGTGACCGCGGGTGTCAAGGTCGTATCAGGAGATTGCACATGGACAACTTCCATCGGGACCGCGAGCACGATGTGCTGCAGCCACCCCGGGCGCGGCGCCGATTCCTCGCCTCTGGCTTGGGGCTGGCAGGCGCCGCTGCGTTGCCGGCATCCATCGGCGCTGCGACACCGCCCGGGGCGGTCGACCGGCCCGTGCCGGCCGACGCTTCCAAAGTGCCGGGCTACCCGCTCGAGGACGAGAGCTACGGCTCGAGATCGCAGTTCGAGACCGAGGTCAGGCAGCGCTACAAGACGGCAACGCCGTTGTCTTCGTGGACGCTCACACCTCTGCAGGACAGCATCGGCATCGTCACGCCGTCCGGCCTGTTCTTTGAGCGCAGCCATTCTGGCACCGCAGTCATCGACCCGCGCAGGCACACGCTATACGTCCATGGCTTGGTTGCCCGGCCGCGCAAGTATTCAATGGCCGACGTCAAACGCTTCCCCTCGATCTCGCGGATGCTCTTTCTCGAGTGTTCCGGCAACACCCTCACGGAGTGGTCCAAGCCGACCATGCCGACAGTACAGGGTACGCACGGTCTCACCTCTACCGCTGAATGGACGGGCGTTCCCCTCGCGACCATTCTCAACGAGGTCGGCGTGCGGTCGAGCGCAAAGTGGCTGCTTGCCGAGGGCGGCGATGGCGCGGCGATGACACGGAGCATTCCAATCGAAAAGGCCATGAAGGACTGCATCCTCGCCTGGGGCCAGAACGGGGAGGCGCTGCGCCCGGAGCAGGGGTATCCCTTGCGCCTGCTGGTGCCCGGCTTCGAGGGCAACATGAACATCAAATGGCTGCGCCGCATTGAGGTCTCCGACGCGCCGTTCATGACGCGGGAGGAGACCTCGAAGTACACCGACATCCGGCCCGATGGCAAGGCGGTTCAGTTTTCGTTCGAAATGGATGCCAAGTCGGTAATCACGTCCCCGTCCGGAGGGATGCGGCTCGCACAGCCAGGCTTCCACGAAATCACGGGGTTGGCGTGGTCGGGACGCGGTTCGATCCGGCGCGTCGATGTGTCGGTCGACGGTGGCCGTATATGGCGGCAGGCGCAACTTCAGCAGCCCGTCCTCTCGCTCTGCCATACCCGATTCCGCTTCCCGTGGCAGTGGGACGGAAAGCGCTCGGCTGTGCTGCAGAGCCGCTGTATCGACGACACCGGATACGTCCAGCCGACACTCGGTCAGCTTATTGCGGCGCGCGGCCTCAATGGGCCGCTCGGGTCGATCTATCACCTCAATTCGATTCAGAGTTGGCAGCTTGCATCAAATGGCGAGGTCACCAATGTTCACCACTATTGAAGACGGCCAACGGTCCCTGTCATGGCGGCGGGTCTTCCAGCTCGCGTCGATTGCACTCGGCGCGCTGGTAAGCGGCGCTGCGTTCGCACAAAGCAGCGGCAGTTCTTCGCTCTACGGTTTCGGACAACCGGCGTCGCCGTCCGATCTGGCGCGCTTCTTCTCGTCCATGCCCGATGGCCGCGACCTGCCGAAGGGCTCCGGATCGGTTGCCGAGGGCAAGACCGTCTATGAGTCCCAGTGCGTCGCGTGCCATGGTGCCGAGCTTCAAGGCGGTTTAGGCGACCGCCTTATCGGTGGGCGAGGCACGCTCGTGAACCGTGACCCTGGCAAAGCGCCAGTGAAGACGGTAGAGAGCTACTGGCCGTACGCAACGACGCTGTTCGACTACATCAAACGGGCGATGCCGCTCATGTCGCCCGGAAGTCTGAGCGACGATCAGGTGTACGCGGTGTCGGCGTACATCCTGTCGCGTGCTGGCGTGGTCGGCGGAGCGGCAACGATGGACGCGAAATCGCTTGCCGCTGTGCGCATGCCCAATCGCGATGGCTTCATTCCGGACGCGCGCCCGGAAAAGTTTCCGTCGCCTGTAAAAGCGCCGCATCAGACCAAAGCGATCGCTTCGCAGACAAAGTGAGCCCGCAATCATGAGCAGGCCGACCCTCTTGCTGATCCCGTCAACACTGCTAATGCCTGTCCTCCGCGCCGAGGCTTCAACTTGTACACCACCAACATGACCGGTGCTGGCCGCAAGTAATCGCCAAGACGCGCATGCCGAACGAAGGCGTGCATCGGAAGACCGTCCGCATCCGAGCCTGGGCAATGGCGAGTTCCCCCGGGGTGCCCGGCATCAACGATCTTGAACTGCTCATCGACGGCATCGACATGGCCACTGCGCTGGCGGTCGTCAGCGAAGGGGGAAGAGTACACCGATCAAGGACGGGACTACCACGAAGACCGATACCGCGAGCGCGTACTCAGGCACCTGGCGCAGAAGGGCGAGAAGATGGGTATGCGGCTCGTCGCGACTGGACAACTCGCTGGAAACAGGCATTGCCCTTCAATCACTTGGAGGGAGTTTCTTGAGAGGCGCCTAGGCGTGCAGCCCAGTAGTTGGTCTTTTTGCTGTGCGGCGCGATTGCGACAACAAGAACACGTAACTCAAGATAGATGACGCCGGGCAAACCGACCGTGGCTTGAGGGATTTGAGCGCGGCGCCGCGCTGGCGCGCTGCAAGCCGAAGCGCGTGCAGCCTTCGACGAGCTTGCCGCCGCGCTCGAATTGGGCAATGGTTAGTGTGAAGTCGCGCACCGAGGCATGCATGAGGGACTAGCTCTGCATTTGCCGAACGTACAAGTCACCGACGCCGCGCGGCTTTATCGCGCAGCACCGGTGTGGACTGCCGGGTTGGGCCTTTGCTCCCGAGCAGATAACGCAGCAGCTGTTTTGAATATGCCGACGACAGAGGGCACGTCTTTTGACGAAACACCCAGCGCCCGACCACATAAATGTAGGCACCGAAAAAAACCATGGCTACGGGAATGAGTAACGGGGGCTCAACAAGAGCGGTGACCATCTTTAACAACACGACCATTCCAGCGCTTAACCCCACGAGAACCAGAATAATCAGGAGCCCTCTCGCGATCATCGCAATCATAGGCAGGCGCTTTTTCATGCGGAGGCCGAACGTGCTAGTGTAGTGCTTCATATTTATTAAAACTAAAAGAAACTCGTCGAGTCCAAGTATTATCAGCTTTGCTTTGGAGACGGCGATGCGATTGGCCAGTGCGATTGAATTGGACGACGTGCAGCGGGAGGAACTGTTGAAGCTGGCGCATTCGAACACGACCGAAGTGCGTCTGGCGCGCCGCGCAGGCATTGTGCTGCTG
>JBBRCD010000101.1:0-15616 GCA_038205245.1 Burkholderiales bacterium
TAGATCTCGCCACGCACGCCGAAGCCGCCACCGATATGGCCTTCATAGAAATGCATGCTCGCCGGACTGCGCCCGATCAGTGCTGCCACGGCATCGCGATGCGCATGCGGCCGCTTGCCGGCGCCGTAGAGCTCGAGCACATCGCGCGAGTGATCGAGACGGGCGAGCGCACCGCGATTCTCCAGCGGTACGCCGGAGTGACGGCCGACCTGCACATCGACCTCGACCACCGTATGCGCCGCGCGAAAGGCGGCATCCACATCGCCGAAGTTCTTGCGCATGATCACCGCCTCGGTCGACAGCCCGGGCGCGAACTCACCTGGTGGCGTGTCGGCCGAGAGGATCACCGGCAGCTCTTCTGCGTCCAGAGTGACCATCTCGGCGATGTCCTCGGCGGTGTACGGATCGGCAGCGAACACCACGGCGATCGGCTCGCCGATATAGCGCACCCGGTCTCGCGCCAGGATGTACTGGCGATACGGCTCCAACCCCTGGACGCTGGTCGGCCGGAAGGTGATCGGCGGGATGTCGGCAACATCGGCGCCGGTCCAGATCGCGATGCAGCCCGGATGCGCGCGTGCGGCCGCCGTGTCGATCGAGCGGATAAGGGCATGCGCATAGTTCGAGCGCACCACCCGCATGTGCAACTGGTGCGGAAAATTCAGATTGCCGACATAGGTGCCGCGTCCGGTCACCAGCGGCGGGTCCTCCAGACGGGTGACCCGCTGGCCAACCACCTTGCGCCGCGGGTTGGTGTCGCCATTGTGCCGCTCGCCTTCACGCAGGCTGCTCGGGTGCGCAGCGTGGCTGCCGGTCATTGCCCGCCTCCGCTCATTGCCCGCCTCCGCTCGTCTTCAGACTGTCGCGCACCTGGCCGACCGCCCGCAGGATGTTCTGGTAGCCGGTGCACCGGCACAGGTTCGATGACAGCACCTCGCGCAGACCGGCATCGTCGATGTCCGGCTGGTTTTCCAGCGTGCCGGCAGCCAGCATCAGGAAGCCGGAAGTGCAGAAGCCGCACTGCAGAGAATGATTGTCGATGAACGCCTGCTGCAGCGGATGCAGCCGCCCCTCCCGAGCCAGGCCTTCGACCGTGCGCAGTTGCCGCCCCTGCGCCTGCACCGCAAACATCAGGCAGGCACGCACCGGCTCGCCGTCCAGCAGCACGGTGCACGCACCACACACGCCGTGCTCACAGCCGACGTTGGTGCCGGTGAGTCCGCAGTCGATGCGCAGTGCATCGGACAGGGTCTTGCGCGGCTCGACCCGGATGTCGTGCGACTGGCCGTTGACCTGGAGGGTGATCGCAAGTGGCTCGTTCATGGGGACTGCCTGGCGGTGTCGCTCAATGCGTGGCTGAACGCACGCCTGACCGCAGTGCCGATCAGATCGCGCCGATACTGCGCAGAGGTATGGAAGTCTTCCAGCGGATCGACCGCTGCGCATACCGCCTCGATTGCAGCCTCGACTCCAGCCTCGATCGCGGCGGGTGTGGCCATCTGACCTTCGAGCAGCGCCTCGGCGGCAGCGATACGCCGCGGCTGCGCCTCGATGCTGCCGGTACCGATTCGTACATCACGCATCCTGCCTTCCACTTCCTGCCAGCAGACGAAGGCCATGGCGAGCGCATAGTCGCCGGCGCGCCGGCTGAACTCGTAGAAGCCTGCGCGCGTCCCGACGGGCAGCAGCGGCAGACGCACTTCGGTCAGCAGTTCATCTTCGGCCAATGCCGTGGTCATGATGCCCTGGAAG
Organism: Burkholderiales bacterium; assembly: GCA_038205245.1. Classification (GTDB taxonomy): domain Bacteria; phylum Pseudomonadota; class Gammaproteobacteria; order Burkholderiales; family CAIKXV01; genus CAIKXV01. Next base: position 1,753 of record JBBRCD010000101.1, read on the forward strand.
AAATCGGCGGCATCGATCACCCGCGTGCCGCGGGCACTGCGGGCGATCATCTTCGCACCCAGTGTCGCCGCCACCAGGCACCACTCGGAGGCCGGATCGGCATTGGCCACGCTGCCGCAGAAGGTGCCCCGGGCGCGGATCGGAGAGTGCGCGATGTGGTGCACCACCTGCGCGAGCGCCTGGCCGAGCGGCCCGGGCTCGACTGGCCGCTGAAACGCCGCATGGCGCACACAGGCACCGATCGCGAGTTCACTGCCCTCGACCCGCACCCGCGCGAGTTCTTCGACGCCGTTGATATCGATCAGGTGCGCCGGAAACGCCAGGCGCAGCGCCATGCTCGGCACCAGACTCTGCCCGCCGGCGATCACCCGCCCGTCCTGCGGTGCGTATTCGGCGAGCAGCGCCACCGCCTCGTCGACACTGCGTGCCGGATGCCAGCTGAAAACACCGGGCTTCATGCCGAGGGCTTTCCGCCGAACAGCCGGCGCAGCGAGGCAAGCAGCGCGCGCGCGAGCAGCGCAAAGCCGGAGATCGGCTTCGCTGGCAGAGGCGCCGCGGCCACCTGCGGAGCAGCGGTCGGCAACACCTGGCCAGAAGGGTCCAGAGCCGCGGCTGCAGCATCCATCTCGGCAATCGCACTGTGCTCAGGCACCGCTAACGCCGAGGCCTGGATACGGCTGCGCAGGCATTCGCCGAACTGGCCAATGATCTGCTCGGCCACACTCTGGATCATGCCGGCCCCGCGCCCGTATTGCGCCACCGAGCCGGTCAGCGTGACATTGCTGTGGATGTTCACCCGCGTGCTGCCGCCGTCGCCGATCGGCAACAGCGCGAAATCGATCACCGCCGAAGTGCTGCCGCGGCCCTTGGCGTCGGCGCCTGTCGCCCGCATCCGCGCCTTGTGCTGCGCGGCGTCGGTCTGCTCCAACTTTGCCTGACCGACGAAAGAAAGCGCAACCGGCCCCAGCCGCACGCCGACCTTGCCCTTGTAGGTCTGGGCGTCGACGATCTGGGTCAGCTCCGCGCCCGGCAGGCAGGTCGCGATGCGTTCGATGTCGAGCAGCCAGGCCCAGGCTTGCGCAGGCGGCAACGGCACGTCGAACGAATTTTCTAGTTCCATGACACCAGCGCCACCACCCGCGATTGTGTGATCTTTCAGCTGATCCCCATCATACCGGCCTCGTAGGTGTCACGAGGCGGATGATCGTTCATCGAGCCTGTCAGCGCGGACACTTTCGCGATGCCATGGGCCTCGCACCAGCGCTCGACGCCCTCGATCATCGCGATCATCGCGGTCGGATTGCGAAAGCTCGCATAGCCGACTTCCACCGCGGTCGCACCCGCCATCATGTACTCGATCACGTCCTCTGCGCGCACGATGCCGCCCACACCGATGATCGGAATCTTCACGCACCTGGAGCACTGATGAACCATGCGCATGATGATCGGCTTGACCCCCGGTCCGGAGATGCCGCCGTAGCCGTTGCCGATATGCGACAGCCGGGTTTCGATGTTGATCTTCAGGCCGAGGATCGTGTTCGAAACGGTGATCGCATCGGCGCCGGCCTTTTCTGCCGCTTCTGCAACTGCGCTGATTTCGCCGGCGTTGGGCGAGAGCTTGGCCCAGATCGGCAGTCGGGTCGCTTCGCGGCAGAGCTTGACCACCTTGTAGGTGTGCTCCTCGTTGAGCGCGAAGTTGCCGCCGCCAGGCGCCCGCGTCGGGCATGAAATGTTGATCTCGATCGCGTCCACGCCCGGCACCGACACGTCGCGCGCCATCGCAGCAAAATCCTCGATCGTCTCGGCCGATATGCTGCACACCAGCGGCGGGGTGAACCGCTTGTACTCGGCGACCTGCACGTCCTGGAAATACTTCAGTCCCTTGGTCGGCAGGCCGATCGAGTTGATCATGCCGGCGTCGATCTCGGACACCCGGGGCGGCGGATTGCCGGCGCGGTAGTTGCGCGACACCGTCTTGGCGACCAGCGCGCCCAGCCGGTTGAAGTCGATGATCTGCGAGAACTCGATCGAGAAGGTGCCGGAGGCCGGCATGATCGGGTTGGCAAGCTTGAGGCTGCCGATGTCGACCGAGAGATCTACCATCCCAGGCACTCCTGCAGATCGAATACCGGGCCCTCGACACACACCCGGCGCATCTCCTTCTTGCCGTCGCGTTCGAAGGTGCGCACACAGATGTAGCAGGGGCCGAGGCCACAGGCCATGATCTGCTCCATCGCCATCTGGCCGGGGATCTGGTGCTCCTTGCCCAGCTGCTTCATCAGCTGCATCAGCCGGTTCGAGCCGCAGGTGAAGAAGGCGTCCGCCCGCTTGTCGTCGATCAGCTGGCGCAGGATCTTCTCGACATTGTCGATCGCGCTGGTGCCGTCGGTGTCCAACACCTTTACGACACTGCCCACGCTCTCGAACAGGTCGGCGGCGAGCGCCAGATCAGGACTGCGCGCCGACAGGATTGCGGTCACCCGCACCCCCAGTTCACCGGCGAACTGCGAGATCGGCGCCATGGTGGCCAGCCCGACGCCCCGGCCGAGCACGACGATATTTTTCCACTCCGGCTTGAGGTGGAACCCCACGCCGAGCGGCCCGACCATGTTCATCATGTCGCCGGGCTCGAGGCTGGCCAATCCCTTGGTGCCGCGGCCAACCACCTTGTAGAGAAACTCAAGCCGGCCGCTGGAGCGCTGAATGCGATACACCGACTGCGGCCGCCGGAACCAGAGCTCGCCCTCGTCCGGAGACGGGCACAGGATGTGGAAGAACTGACCGGGCTGGGCAGCCAGCGCCTTGGGCGTGGCCTTGACCACCAGATGCTTGTATTCCCCGTTCACCCATTCATGGGCAACGACTTCGACCAGCGATTCCTCAGCCGGGCATTGCGGCGGCGAGTGGCCGGTATCGGGCGCACCGACAGTGACCGCTGCGGAGGCAAACGAGTGACCTGACATCGAAGCATCTCTCCTGGAACGCTCTGGATCGGGATAACGCGTCACTCGAATTTAAGCGAACGGGCGTCCCAAAAGCAAGCTCATTCTCAAAAAAGAGACGGTCGGGGATACGGTGTCAATGATCCAGGGTCAGTGATTCAGGGCTGGCGATCCGGCGCTGCGGTCCAACGCTTCAGCGGTACTTCGTCAGCAGGCCCCGAAGAAACCGCGCGGCGGCCGCCCCCTTGAGCGCCCGCCGCCACATCTCGTCTGCCGCCTTCTGGTGCAGCGCCAGCGCCTCCGGGGCCGAGGTGATCATCGCCACGCCGATGCGCACGTTCGGCTGTTCGCCCAGGCGAAACGGCGACAGCACCAGCACCTGCCGGTCGGGCTGGCGCAGGATCTGGAAGCTCGCGTGCGGCAGCGTATCGGGCACGATGCCGATCTGGATGCCGATCGGTTGCTCCTCGGTGAGCATGGCGAACCCGGTCACCTCGCGTAGCGCCTGGGCCCGACGTTCAGCCCGCGCGGCTTCATCGAGGTCGAGCCGCCCGACCAGACCGTTATGCAGGAAACGCTCGATCTCGCTTGCCGAGATCAGGTTGACCACGGTCGGGCGGCGCTTGAGGTATTGCGCCTTGCGCGCCTTGAGGATGGCCATGATCTCGGCCACTTCGGTGCTGGCGCGCTCGCGCCCGGGCAGATCGTCCGGGATGCTCTCGGTCAGCACCTGCGCAAGCGTGTCATCGAATGACGGAGAGGCCAGCAGGTAGGAGATCGGCCCGGCCAGCACGATGATCTGCTCGGCGCTTTCCTCGATCTGGCGCAGTCGCTCGAAGTAGGCCACCGCCGAGGGTACGTACTCCATGCCGACCCCGAGCAGAGTCGGCACCGATACCTCCAGCAGCTCGGACAGCTTCTCCAGGGTGTCGATCTTTACCAGCTCACCCTTCTCGAACCGGTAGAGGGCGGCGCGCGAGATATCCAGCCGGCGCGCGATCTCGTCGGCGGACAGGCCGGAGCCGAGGCGAAACGCTCTTAGCCGGTTTCCGATATCGTCGAATCGAATCGCCATCAAACGGGATGCGTCACAACAGGACAGGTCACGACAGCGTACGTCGCGACCATGCACGTCAGAATAAGCTACGTCAGTGATCGCCGCGGATGGTACGCGATTCGTTCGCCCCCACTGTGCCGATCGCGGTCAGCCTCGTCTTCGTGACGGACGGGACAAGGCGTGCCGATTCAGTATCATCCGCCACCGCTCATCGACCTTGTCCAGACCGTGGAGTCCTCGCCATGACCGCATCGGCAGCCCCTACCGCCATCGTCACCGGCGCCTCCTCAGGCGTCGGCCTTTACGCAGCGCAGGCCCTCGCCCGGCGCGGCTGGTTCGTGATCATGGCCTGTCGCGACCTGAACAAGGCTGCAGCCGCGGCAAAGGCATTGGCGATACCCGCCGATCGCCATGCAATCATGCACATTGACCTGGGAGTGCAGGCCAGTGTGCGAGCCTTCGTCGACGCGTTTCATGCCAGCGGCCGTCCGCTGCATGCCCTGGTGAACAACGCGGCGGTCTACCTGCCCAGGCTCAAGGCGCCCCAGCGCTCGCCGGAGGGCTACGAGATCAGCGTGGCGACCAACCACTTCGGCCATTTCCTGCTCAGTTGCCTGCTGTTGCCGGACCTGCAGAAAGCGACCGACCCGGCGCCCCGGCTGGTGACGCTTGGCACGGTGACCGCGAACTCGGAGGAGTTCGGCGGCAAGGTGCCGATTCCGGCGCCGGCCGATCTTGGCGATCTGCAAGGGCTTGAGGCCGGCTTCCTCGCGCCTGTGGCGATGATCGACGGCAAACCGTTCAAGCCGGGCAAAGCCTACAAGGACAGCAAGCTCTGCAACATGATCATCAGCCGTGAACTGCATCGTCGCTACCACGAGAGCACCGGCATCGTGTTCAATACCCTGTATCCCGGCTGCGTCGCCGACACCGCGCTGTTTCGCGACACGCCCAAGGCCTTCCAGAGGCTGTTCCCCTGGTTCCAGAAGAACATCACCAAGGGCTATGTGACTCAGGAACTGGCTGGCGAGCGCGTGGCTCAGGTAGTCGCCGAGCCGGCGTTTGCGCAATCCGGCGTGCACTGGAGCTGGGGTAACCGTCAGCGCGAGGGTCGCCAGCCGTTCGCCCAGCCCCTGTCGGCCAAGGCAAACGACAACCGCCGGGCCGAACGGCTGTGGCTGCTGTCCGAGAAGAGCGTCGGCCTCGCCTGAGCGCGCGTCTGGCCGTGACTCAGCCTGGCAGCGCCCGCACCTGGCATTGCCACCGGCTATTGGCACCCGGGATCGCCAACAAGGTCGCGACAGGGTATTGCAACTGTCAACTTTTTGGTGATACTGTCTGTCACGACAGTGTGACAATGATCGGGTTTCGCGACTTGTGGCCCGGGCTCGTGTCTGGTCGGAGCGCCCCAGCCTCTCCCAGGCAAGGGCCCCAAGCGAAACTTCCGGGCTCCGGCCCGCCCCTGGAGGAAGACAGTGGACAACACCATCATCATGTTCCTGGTTTTCGGCGCAGTGTTCGGCTTCGCCACCTATTCCCGCCGGCACCTGTTCGGCGAAGGGCCGTCGAAGCCCAAGAACGCCGATCCGGTCGGCGGTCTGCAGGGTCGCGCCTACTGGGTGTCGATGAGCACACTGCTGTGGCCGGTGCTGGTTCTTGCGGGCGTCTACGGCGCGTATCGGCGGCGCCTGGTCCAGCGGCGGTAAGCAGCCCGCCTGCTTCGGCGAGCGCCGGGCAGGCGCGGCAGTCGCTTTTGATCGATCGGAGGGTCAGAGATGCGGTCATTGATCCGCTCAGGGTCAGTGACTCCTCGCTGCCCCTCGAACAAGGCGGCACCTCATGAAGCTGTCGGTCCAGACCCCGCGCCGATCAACCGGCCAGTCAGTGGTAACTTCGGTCGCCACGTACGCTGTTGCATTCCGCGCGGCTGCCCTGGGAATGATCATCGTCCTTACCGGCAGCGCGGCCCTGGCGCAACCCGTGAACGAGATCGCCTACCCGTCGCGATCGCTGCGCTTCCTGGTGCCGTTCGCGCCTGGCGGGGGCAACGACTTCATCGCACGCACCCTTGCCCAGCGTCTGTCCGAAGGCCTCGGCCAAGCGGTGCTGGTCGACAATCGGGCGGGTGCCGGCGGACTGTTCGCCACCGAACTCGCCGCGCGTGCTCAGCCCGACGGCTACACGCTGCTGCTCGGCTTCATCGGACCGCTGTCGATCTCGCCGACGATGCAGAAGGTCAACTACGACCCGCTGCGCGACTTCATCAGCCTCGACTTCTTCGCCTCTTCCTACCACCTGGTGGTTGCGCACCCATCGGTGCCGGCGAAGACGATGAAGGAACTGGTCGCCTACGCCAAGGCGAACCCGGGCAAGCTCAACTATGCGTCAAGCGGCTCGGGGGCCAACCTGCACCTGTCTGGCGAGCTGCTGAAGATGGTCACCGGTATCGATATGGTGCACATCCCGTACAAGGGAGCCGGACCGGCTGCGGCAGCCGTGCTCGGTGGCGAAGCCCAGCTGCTGTTCTCCTCGATCACCGCTGCGCTGCCGCTGGTGCGCGCCGGCAAGCTCAATGCCCTCGCCGTCACCAGCCCGAAGCGCTCACCCCTCGCGCCAGAAGTGCCCACACTGAACGAGCAAGGGATGTTCGGCATCGAGGTGCCGTCCTGGTACACGTTGATGGCTCCGGCGAAGACGCCGCGCGAAGTCGCCGAGCGTCTGCGCGCCGAAGTGCGTCGGGTCGTCGCCATCCCCGAGTTCAGGGACACGCTGGCGAAGCAGGCGATCGATGTTCAGACGATGTCCCAGGCGGAGTTCAACGCGTTCCTGAAGGCGGACACCGCGAAGTATGCGGCGGTGGTGAAGCGGGCGAAAATAACGGCGGAGTAACGCCAGGCCTTGATGCCGGCAAGCAGGCATGAGGAGGCTTCGCTCACAGCGCCGCCTGCAGCGCCCTGCGGTATTCCAAGCTTCGGTGAACGCCGTTGTGGCCGGCCCCCCTGATGACCGTCATGGTCGCCACACCTTCGCTGAATCGGTTCAACAGCATCTCGCTACTTGCACGCGGGATCACCTCGTCGTGCTCTGCGGCAATGATGCTCGTCTTGACCCTGATGCCGGGCGCGTCCTTCCAGGACTCGTAGCGGTCACGCAGCAGCCAGCGGACCGGGATTAACGGGTACACAGACTCGGCGATCTGGGTAATGCTGTAGTACGGTGAAACCAGAATCAGGCGCGACGCGGGTGCCTGACTTGCGAGGCGGACTGCGATGCCGGTGCCCAGACTACGGCCGAAGACCGTGACTTCGGGATGCTGGGCGTGCACTTTCCTGAACAGTGCGGCTGCATCGCTGTGGTTGGTCGCCTCGGCGGGGCTGCCGGTGCTGCCGCCGTAGCCCCGATAATGAAGCAGAAACAGCGCATGCTCAGGGAACGTCGAGGCGAAGCTCTCCAGGTTCAGCGACACGTCTTCGGCGTTTCCGCCAAAGTAGATCAGGGCCTTGGGACCGTCCCGCAGTCTCACTGATACCACCAGCTCTGCGCCTTCCACCGGCAACCGCATCGTCGATTCCGCCGCAGTCACTGCACGTGGCTGTGGGTAATAGATGAGTGACCGTTGAAATGCGAAGAGAACGGCACACAGACCTGCATACGCAGCCAGTGCGCTGGCTGCCGCCACAAAGGTGGCCCGCTTGAAGGGGGTGTTCAGCCCTGCACCGGTATCACTGGCAACAGCAGATACCCCTCGCTGCCTGGCCCGAAGTGCAGCCGGCAATTGCCACCGAAGACCGCTGCAGGGCGATCTTCCATGTTGTTGTGGGTGAACGGGCCAACGCCTTTCATCGGATACGCTGCATGTTTTACCCCGGCATCGGTGCCGTCGAACTCATAGTCCCGGCCGCGAACGGTCAGCCCGAGACGATAGCCCACCGGGACGACAATGCAGGTCGGCCAGATCTCCACATCGAGTTTCACCGGCACGCCCGGCGTCAGCGGCTGATGCTCGTCATGGCTGTGCCACGGGCGATATGGCAGGGTTTTCGCCGGATCGAGTTTGCGGTGGGAGGCGCGCAGCCAGCCGAGACCGACCGGGGTACGCGGGTCGTTCGACCCGATGAAGGTGACCTCACGGCCGGAGGGATCGAACAGGCTGAGCACCAGGAAGACATCGGCATCGGAAGTCTCGGAGGACAACCAGAGCCTGGCCGCCACCGGTCCGGTGATCTCCATCGGCGCGGTCGCCGGGGCGGTGAGAAAGCACACCCCATCGCCCGTCGGGTCGTACTCGATTGCGTACTCAATCGTCGCGGCAGTTGCTGGCCTGGCCGTCGACAGCGAGCGATTACCGGGCTGCAGGTAGTACGGCGTGAACTGGGTGCGTACAAGCGGCCATTCGTTCTCCGCGCGCAGCACGAAACGCTCACCTGGATGTCGAACATTGAGCGCCACCTTCGGCTGCCTGTCCCAGCCAGTGTCCCTGCCTTGCAGGAAGTGCCCGAAGAAGCGCTTCTGCAGGGCGACACCATAGTTGCTGTAAAAGTGGGTGAAGTGGGTGTCGCCATGCACCTCGAGCCACTTCTGCGACGATGCCGCGCGCTGGTAACCCTCGAAGTTGCCCCGGGTGTGCAGGCCCTGCCCGCCCCAGTTGGCGCAGGACAACATCGGCACATCGATCCGGTCGAAGTCCGGCATGCGTGCCAGATAGTAGTCGTCGATCAGCCCCCGGCGCAGCGCCTCGCCATCCAGGTCGGCACGATTGGCCTGGAGGTTCGCCGTAGGCAGCGTCTCCGGTCCGGCCACGGTTTCGCCGGTCACCAGGCTGCGCGCGCCATTGTCACCGACGCCGTACTGCACCGAGGTCACCTGCCTTGGATACCAGCTGCCGAGAAAGTCGCACAGGATACCGCCATGGCGGCTGAGCTCGCGATAGTAATCGGACGCGCCTTCCCACAGGCAGATCGCTGCCAGGTGCTTCGGCCGCAGCGGTGCCGACTGCCACTGGTTCATCGCGTAGTAGGAAATGCCGTTGACCCCTACCTTGCCGTTGCTCCATGGCTGCGCACCTGCCCAGTCGATGCAGTGCGCCATATCCCCCGCTTCGGTAACCGACCAGCAGTCCATATGGCCAGGCGAACGGCCGGCGCCGCGCGAGTCCACCCGCAGGCAGACATAGCCGTCGGGCACCCACTTCTCCGGGTCGACCAGCTCCCAGTTCTGGTACAGGTTGCTCGAACCTTCGAGCACCTCGGGTGCCGCCTTGATCAGGCGCCCCCAGTTGGCGGGATAGCCTTCCTGGAAAGACAGACCCTTCGCGTACGGCCCGTAGCTCAGGATGACTGGCCACTGCCCTTCGCCTTGCGGGCGGAACAGATCGGCGCGCAGGACCACGCCATCGTCCATCACCACCGGCGCATCCCATTCGATATGCATGCCGTCGCGCTGTTCGATCCTGTGCTGTTCCACGGCCACTCCTCGGCGTCGGCCATTGCCGGATGCGCGGATGCTACTCGATACGGATGTTGGCTTCCTTCACGATGCGCGCCCACTTGACCGATTCAGTGCGGATCAGGTCGGCGAACTGCTGCGGCGTGGACAGCCTCACCTGGAACCCCAGCGCATCGAGCTTCTCGCGCAGATCGGCCAGACTGAGCACCCGGTGAATCTCGGTGTTCAGTCGATTGATGATCTCGATCGGCGTTTTCGCAGGCGCGAGGACGCCCTGCCAGTCCTCGGAAGCGAACCCGGGCAGCGCGGCCTCGGCAACGGTCGGCAGCTCGGGCGCGCTGCTCACCCGCTGTGCCGGCGCCACCGCGAGCGCACGCAACTTGCCGGAACGCACATGGGGCAGCGCCGAGGGCATGCTGGCGAACGAGAAGCCGACATGACCGCCGAGCAGATCGGCGACCGCCGCCCCGCCACCCTTGTAGGGCACATGCACGACATCGATCCCGGCCATCGACTTGAACAGCTCGCCGGTGAGATGGGTCGCATTGCCGATACCGCTTGACGCAAAGGTGAGCTGGCCCGGACGTTTCCTGGCCAGCGCGATCAGCTCGGCAGTGGTCTTCACTGGCAGTGAGGGATGCACGACCAGCACATGCAACGAAGCTCCGGTCAGGGTGATCGGCGCAAAATCGCGCTGGCTGTCATAAGGCACCTTCTGGAACAGGCTCTGGTTGACCGCGAACGGGCCGAGGGTACCCATGGTCAGCGTGTAGCCGTCAGGCGCGGACTTCGCCACCAGTTCGTTGCCGAGCATCGCGCCAGCGCCCGGGCGATTGTCGACCACGACCGGCTGGCCCCAGGACTCGGCGATCCGCTGACCGAGGATGCGCGCCACCAGATCCGCGCTGCCGCCCGGCCCGAACGGCACCACCAGCCGGATGCTGCGCGACGGATATTTATCTGCGCCGACGGTGGTCTGTGCGAGCGCTGGACAGACCCAGCAGACCCCGATAAGCGACAGCAACCACGGCGACACCAGCGCCGAACCCGGCGGCAGGCGCAACCCGCCACCGCGCCTCACCCCACGCGAGCCACCCACGTGCCCTGACCTCAGAAGCCCGGGAAGTTCAAGTGCGAGAACTTCGCCTTGATCTTCTCGCGCAACTGCGGGCTCACATCGACCACGGTCGGGAAGGTCTTCTTCAGCTTCATCTCGTACGGGATGCAGGCGTCGACCAGAATGCGATTGTTGAAGTTGCCCGGCAGCCATAGCGGATCGCGCTTGGACGACCACGCCTTCTGGATCAGATCGATGTCGGTCACCGGGTCGAAGCGGGTGCTCATTGCCCACAGCACCTGATCGAGATCACCCGCGTCGATGTCCTCGTCCACCACCACCGTCCACTTGCCGGCGTAGGCCCCGCCCTGGCAGTTGGCGGCGATATGCAGCGCGTTGCGCGCATGACCTGGATAGCGCTGGATGATCTGCACCACGGTGAAGCGGGTCGCCGGACCGGCCTCATGGTTCCATACGCCAAGCACATCCGGAATGCCGCAGGCATCGAGTGCGCGCCAGACCTCGGCGGCACCGGCAATACCCTTGAGCAGGCCGGTCTCGTCGACCGGCTTGTGCTGCGGCGCGCAGCACAGAATCGGATCGTTGCGATGCAGGATGGTCTTCACGTTCACATACGGGCGCGGCACCGTATCGTCCGAGTAATAGCCCATCCATTCGCCGAATGGCCCTTCCGGCAGCACCTGGCCGGGCACCATCTCGCCTTCGATCGCGATCTCGCAGTCGGCGGGAATCGGAAACCCGGTGAACGGACCGCGGATGCACTCGACCGGTTCGCCGCGCAGGCCGCCCATGAAGTCGATCTCGCTGATGCCATCGGGCAGCGGGCTGGCCGAGAGCATGAACAGCAGCGGGTCCTGCCCGCACAGGATCACCACCTTCATCGGCTGCCCGCGCTCGAAATACTTGTCGCGGTGGATGCGGCCATGCTTGCCTTCGGTGATCTGGCAGCCGATCTTCTTGCCGTCGTAGACCTGGCTGCGATAGGTGCCCACGTTGTACCAGCCCTCGTCCGGATCGAGCGTGATCACCCCGTCGGCGGTGCCGATATAGCGCGCCTTGTCGGCTTCATGATGACGAGGCACTGGAAACTTCAGCACATCGCAGGCATCGCCGGTAATCACGTTCTCCAGGATCGGCCCGTGCTCGACCATCTTCGGCGGCAGCGGCTTCAAGGTGCGGATGCGTTCGTGATAGGCCTTGACGATATCGACCTTGCGCGAATGCTCGAGAGGCAGACCGAGCGTCAAGGCCACCCGCTTGATCGAAGAGAACTGCCCGTAGAGCGTGCGAAAGCCGGCCGGATAACCCGGGATGTTGTCGAACAGGATGGCCGGCGCCTGGCCGCGGCTCTTCTCGGTCATCATGTGGGTGATTGCACCCATTTCGGTATCCCAGTGCGCACCGTCGATCTTCAGCAGCTCGCCGAACCGGTCGCTGTGTTCGAGCCATTCCCGCAGGCCGCGGTAGCTGACGGTTTTATCGAGTTTCGACTGGTCCATTGCGCTCCCTGGGGATGTGCTCCGCAGGGATGTGCTCCCCGGGGATGTCGAACAGGTGTCTAATTTCTGATACCGTTCTCACAAAAGTAACAGATCGATGCGTCCGTCGCAATGCGCCGCAAAGCGGTGCCGGGCGCTATCCTCTTCGCTGTCGCGTGAACCGTTAACCCTTTGCCCGCGCTGTGCCGGGCAGGAGCGCTGTTTATGGAAAACCAGGACCTCCGGAGTTGGCTGGCGCGGATGGAAGCCGCCGGCGAACTGCAGCATGTCAGCGGCGCCGAGCGCATGGAAGAGATCGGCGGCATCGTCGACATCTACCAGCGCAAGATGGGCCGCCAGGCGCTGCTGTTCGATGATGTGCCCGGCTACCCGCGCGGCTACCGGGTGCTCGCCAACGTGCTCACCTCGGTCAGGCGCATCGCAATGACGCTCGGGCTGCCGGATACCGCAACCGAGATGGACCTGGTGCGCTACTGGCGCAACTATATCGGCGGTGCGAACACCCATCTGCCCGAAGTGGTGAAGACCGGCAAGCTGATGGAGAACGTGCTCTTCGGCAAGGACATCAACCTGCTGAAGATTCCGACGCCCAAGTGGCACGAGGACGACGGCGGCCCGTATATCGGCACCGGCTGCATGGTGATCATGAAGGACCCGGATTCTGGCTGGATCAACTATGGGGCCTACCGGGGGCAGGTGCACGACAAGGCGATCGCCACCGTCATGTGCTCCAAGGGCAAGCATGGCGACCTGCTGATGCAGAAGTACTTCCAGCGCGGCGAGCGCTGCCCGATTGCGGTGGTGGTCGGTGTGCACCCGGCGCTGTTCATGGTCGCCGGCCTGGAGATCCCCTATGGCAAGAACGAATACGAAGCCGCCGGTGCACTGATCGGCGAGCCGGTGCAGGTGATCCACGGACCGATCACCGGCCTGCCGATCCCGGCCCATGCCGAGATCGCCTACGAAGGTTATGTCTCGCCCGATGACCGGATGGACGAAGGGCCGCTGGGCGAGTGGACCGGCTACTACTGCAGCGGCAAGTCGCCGCAGCCGGTCATCCGGGTCGAGTCTATGCTCCATCGCAACGATCCGGTGCTGCTCGGCGTGGTGCCGGCGGTGCCGCCGAACGACGACAGCTACTATCGGGGGCACTTCCGCGCCGGCGCGGTATGGCGCCAGCTCGAGGGCGCCGGCATTCCCGGGGTCACCGGGGTGTGGTCGCATGAAGCCGGCGGCGGGCGCTACTGGCTCACCGTCGCGGTAAAGCAGATGTATCCGGGGCACTCGAAGCAGGTCGGGCTGGTCGCCGGCCAGGTGCATGCCGCGGCCTACTGCAACCGCTACGTGGTGGTGGTGGATGACGACATCGACCCGGCCGACATGGACCAGGTGGTGTGGGCAATGTGCACCCGGGTCGATCCGCGTGAGGATGTCGAGATCCTGAAGGGCTGCTGGAGCACCCGGCTCGATCCGATGTCCTACCCCGCCAACGAGCCGGTGCTCAACTCGCGCATGGTGATCGATGCCTGCCGGCCCTGGATCAAGCGCGACACCTTCCCGGCGGTAGCACGCTCCAGCGCCAGGCTGGACGCCCATGTGCGCGAGAAGTTCGCCCATGTGATGCCCAGGGATCGTTGAGTTCGTGGATGAATCGTTGCCTGATCCTGCTCGGCGCGACCCGATGAACCGCGGGCGCATGGGGGTGAGGCTCGCGCTTGCAGCCGCGCTGCTCGCTGTACCGATGTCGATATCGATGCCGGTGGCACATGCACAGACGTTCGACGCCTGCCTCGCCGACCTGCGCAAGGCCGCCCTCGGCAACGGCATCACCGCGCAGACCTTC
>JBBRCD010000102.1:0-15603 GCA_038205245.1 Burkholderiales bacterium
GGCCCGGGCAATCGCCGGACCGCCCGGATAGCCCAGCTCCAGCAGCTTGGCGGCCTTGTCGAAGGCTTCACCGGCCGCGTCATCCAGCGTGTCGCCCAGCAACTGGTAGTCGCCGACACCGCCGACCCGCATCAGTTGTGAATGTCCGCCGGAGACCAGCAGGGCCACGAACGGAAACGCCAGATCGGGTTCGCTGATCAGCGGCGACAGCAGATGGCCTTCCAGATGATGGATCGGAAGCGTCGGAATCTTCAGCGCATAGGCCAGCGCATGCGCGACGCTGGCGCCGACCAGCAGTGCGCCGGCCAGCCCCGGCCCCTGGGTGTAGGCGATCGCCTCCAGTGCGGCGAGCGAGCTGCCCGCTTCGTTCAGCACCCGCCGGGTGAGTGGCAGCAGCCGGCGGATATGGTCGCGCGAGGCCAGTTCCGGCACCACCCCGCCATAGGCTTCATGCAGGTCGACCTGTGAATGCAGCGCATGCGCGAGCAGGCCGCGCTCGCGGTCGACCAGCGCGACGCCGGTTTCGTCGCATGATGTTTCGATGCCAAGTACCTGCATGCGCTTGCCTGCCACCCTGCGTTGGTCTGTTTTTCTGATCGGGCGCCACCCTCGGCCTCCCTGGGAGCGGACATTCTATCGGTGCGCGCTCATCTCCATCCGCTATCATCGAACCAAAACCGGAGGGGTTTCGATGGGCAGGAGTCTGGAGCGGTTGTTCAATCCGCGCGCTGTGGCAGTGATCGGCGCGTCGCAGAACATCAAGACCATCAGCGGGCAGCCGGTATGGGCGCTCGCCAGGCATGGATTCAAGGGCAAGCTGTACCCGGTCAACCCGAAGTATGACGCGGTGGAAGGTCATCGCTGCTACCCATCGGTGGCCGAATTGCCGGAAGTGCCCGATCTGGCGCTGATCCTCGTGGCCGCGGCCCGTGTGCCGAGAATGCTGCGCGAGGTGGGCAAGAAGGGCATCCCGTTCTGCATCATCTTCAGTTCCGGCTTTGCCGAAACCGGCGACGAGGGGCGGACGCTGCAGAACGAGATCGCGGCGATCGCCAAGGAGTATTCGATCGCCGTGGTCGGTCCGAACTGCCAAGGCATGATCGGTGTCACCGACGATGTCTACGCCGGCTTCGGTTCGGCCTTCTCCGGCGACAACTTCCGCCAAGGCTCGCTGTCGATGACCACCCAGTCCGGCGGCTTCGGCTACGGTGTGATCATCCTGGCTGAAGAGGCGGGGCTGGGCTTCCGAAGCATCGTCAGCACCGGCAACGAATCCGGACTGACTACCACCGACTTCATCGAATGGTTCACCCAGGATGCGCAGACGAAGGTGATCGGCGCCTATATGGAGGGGGTCAAGGACGCGCACCGTCTGCTGGAAGTCGGCGACAAGGCGCTCGATGCCGACAAGCCAGTGCTGATCTGGAAGGTCGGCAATACCGATGTCGGTCAGCGTGCAGCCGCCTCGCACACCGCCAATCTGGGCGGCGCGCTCGCGCTGTATGAGGCCGCGTTCAAACAGCGCGGCATGATCCGGGTGCGCGATGCCAACGAGCTGATCGACTACACCCAGGTGTTCGACAGCGGCAAGCGCCCGGCTGGCAAGCGGGTGGCGATCGTCACCATCTCCGGGGGCGGCGGTATCCTGATGGCCGATCAGTGCGTCGAGTCCGGGCTGTCTGTGGGGCCGCTATCGCGCGAGAGCGAGCTGAAGCTCAAAGACATCATCCCGGCGTTCGGCTCCTGGCAGAACCCGATCGACATCACCGCGGGCATCTTCAACAACCCGGAGATGCTGGCGCAGGCGATGCAGATCATCGTCGATGACCCGACGGTGGATTCGATTGTGGTGATCTTCGCGTCGCTGCAAGGCGAGATCGCCACGCAGCGGGCGAAGGAACTGGTCGACCTCAGTGCCCGCACGCCCAAGCCCATCCTGGCGGCGTGGAGCGCACGCGAGAAGTTTGCCGCTGATGCCTACCGCATCCTGAAGGAGGGGCAGGTGCCGCGTTTCGCCACGCCGGTGTCGTGCGCCAAGGCCCTGGCGGCACTGACCACTTTTTCCGAAGCACAGCGCCGGCGAGCGCGCGAGAAGGCGGAGCCGGTGCCGGCGATGACCAGGCCCGAGGCGAAGGCAATGCTGGCCGGGCGCAGCGCCGATCTGGCCGAGTATCAGGCCAAGGCACTGATCGCGCAGTACGGCATCGCGGTCACCGGGGAAGTGCTCACGCGTGATCGCGCGGCGGCGGTGGCAGCCGCAAAGAAGATCGGCTTTCCGGTGGTGCTCAAGGTGCGGTCGGCCGATATCGCGCACAAGACCGAGGCGGGCGCAGTGCGCATCGGTGTGGCCGATGCGCATGCGGTCGGGCAGGCGTTCGACGAGATCATCGCCAGCGCGAAGGCCTATGCACCGAATGCGGTGATCGATGGCGTGTCGGTGCAGGAGATGGTGAGCGCCGGCACCGAACTGATCGTCGGCGTGCAGAACGATCCGCTGTTCGGCCCGGCGGTGATGGTCGGACTGGGCGGCATCTATGCGGAAGTGTTCAAGGACGTATCGTTCCGCCTCGCGCCACTGACCCGTTCAGTCGCAGACACGATGCTGCGCGAACTGAAGTCGTTTCCGTTGCTCGATGGTGCCCGTGGCCGCCCACCGGCCGATGTCGAGGCAGTGATCGATGTGCTGCTGAAACTGTCGGCGCTGGCGATCGATCTGAAGGACGAACTGGCCGAGCTCGACATCAACCCGCTGATCGTGCTCGAGCGCGGCCGCGGGGTGAAGGCGCTCGATGCGCTGGCGAAGCCGCATCAGCCGGGTTGATCGCCCGCCCGTTTACTGTACTGTTCGAAGCACTCAGGCAAGGCTCTTGTGCAGACTACACGAGCCAGGGAGTCCCAAGATGAACGCACCCGATCATTCCGCCATCGACCTGCCCGGCCCGGGTGTGGGTTTTGCCCGTGGCCTGGGCGATGACGTGCTGATGTTGAAGCGCGAGATCCGCCGGTTCATCGAGGCCGAGGTCGAGCCGCGCTCGCGCTGGATCGAGGAGCACGACGCCATTCCCGACGACCTGATGCAGGTGGCACGCGATCTGGGCTTGTTCGGGCTGACTATCCCTGAGCAGTACGGCGGCATTGGCCTGGACCTCGCTGGCAAGTGCGCGATCGAGGAAGAACTCGGGCGCAGCAACTACGGCTTTTCCACCGTCATCGCCAATCACACCGGCATCAGCAGCAAGGGCATCGTCGACCTGGGCAATGACGAGCAGAAGCAGCGCTACCTGCCACGCATGGCCACCGGCGAATGGGTTGGTTGCTTCGCGCTCACCGAACCACAGGCTGGCTCCGATCCCGCGGCAATGCGCACCACTGCAGTGAAGCGGGGTGATCGCTGGATCCTCAACGGCGAGAAGATCTACATCACCAACGCGACTATCGCCAACGTGTTCACCGTGATGGCGGTGACTGACAAGGCGAAGGGCGCCAAGGGCATCTCCGCGTTCATCGTCGAGCGCAGCTTCCCGGGGCTGTCGGTCGGGCCGAACGAACGCAAGATGGGCATGCATGGCTGCGGCACCGCACCGGTGATCATGCAGGACTGCGAAGTGCCGGCGGAAAACCTGCTTGGCCCCGAAGGGATGGGCTATGTGCAGGCATTGAAGACGCTCACAGCCGGGCGGGTGACGGTGGCCGCGCGCTGCTGCGGCATCATGGACCGGCTGATCGAGCGCATGGTCGACTATTTGAAGACGCGCGAGCAAGGCGGGCAGACACTGGCGCAGTATCAGGGCCTGCAGTGGATGCTGGCCGACATGGCGCTCGCCCGCGACGCCTCGCGCCTGCTCACCCAGCGCGCGATCGACACGATACGCAGCGGTGCGCGCGGCACGATCGAGGCGTCGATGGCCAAGCTGCATTCGACCGAAGCCGCCGGGCGGGTGGCCGATGCCGCGATCCAGCTACACGGCGGCATCGGCTACATGCGCGACTTCGGCATCGAGACGGTGGCGCGCGATGTGCGGATCACGCGCATCTATGAGGGGACGTCGGAGATTCAGCGCTCGTTGATTGCGCGGGAGTTGTTGAAGGACTGAGCCGCCTGGCGGTTGCGGCTGCGCGTCGCGCTCGGACGCCCGTAACGGCACGAAGTCTCCAGGCCGTCGGGCATCAGGGCAGAGCGAACCGCTTGAACCTGACAGTCACACCCTGACTTTTCCTGTCAACTTCGTCGGGTTGGTAAGATAGAGGTCTCTTCATTCACCAAGGCGCCCGATCGGCGCCCTCTATGGAAGTCGCGCTCCTTTTTGCATTGATCCTGCTCAACGGGTTTTTCGCGATGTCGGAAATCGCGCTCGTCACCGCCCGCAAGTCGCGTCTGCAGAAGATGGTCGAGCAAGGCGACTGGTCGGCTGCTGCCGCGCTGAAGCTCGGCGACGATCCGACGCGGTTCCTGTCGACGCTCCAGATCGGGATCACCTCGATCGGCGTGCTGAACGGCATTGTCGGTGAGGCGATACTCGCCGAACCCCTCGGCCGATGGCTGGAGTCGATCGGCATGTCGCCGCCGTACTCCTTCTACGCCGCGACCGGGGTGGTAGTGATCGTGATCACTTACCTGTCGATCGTGGTCGGCGAACTGGTGCCAAAACGCATCGGGCAGACCCATCCGGAGGCGCTGGCGAGGCTGGTCGCACGACCGATCGAGTGGCTTGCGATTGCAGCCAAGCCCTTCGTTCAACTGCTATCGATCTCCACGCACGCGCTGCTGCGACTGTTGCAGGTGAAGGATCAGGGCGCCAGCGTGATGACCGAGGAGGAGATCCACGCGGTTCTCACTGAAGGGGCCAGTTCCGGCGTGATCGAACGGCAGGAGCACACGATGTTACGTAACGTGTTCCGACTGGATGACCGTCAGATCAGTTCGCTGATGGTTCCGCGCGCCGACGTTGTCATCCTCGATGTGGCATCGTCCTTCAAGGACAACCTGGCACGGATCGATGCCTCCGATCACGCGCGTTTTCCGGTGGTGAAGGGCAGCCTCACCAACGTCCTGGGCGTCGTGAACGCAAGGCAATGGCTCGTACGCGCGTTCCAGGCAGATGAACCGACGCTCGCAGACCAGCCGATGGAGCCGCCGCTATATGTGCCGGAAACACTCACCGGCATGGAGCTCCTCGACAACTTCCGTTCCACTGCTGCGCACATGGCTTTCGTCATCGACGAGTATGGCGAGGTGCAGGGTATCGTCACACTGCAGGACCTGATCGAGGCGATCACCGGCGAGTTCAAGCCGCGCGATCCGGAATCGTCATGGGCTGTCCAGCGCGACGACGGAAGCTGGCTGCTGGACGGGCATATACCGGTGCCGGAACTCAAGGATCGCCTGGAATTGCAGGCGGTTCCGGACGAGGAGCGAGGGCGCTACCACACGCTGAGCGGCATGATGATGCTGCTCACCGGACGCCTGCCCAAGGTCTGCGATACGGTTACATGGGAGCAGTGGCGGTTCGAGATCGTCGACATGGACGGCAATACGATCGACAAGGTGATGGCTACCCGGATCGAGCCGGCAGACACCGTCCTGGATATGGACGGGACCCTCCGGGTGGACTGACGAGCCCGACACTGCGTCCGACCGCAGCGGACGTGCGCTTGCGGATGCGGCAGTCTCGAGGGCACTGCAGTAGCGGGGATGGACCCCGATGAGCTACTTGTAGCCGCCCGGGACGTACGCGCCACGATCAAGGCCGCGATGTTGCTGCCCGTGCCAGGACGAATGTCGAGGAAGCGCAGAGCCGCGGCACGAGTGCAGCCGAGCTAGATTCCTCCGACAAGAAGACAGATTCAACGGAGGAGTCGAATGTGCAGGATCGTTCGCTGCCAGGTGCTGGGGCAGCCGGACATGGTGTAGCTGCTTGCAAGCCAGCGCGCCGAACCGGCGCCGAGTACGCTCGAGGAACTCGCGAAATTCATGCGTGCCGAATACGAAGAATGGCGGAAGCTGATCAAGGCAGCGAACATTCCGCTACAGTAGCCAGGGCCGACGGTCCGACGTGGCTTGTGGTCGCTGTGGCGCGCGCCGGCCACCCCGGCGCCGTCCCGGGCGATCGTCGACGATGAACTGCTGACCCGGGTGCTCGAAGAGCTTTTGCGCGATCATGCGCACCGGCCGGACCGGATGGCCGTGGGCGAACGCCATCGTCGACACCACTGCCCCGATGCTGGCGATCAGGGCGAACGGTGCCATCACTCCAACTTGATCCCGGCCGAGCGAACGATCTTCTGGTACCTGGCCAGATCACTTTTCATCAGCGCGAATAACGCCTCCGGCGTGCTGGTGGCCACTTCGGTGCCTGCCGTTGCCAGCCGATTGCGCACGTCCGTACTCTGGCTGGCACGCCTCATCTCTGCATTGACCGCGGCGATGACCGCGGGCGGCGTACGTGCAGGGGCGAGTACTCCGGTCCAGATCGAGGCATCGATCGGGAACCCGCCTTCGGCGAAGGTCGGGGCATCCGGCGCGAGCGGTGACCGCTTGGGGCTGGACAACCCCAGGGCGCGGATCTTTCCCGACTGCAGGTGTGGCAGCGCCGCGGCCAGCGCCACCGCACCCAATGGCGTTTCACCCGTGACTACGGCCACGGCCGCCGGCCCGCCGCCCTTGTAGGCGACATGAATCAGGCTCGGGCCGCCGAGCAGGCGCAGCATTTCCATGCTCAGATGCTGGATGCTGCCGATGCCGGGGGTGCCGTAGGGCAGTGTCTCCGGCCGCGCCTTGGCTGCTGCGACCAGATCGGCGAGCGTGCGATAGGGGCTCGCTGCGTTCGCAACCAGCACGACCGGATTGCGCGAGGCAAGCGCGATAGGTGCGAAGTCTTTCATCGTGTCGTAGCCGAGTTTCGGATAGACGCTCGGATTGATCACCAGGTCGCTCGCTGTGCCCAGCAGCAG
This sequence comes from Burkholderiales bacterium, assembly GCA_038205245.1. Classification (GTDB taxonomy): domain Bacteria; phylum Pseudomonadota; class Gammaproteobacteria; order Burkholderiales; family CAIKXV01; genus CAIKXV01. The sequence goes on from JBBRCD010000102.1 coordinate 6,952, forward strand.
TGTGTACCCATCTGCAGGCGCACGCGCCACGAGCGCGGCGCCGATGCCGCCGTTGGCGCCGGGGCGGTTGTCGATCAGCACGCTCTCGCCCCAGGCCTGGGTAAGCCGGGCGCCGTAGATACGCGCGGTCACATCAGCCACCCCTCCGGGCGCATAGCCCACGATCAGGCGGACCGACTTCGCCGGCCAGGTCTGGGCGACCACGGGTGTACCCGCGGCCAGCAGGCCGGCTGCAGCCACCACGGCGAACAAGTTAAGGCGCGTGTACGAGGTCATCTGTCTTCCGGGAGCGGTGCAACGAAGCGTCAGTATGCTGCGGACCGGGGCAAGAACGATGCCGGCCGACTCGCGGGCACCCTCGCGGAAGTTGTCCTTCTCGTCGTGGTAGATGATCTTCATCGCACGGGCGATTATCCGCTCGGGATCACCGCTGGTGACCTTCGCGCCCTCGCGGAACATCGCGGCACCGCCACCTTCGGTGAACAGTGCCCGCTGGATGTTCAATGGCGAGAAAATCTACATTACGAACGCGACCATTGCCGACGCGTTTCACCATGATGGCAGTGACCGACAGGGCGAAGGGTGCCAAGGGCATCTCGGCATTCTTCGTCGAACGCGATTTCCCTGGTCTGTCGGCTGGCCGAACGAACGCAAGATGGGCATGCATGGTTGCGGCAGTACGCCGGTGCTCATGCACGCCCGCTCGCCTGGATGAGCGACATGGCCGAGCAGATTGCCGCGTTCGATAGCCGTCGTTGATCAGCGACCGCGCCGCCCCTATTTCTTCGCCTTCAGTTGCTTGATTCGCTTGACCTCTTCGGCACGAATGCGGGCGAGCATCGCAGCGTCGGGATTCTTCCAGTTGCCCCCGGCTGCACGCGCCATGTGCGCCGTGGCACGTGCGAAAGCGTCCAGAGACAGGTCCGCCTGACCGCCCTTGGGAGGCATCGCGCGCACCCCCACCCAGGCATGCGCGGTCAGCACATCCTGACCTTCCTTGATCAGTGGCGTCCAGGCTGCCCGGTCGCCGAGTTTCGGCGCGTTGGCGACGCCCGCGGCGTGGCAGGCAGTGCAGACTTGCTTGTAGACCTGCTCGCCGGAGGCGGGTGTCTCGGCGGCAAATGCGACAGGTAGCACCAGTCCGGAGGCCAGTGCCATCAGCGGAGCAGCGGTCCGACGCACACGGGCAAGGGCCGGTTCAAGGATCGAAATCGACATTCGCTCATACTCCAATCGTGATTCACCACTCACTGTACGCCCGTTAACCTTGCATTGGCGGAACATCCCGTCGCGCGTCCGCTCGATTGCAGGCGATCATAAACTGCCGATGAGAGTGCCAATCGGCGCAGACTGCGCCGGTTATTCGCTGGCGATTGCGCGTAAGCTTCACTCGTCGAGTGTTGAACGGTTGGAGGTCGCCCGTGTCCTTGCGTACAGTACTTTTGCTGGTCATGCTCGCGGTACTTGCCGTCTTCACTGGCCTCAATTGGACGGCGTTCACGACCCCAACGACATTGTCGTTGGTATTCGCGACCGTGCAGGCACCACTGGGTCTGCTGATGCTGGTGTTCACCGGACTGCTCGCTGCCGTTTTTCTGCTGTACGTGGTGTACCTGCAGTCGACGGTGATGCTGGAGGCGCGGAAGTCGGCGCGCGAATTGCATGCCCAGCGGCAGCTTGCGGATGACGCGGAGGCTTCACGTTTCACCGAACTGCGCGCCTTTCTGGAATCGCGGATTTCGAAGCTCGAAGGAGATGTGGCGCAGTCGCGGGCGGCGGCGCAGAGCGGGCTGGATCAGGCGGCGACAGAACTGCGCGCGACCATCGAGCAAACCGGAACCGTGCTGACTGCGTATCTCGGCGAGGTCGAGGACCGCCTGGAGCGCAGGATGGGGCCAGGCGCCGACGCGCCGCCGCGCTGACGCCCGGCAGAGCGGCTTGAAACAGTGACGCGTTGCCGCGCCACCCATGCGTCTTGAATGGATGCAGCGCCGGCCGGCGTCTTGCGGCCGCCGTGCTCTTCTGCTTCACTCGAGCCATGCTCGACATTGCCGCGAACTGCCCCGTCACTACCGCATTGCTGGCCTGCCTGAACCACTGATTCGTCCCGCGGGCACGCTTACTGCGGCGCTGCGTTCGTGCGCCACTGCTCGGCGCCCGCCAGCCCGCCGCTCTCGCCCACCAGCGCCCTGACGCTGAGGTCTTCTACCGACTCGGCGAACGCTCGATCAACTCTGGCCACCACGTTCTCGACAGACTCAGGAAGCATGAGGGCCTCAGGAGTCAGATAGCCGTCTTCGCCTGCCTTGCGTATGGTTGCCAGTACGTCCGCAATCGATATGTGCGACAGATCGCGCGCAGGCAGATAGGCGGGCTGGTCGCCTTCGCTTGGCGTGAGCAGCCCGCCCTGCGACAGCGCATCGAGCGCGACGTTGACCGAATGCATCGGGATCCCCAGTCGCTGCGTGAGCTGCCGCAGCGTCCATGGCGGCAGTCCTTGCACGAAATGCGATCCGATGAGTTGCATCACGACAAGGACAAGCCGCTCACGCATGCGATTGCTGAGTCGCGGCTCGCCAGGCATCGCGTAGAGATAATCGGGGTGCTGCAGATAGAACGATATGGCCGCCCCGAACAACAGCACCAGCCAGCTCACGTACAGCCAGAGCAGGAACAGAACGAAGACCGCGAAGCTCGCGTAGATCGCCGCATACTGCGTCGACGACGCCACGAACATGGCGAACGCCCAGCCTGCAGACTGCCAGAGTATGCCGCCGATGATGCCGGCGATAAATGCGGGCGTGAAGCGCACCCGCGTATTCGGAACGAACCTGTAGACGAAGGTGAAGGCGGCGATCACCAGGACATAGGGCAGGAGCTTGCCGATGCCCAGCACAACCCTTCCAAACGGCTCGATGGCGAGCACTGCCTGCACCACGTCCGTTCGTACCGCCATGGTAGTGATCCCGAGCGCGGCGAAGACGAGGATCGGCCCGACCAGCAGGACACTGAGATAGCGGCTGAAGCGCTCGCCCAGGCTGCGCAGCTGCGAAACGTGCCAGATCGCGTTGAATGACTCTTCGATCTTCTGCACCATGGAAACGACCGTGTAGATCAGCAACGCGAGACCAATTGCACCGAGCACGCCAACATTCATGTTCTCGATGAATCCCATGAGCCGGCTGGTGATTTCCAGGCCCTGTTCACCCAGCGGCGCGAGAAGATTCTTCAGCAGCGGCTCGACCTGGTTGTGCACGCCGAACGCCTTGAGCACGGAGAAGCTCAGTGCCAGCAGCGGGACCATCGACAGCAGCGACGTGTAGACGAGACTCATCGTCCACAGCGTGAGCTGGCCTTGCATGACGTCGCGGAAGAGAACGATCACGAGCCGCACGGTGCGCACCACGCGCGTTCTCCAGGCTGGCAAAGGCGCGAGATGCGGCTTCCAGATCGCCCGCTCGAGCCGCCTCAGCCAATTGTCCGGCCTGTCCAGCATCGCGTCACGTCCAAATCGGGGCTGCGTCAAGCTACTGGCGTGGCACGGGCGCCCGGCGTGCTAACCCGGGGGCGTACCGTACTTCCACTCGTCCTCGGTGCGGAATACGCGGACCACCCGCGTACGCTTTCCGCCAGCGTACTTTTCCATCTGTACCAGGATCGGATAAAGCTCCGCAAGCTTGGCGCGCGCGTCATCCTCGTTCTCGAAGGTCAGGATCGCGCCATCAGCGCCACAGACATCGGACCAGAGTCCTTGACCGTCTTCAACTTCGATCTTGAACATCGTCATCCTCCGTCGGTAACCGACACAATGGTACCGCGATTCATCCGTGGCAAGGCTTCAGGTGGCAACTGCACGACTGGTGCACCATTCGTTCGCTAACGCCGTGCCCGAGTTCGTCATACAGCATGGCATCTACATGCACACGCGCACTTGGTTCTTGCGTGGCGATGTCCTGCAGCAGCGTGCCGCAGCCAGCAGCAAGTAACCGAAGAACGACTGCGCCAGCAGCGCCAAGGCGCCCACCAGCTCCGACGCCTTGCCGGCCTGCCATGCTCCCTTCAGGCGCGGGTGCCCCGGCTCGCGGCCACGCAGCGCCTTCGATCCGTAGCGTTCATCCCGTTCGCAGTGCCTGCCACGGTCTGTGCGATAACCGACAGACCGACCCTCCGCATCGGCTCACACTTCGCAAACCATGCTTGCGAGCGGCGTGTATTTCAATGAGGAGTTTCGGTGAGCGAAAAGAGTCACAAGCGCGGCCGCCTTCCAAACCTCCCGCAGGGCGATGAGCCTGTCCCGGTCGGCCGATACGTCGAGCACCATATTTCGCGCAAGGCCTACAAGGCCGAACTGCATTCGCTGCAAATCGAGTTCGTGAAGCTGCAGCGTCACTTCATCGCGCATGGCGACCGCATCCTGGTGCTGCTCGAGGGCCGTGACGCGGCCGGCAAGGACGGCAGCATCAAGCGCATCGTCGCGCATTTGAGTCCGCGCGAGACGCGAGTCGTCGCGCTCGGCAAGCCCTCAGACCGCGATACGCGCGCCTGGTACTTCCAGCGCTACGTCGCGTTCCTGCCGCTGTCCGAAGAAATGGTGCTCTTCAATCGCAGTTGGTACAACCGAGCCGGCGTCGAGCGCGTGATGGGCTTCAGCTCGAAGGCGCAGGTTGAAGAGTTCATGCAAGCGGTCCCGCGCTTCGAACAGTTGCTGGTCGGCTCCGGCATCAAACTTCTGAAGTACTACCTGGACATCAGCAAGGACGAGCAGAGACAGCGCCTGGCCGACCGTCGAAAGGATCCGCTGACACAGTGGAAGAGCAGTCCGATCGACGCCGTCGCGCTTGAGCACTGGGACGACTACTCCGAGGCCCGCGATGCGATGCTGCTGGGCAGCCACACCGCTGAGGCGCCGTGGCAAATAGTGCGCACCGACAGCAAGCGGCACGCGCGCCTGAACCTGATGCGCGACATCCTGAGCCGCTTGCACTACGCCGGTCGCAGCAGGAAGGTGGCCGCGCCGGACCGCAACATCGTCTTCGAGTTCACTCCTGACTGCCTGGCCACTCAGCGGTTGGCGTGCTGAGCGATGAGCGCCGCACAGCCTTCGGAAGACACCAATGCGGGCGTCATTACCGCAGTGCGCGGCAGTGTTGTCGATGCGCGCTTCGATGGCCGCCTGCCGCCTATCCGAACGTTGCTGCGCGCCGGCGCCGATGGCGCGATGGCGATCGAGGTGCTGACCCAGATCGACTCCCGGCACGTGCGGGGCATCGCGCTGACGCCGACGCAGGGTCTGGCGCGCGGCATGGCGGTATCGGACACCGGCGGGCCGCTCATGGCGCCGGTCGGAAAGGCCATCCTGTCCCGCATGTTCGACGTCTTCGGCCATGCCATCGATCGCCAGGACGAACCGAAGGACGTGTCGTGGCGTTCCGTGCACCGCGAACCGCCCCCGCTGATCCATCGTTCGACCACGTCGGTGATCTTCGAGACCGGCATCAAGATGATCGAGGTGCTGGTGCCGCTCGAAACCGGCGGCAAGGCGGGACTGTTCGGCGGCGCCGGCGTCGGCAAGACGGTGCTGCTGACCGAAATGATCCACAACATGGTCGGCAAGCATGAAAGCGCGAACAAGGGTGTCAGCATTTTCTGCGGCATCGGCGAACGCTGCCGCGAGGGCCAGGATCTCTACGCCGAGATGAAAAAGGCCGATGTGCTGAAGAACATGGTGATGGTCTTCGGCCAGATGAACGAGCCGCCGGGCGCACGTTTCCGTGTCGGCCAGGCGGCCCTGACGATGGCAGAGTATTTCCGCGACGATGAGCAGCGCGACGTGCTGCTGCTCATCGACAACATCTTTCGATTCATCCAGGCCGGCTCCGAGGTGTCCGGGCTGATGGGGCAGATGCCCTCGCGGCTGGGATACCAGCCAACGATGGGCACTGAATTGTCGGGGCTGGAGGAACGCATCGCCAACACCGACAGCGGTGCCATCACCTCGATCCAGGCGGTCTATGTGCCGGCCGACGACTTCACTGACCCGGCGGCTGTACACACCTTCTCGCACCTGTCAGCGTCGATCGTGCTGTCGCGCAAACGCGCCGGCGAGGGTCTGTTCCCGGCCATCGACCCTCTGCAGTCGAACTCCAAGATGGCGACGCCGGGGATCGTCGGTGAGCGTCACTACGCTCTTGCACAGGAGATCCGGCGCACGCTGGCGCAGTACTCCAATTTGAAGGACATCATAGCGATGCTCGGCCTGGAGCAGTTGTCGCCCGCCGACCGTGACGTCGTCGCGCGTGCGCGCCGGCTCGAGCGCTTCCTGACGCAGCCCTTTTTCACCACCGAGCAGTTCACTGGCCTGCAGGGCAAACTGGTGAGCCTGGACGACGCGCTCGACGGTTGCGAGCGCATCCTGCACGACGAGTTCAAGGACCGGCCCGAAAGCGCGCTTTACATGATAGGCGCGATCTCTGAGGTGAAGACTCAGGTCAAAGCCGGGCCCAGGGCCGACCCGGACGTCGAGCCGAAAGCCAAGCCGAAAGGCGTAGCGAAACCCGGCTCGCAAGCCTCCACGCCGACGAGCCAACCCGAGGCGATCCATGCGCCTTGAAGTCTTGCTGCCGTTCCGGGTCTTCATTGACAAGACCGAGGTGTTCCGCATCGTCGCCGAAACGCGCGAGGGATCGTTCGGCCTGCTGCCGCGCCGGCGCGACTGCGTCGCCGCCCTGGTACCGGGCATCCTGACCTACGAGAGTGAAGCCGACGGCGAAGTCTTCGTCGCCGTCGACGAAGGCGTGCTGATCAAGATCGGAGACGAGGTGCGCGTGTCGGTGCGGCGTGCGTCGGGCGGCGCCGACCTGGCGAGCCTGCGCGACGCGGTGCGGCGCGACTACCTGACGCTGGATGCGCTGGAACTTGGCGCGCGTGCGGCCACCCAGAAGCTGGAGAGCGGCTTCGTCGGCCGCTTCGCGAGGTTCCATGCCGAATGATCCGACGCCCTCCGACTTGATGGCCAAGCAAGTTGGCACCAAGGCCGAGCGCAAGTTGCGCGCGCGCCGCGACGGTGCACCCGGCGTCTGGTCGGGCCTGGGCATGATGGGCTTGATCGGCTGGTCGGTGGTGGTGCCGACCCTGGCGGGCGCGGCACTTGGCGTCTGGCTCGATTCGCGTCACCCAGGCGCGCATTCCTGGGCGCTGGCCTTGCTGATGGCTGGCCTGATGCTCGGCTGCCTGAACGCCTGGCGCTGGGTCGCCCAGCAGGACCGCGCGATGCGTGAAGCCGATCGTGCCGACCCTCCACAGGCCGACGCCTGAATGGCCATGAACGACGCACTCGCACTGGCGGTCGAACTGACGCTCGCCAGCGCGGCCGGTGGCCTGCTCGGCCTGCTCTTTTTCGGCGGCCTGTGGTGGACCGTGCGCCGGGCGTTCGATTCTCCCCGGCCAGCGCTGTGGGTAGGGGGCAGCCTGCTGTTGCGCATGGCGTGTGTGGCCGCCGGATTCGTCTTTGTATCGGCGGGCGATTGGCGCAGGGTGCTGGCTTGCCTGCTCGGCTTCTGGCTTGCCCGCTGGTTGGTGGTTCGCCTGACTACTCGCCTGGTAGCACAACCCCCGGGCGCCTCGTGCATCGCTGCGCAGCACGGCAGCGGCGAAGCCAGCACGGGTCCGACCTGATCCGCCATGCGCCTAGGCCCCGATCAACTGGTCTTCTGGCAGTACGGGCTGTTCAAGCTCAACGGCACCATCGTATTCACCTGGGCCTTGATGGCCGTGCTGGTGGTGGGCTCGATGCTCATCACGCGCAAGCTATCCGCCGAGCACCAGCGCTCGCGCTGGCAGAATCTGCTGGAGATCGTCGTCACCAGCATCCTGCAGCAGATCCGCGAAGTGGGCCTCGAGCGACCCGAGCGCTACCTCGCCTTCCTCGGCACGCTGTTTCTTTTCGTCGCCGCCGCAGCGCTGGCGACCGTCTTGCCCGGCTACGAGCCGCCCACCGGATCGCTCTCGACCACCGTCGCGCTGGCACTGTGCGTCTTCGTTGCGGTGCCGATGTTCGGCATCCGCGAACAAGGTCTGGGGTCGTACCTGAAGTCCTACCTGGCACCGACGTTCATCATGCTTCCGTTCAACCTCATCAGCGAGTTCTCGCGCACGCTGGCACTGGCGGTGCGCCTGTTCGGCAACATGATGAGCGGCGCGATGATCGTCGGCATCCTGCTCACCATCACGCCGTTTCTCTTTCCGGTGGTGATGACGCTGCTCGGTCTGCTGACCGGCATGGTACAGGCGTACATCTTCAGCATCCTCGCAGCTGTCTACCTCGCTGCCGCGACGCGCCCAGCGCCGCAGCCGAGCCAACCTGCTGCGCCCGCAGTCTGAATCGAGAAGGACAACGCCATGGACAGTCTGACCCTCATCGCGGTGACATCGATCATCATCGCTGGTCTCACCACCGGCTTCGGCACCATGGGCCCGGCGCTGGCCGAAGGCCGTGCGGTGGCCACTGCACTCACGGCGCTGGCCCAGCAGCCCGACGCCTCGGCGACCATCACGCGCACGCTCTTCGTCGGCCTGGCGATGATCGAATCGACGGCGATCTACTGCTTCGTGGTGTCGATGATCCTGATCTTCGCCAACCCGTTCTGGAATGCG
>JBBRCD010000103.1:0-15599 GCA_038205245.1 Burkholderiales bacterium
AGTCGAGATAAGAAATGGCGGCGACTGCCACCCTGTCCAGCAAGTTCCAGATTTCGATCCCCAAGGCTGTGCGCGATGAAGTGCACTGGGAAGCGGGTCAGGAGTTCGTGTTCATCCCCAGGGGCAAGGGCGTCACAGCGATGCGGGTGGTCGATACTTCAGCCTGGATAGAGTGACTTATCGGGAGCACGACGGGACAGCGTCTGGTGAAGGAATTCCCGGACAGGTCGCAGTGCATCGTTCCATCCATCGTGCAACTCGAGCTGTGCAAATGGCTGGTACGCGAGCTTGGCGAGGAAAAGGCCGATTCGGTGATCGCCTGCAAGCTAACGCGATAGCAAGAGAAAACCCCGCCGAAGCGGGGATTGCTGCAGACACAATTACAGAATTCGTTGCCCTAATTTTTCTCTGGCACCAGTAGATTGGCGCATGCCTCAGATACGCCGTTCGCCGGTTCCTTATCGCCGGGCATGGTGGCAAATCCTGTCTTGGCTAACATTTCGCCACGAGACCAGCGTTCTGTTTTTTGCAGTTCAGCCAGCCGCTGGGGAAGATTCGCGGCATTATTAAATTGCACGCTGCAAATTTTGCCAAGCGCGGCGGCGACAGCAACCTCGTTCTGCTTCTTCGCGAACCTTTCTGAAGTACTGCTCGTCGTCCACCCGGCAAAGTCGAAACCTATCCATAAAATCAGCAGAGCGCCCGCGAGCATTCCCAGGAGAAAGGGTGTTGCATGCTTGAATATAGCCGGTAATTTGAAATCCATTGCAGTTCCTTTCACTTTCAGAGGAAGCCCCTCTGCGTGTCAGACTACACGGTTTTTGTTTTGTGCAGCATTGGTAGGCGGAGGGGTTCAGCGATCGACATCGGCCATATGTGCGTACACCTTCCGGCACCCGGCTGAGAGCAGCCCCTGAACATTCGTTAGTTGGTGCGTGATAAAAATCATCTGGCCAAAACCCCGTTGAGATGAACCCGACTGCGGCTCGCGCCACGAGTGCGCGCCTTGTAGTGCTTCAGGGCCCTCGCAAGCTTGCTGCCTACAACCCACATGGCGTCCTGATACCGCCCAAGGAGGTGCGCAGGCAGGCCGCCTGAGGGCTGTGCCGCAAAACGCGCGGGCGCGGGAACGCCGCTTCGCGCTGCGCCTCCCACGGTGTTCCCGCCCCCGAATATGAATACCCATAAAAATCGGACAATCTACTTGCTACCAAACCGGACAGTTCTATTTGCTGCCGACACACCGATGCGATGCGGGTTGCTCGGCGGCAAAAGGGCGTTTATTCTTCCCGTACTTCGACGGTGGCGTCAGTCGTCATAGATGCGAACCGCCCGGAGCAGATCGTCGAGCACCTCGCGCCCGCCGACCTTGACCGGCTGGCCGCGGCCGCAGATGCGCGAAGAAATCCCCTTCGACCGCGGTCAGGTTCCTGTGTTGTTTGTCCAACCGTGTGGGCTGGGTCTACACGCGTTCCAAGGTGAGGGGGGGCAATGTTCGCCTACGTCGGCTGCTATACTACGCCCGACCGTAAGGGTCGTGGTAGAGGTATCAACGTCTACCAGATGGACCCACATAGTGGTGTCTGGACCCACTTGCAACTGCATGACGCCATCGGTAACCCGTCGTGGCTCGCAATAAACGCAGCCAAAACCCACCTCTACAGCGTCCACGGCGGCGACACCCACAGCGAAGTCAGCGCCTACGCCATCGACCCGAAAGCCGGCACCCTGACTCTGCTCGGCTCGCAGCCCAACGGTGGCCCCAACCCCGTCGCCATCTCCGTCTTCTCGACTCTGCCGTACGCCGTCGTCGCCAACTACAACACCGGCACTGTCGCGTCGCTGCCCGTCCACCCAGACGGTTCGCTCGGGCCACGCAGCGACCTCTACACGCTGATCGGAACGCCCGGCCCACACCCGACCGAGCAGAAAGTCTCGCACCCGCATCACATCCCGATCGACCCAGGCGGGAAGTTTTTCATCGTGCCCGACAAGGGGTACGACCGTACTTACATCTTTCGCCTCGACCCTGCCACCGGGAAGATCATCCCCAGCGCCCAGGGGTCGATCAAGGCTGCGCCCGGTGCCGCGCCACGCCACATCGCGTTCCATCCCGCGCGCCCGCTCGCATACCAGTGCAACGAAATCAATTCGACCGTCACCACCTTCGGCTACGACGTCTCCACCGGCCAACTCGACGAACTCCAGGTGCAGACCACGCTGCCCGCGGGCTTCGCGGAGCCCAACAGCACCGCCGAGATTCACGTCGCGCCGTCCGGGGGGTTCGTCTACGTCTCCAATCGAGGCCACAACAGCATCGCTATCTTCGCCGCGGACCCACAGACCGGCCTGCTGACCTCCGTCGGTTGGGAGCCGAGCCAGGGCAAGCAGCCGCGCTACTTCGCGATCACCCCAGACGGCAGCCTGCTCTATGCCGCCAACCAGGGCAGCGACACCATCGTCACGTTCCGGGTCGATGAAGCGCGCGGCACCCTTACGCCGACCGGCCAGATAATCGAGGTCGGCAGCCCGGTTAGCATCGTGTTCGTAGACTGATGGTTTGTCGACACGCCACTACATCTGGCGCGGGTACCCGAACATTGGTCAGAAAAAAGGGGTGGTGGCCTCTATCCGCTGGCGTATCCGCGTGGCCGTTTCGGTCTTGGTCGTCCAAGTTTTGTCGAGCGCCTTTACAACGAGTTCCGTATCGACAACGTGGCCCACTGGATGATGAACGCCGCCTAAAGTCGTGGGTCGTCGTGCCCGGTCGCGCGCCCAGAGTCGGCGGTACGCGAGGCCTCCGTCGCCACCGGCAGCGTCACCCCGAGTTTCTCCGCGAGATCCAGCACGAGGTGCAGGTCTTTTCGCAGGTTGGGCAGCGGTGCGTCGGCCGCGGTCGTCTTCAGCATGTCCTTCCAGCGCGGCCCGAGGTCGTGCCACAACTGCAACACGCTGCTGTTGGCGATGCCGGCCTTGAGCATCTGCTTCATGACCTCCGGGTCCACTCCGGCCGCGGCGCCCAACGACATTCCTTCCAGCAGCGCCATCACGTTGGTGGCGAACACGAGCTGGTGCGCGAGCTTTGCGGCCTGTCCGGCGCCGACGTCGCCGGCGAGCGTGATCTGGTTCGCGAAGGTCGACAGCGCCGGCCGCGCACGGTCAAGTGTGGCGCGCAGGCCGCCGGCCATGATACTCAGGGTGCCTTCGTATACAGCCAGGGCGCCGCCGGAACTCGGGATGTCGAGCGTCTCGCAGCCTTTGGCCGAAATTGCCCGTGCGGTGTCGCGGACAAAGGCCGGCGTCAGTGTGCTGCCAATCGCGACGATGGTGCCGGGTTGCAGTGTTTCGAGCAGGCCGCCAGGGCCGGACACGATGGCTTCGGTCTGCGCCTGATCCGCCACCAGGCTCACGATCAGCGCGCTGTGTATGGCCACCTCCGCCGGGTTTTTGCACGCGAGGGCGCCGACGCCCGCAAGTGCAGTCACCGGTTCCGCGCGCACGTCGAACACTGCGACCCGGTAACCGGCCTTGAGCAGACGCTCGGCGACCGGCTTGCCGAGGACGCCGAGGCCGATTACCCCAGCGGTTTTCATTCCGCCTTGATACCTGCATCCCGGATGACTTTCGCGTAGCGCACGATCTCGGCGCGCAGGAACGCGCCAAAGTCCTCCGGCGTGCTGCCGATGATATCCATGCCCATGCCGACCAGCCGCTCGCGCGTCTCGGGCTGGTTCATCACCTTCACGATCTCCCGCTGGATGCGAGTGGCCAGTTCCGGCGCCATCCCGGCCGGTCCGAGCACGGCGGACCAGGTAGCGATCGAATAGTCCTTGATGCCGGACTCGGCCACTGTGGGAATATCCGGCGCGAGCGGCGAACGAGTCGAGGCCGTGTTGGCGAGCCCGCGCAGCTTGCCGGACTTCACGAACGGCACGGCGACAGGCAGGTTGCCGAACATGATCGGGATCTGGCCGCCGATCGTATCGGTGAGCGCGGGGATCTCACCTTTGTAGGGCACGTGGTTCATCTTGATGCCGAGCGCCGCGGACAGCAGTTCACCCGCCATGTGCGGCGAGGAGCCGATGCCGCCCGAGCCGAAAGTCAGCGAATTCGGTGGGCTTTTTCGTGCCAGCACCGCGAACTCGGCGAAGGTCTTGGCCGGGAAGGACGGGTGTACGACCATGAGGAGCGGAGACGAACCTGCAAGCGTGATCGGCGTGAAGTCCTTCGCGGGATCGTAGGGCGCCTTGGCGATCATCGCCGGCGCCACCGCGATGCTGGTCTGTGGCGTGAGGAGCAGTGTATAGCCGTCGGGGGCCGCCTTGGCGACGAATTCGCCTGCGATCATGCCGCTGGCGCCGGGGCGGTTGTCCACGATGACGGTCTGGCCCCAGGTCTCGCCGAGTTTCTGCGCAAGAATGCGCGAGACCAGATCCGTGTTGCCGCCGGGGGCGAAGCCGACCATGACGCGCACGGCCTTGGCAGGAAAAGTTTGGGCGGTCGCAGTGCCAGTAGCGATCGCCATGCCCAGGACGACCACGCGAACCATTTGCAGGTTAACGCATTTCATTTCGTTGCTCCTTCCGTAGTTCGGATACGCACAGGGTCGCTTCGGCGTAATGCCCGTGCCGCATTGCCATTGGCAGTTGCACAGCCTGATGGGGTCAGCCGTCCGTCGTTACCGTGCCGCCTGCTCTCATTCTGCCTTGATACCGGCGGACTTGATGAGCTTGCCCCACTTGGCCGACTCGTTCTGCAGGAATGCGGTGTATTGCTCGGGGGAATTGCCTGCCGGATCCGCGCCAGCCCTGATCAGTCGTTCGCGTACATCCGGGGTTTTGAGCGCCTGAAGTACGACCTGATTGAGCCGCTCGACGATCGCCCGTGGGGTGGCGCCCGGAGCGGACAAGCCGTACCACGTGCTCACTTCGTACCCGGGCAGACCGGCCTCGGCGATCGTCGGGATGTCGGGCGCGGAGGCGGACCGTTTCCCTCCAGTAACAGCAAGCGCCCGGAGTTTTCCAGCCCGCGCGTACTCGATCCACATCGGCAGGTTGCCGAAGTACAACTGCAGCTGACCGGAGAGCATATCGGTCACGGCGAGCGCGCCACCGCGGTAAGGGACATGAACCCACTTGGCACCGATCATGGACTGGAAAAGCTCTGCCGACAGATGCACGGTCGTGCCAACGCCGGAAGAGCCGTAGATCAGCTCGCCGGGGCGCCTTTTGGAAAGCGCGATCAGTTCCTTGACGTTGCGCACTGGCAGCGAGGGATGCACGACCAGCAGATTGACCGATTCGGCGAGCAGCGAGATGTGAGCGAAGTCCTTGAACGGGTCGTAGTTCACCTTGGTGAGGAAGGGATTGGTCACGTGACCTGGATTGGTCATCAGCAGCGTGTAGCCGTCGGGCGGCGCCCGCATCAGCGACTCCGTTGCGATCATGCCGTTGCCGCCGCCGCGATTCTCAACAACCACCTGCTGGCCCAGCAGTTCGGACAGGTTGGGCGCCAGCGCTCGCGCCACGAAATCGTTGGTACCCCCGGGGGCGAAGCCGACGATGAAGCGCACCGGCTTTGTGGGGTAGGTTTGGCTCGCCGCGTGGGGAGGGAATGTGGCGAGGGCGCAAGCGACGGCGACCCACCAGGCGCGTGCAGAGAGTGCGATCATTTTTCCTCCTCGGGGTTCAGCGCGCCCGTTGCCATCCGGCGCAGCCTGGTCACTGTGATTGGTACGGTTTGCCCATTACGGACCAACTGGCGGTAACTCGTATCGAAAGTCTCCGCTGAAGAAAAACGTGACAGCCTATCCGATCAGGGAAGAGGCCATCTCGGAGTAGTCGCGCGCGGTCTCGATGGTAGTCACCGCCGCACGGTACAGTTGGTCCGACGTATCCTTTATCGAGCGGCGCGACACGGTATGGGGATCGGTCGGAAGTTGCTGTTCGACGATGTCGATCCATGTTTGAGGAATGCCTGCCGAACCGTTGAGCGCAGCGCACAGGCTGCCTACGTCGTACGCCCGGTCGTCCGTATCGCGGCCGAAGTTCACCGACCATAGCAGGCCGTCGCGCAGATCACCGTCGCACAGGTGGAAGAGTGCGAGCGCCGACGACAGCACTTCCACGGCGTTCGACGGCGGGCGCCCCCGGTAACGGTCCGCATAGAGTTCGCGGAGCTTCTTCCAGTCCTTGTGCTCGCGCGCCCAAGTCAGACCGTCTTCGACTTCCTGTTTCGGAGTCGGCGACAGTTCCGCCAGAACCGTGTCGATGATCTTGCCCACCGTGGCGCCCGGCTTCATGGCTTCGGCGATGCCCGCCGCCATGCCGGCGGCGACCTCCAGTGCGAAATTGCCCGACTGTCCGGCGACATCCTTGATGCGACCCAGATCGTAGGCATCGAGAGCGGCCTGACGCGGGTTGCAGGCGTTGACGAGGCCCACGGGCTGGATCATTTTCGTCGTGCCGTGAAATCCAGGGTAGGTCGCGTAACGGCCGGTTTCCCAGGCAGGAATGCCCGCGCGCAGGCCCCAGTAGATCACCTGGTCCTGGGGGCCGAGCAGCACTCCGAACTTCGCCGGATCGATGAGCGTGGTCCAGGTGCGGCCCAGGTCTGCCGCATTGATGCGACCGCCCTTGCCGATGATGGCTTCGCACATCAGCCGGTGGCGTTCCTGACCGTCCTCCGTCATGCCGGGGGGGCGGTGATGCGCCTGATAGATCCAGTCCGGTCCGCGGTCCACCTTGCGTAGCCGGTAAGTCTTTTCCTGCGGCAGCAACTGGTCGAGAAAACCGAAGCGTTCTTCGATCTCCTGCCAGGACAGGGTTTCAGTGAGATCACCCATCGAATTGGCGATCGGTGCGATCGCCGTGCAGGCGTAGATCTTGCCGTAAAGAATATCGCGCACGGAAGCGGGTCCTCTCGGTCGGTATCGGGCACTGCGTTGGCCGCACTCGCCGCAGGCGGGCAATTGTCTACAATAGTATCACTAGTGTTTACAATTACGACTGGCGACCGTCTCATTGTCGTGTCGTGTCGTGTCGCGGGTGGGCGGCCGGTTGAGAGGTGCCGGGCGTGCGCCTAGAATTGTCGATAACATGAAGAAAAGTGTCAGAGCGAAAAAAACCGGGCCGTCGCAGCCCGCCGCGCGCGCGGTCGCGGCGGGTCACGGGCATCTCAGCGGTGCCGTACACGATCGCATCGAGCGGATGGTGCTGACTGGCAGCATCGCCGGCGGCGAGCGCATCAACGAGTTGCGCCTCGCCCATCAGCTGAAGGTGAGCCGCGGACCAATCCGCGAAGCGCTGCGCACGCTCGAGCGCGCTGGGTTACTCGATGCCGTGCCCAACCGCGGCATGTTCGTGCGCAAGGTGGCGCTTGAGGACGCGCTGCATCTGTACGACGTGCGCGGCGGCCTCGGCCGCACGGCGGCGACGCTGGCGGCGCGCCGCATCACCAAGCCGCAGCTCGCGCGGCTGCGCGCGACGCTCGATCGCATGGAACGCGCCCACGCCGCGCGGGACGTGGCGGGGTACTACGCGGTCAACCTGGCGTTTCACTCGCAGATCATCGAATGCGCGGGTAACCCGCGGCTCGTTGCTGTGAGCGACGCCGTTCGTAACGAACTGCAGCTCTACCTGCGCAACGCCGTGCTGGGGCACGGCCGCTTGGCAGAATCGCAGGCCGAGCACCGTACTATCTTCAAGGCCATCGCGGAAGGCGACGCCGAGCGCGCGGGCGCGGCCTTTGAGGCGCATATCCTGGCCGGCAAGCAGCGCATGCTTGATCATCTCGGTATCGTCGGTCACGCAGCGATCGTGACGGGACGCGCGCCTTAGACATAGCTCGCCAGGGGTGGCGGCGGCGAGAGGAGAGCTGGACCAGCCCTGGCGATCGACACGCTTCAGTGGGACAGTACCGGTTTCCGCGGCCAAGATCGCCGCGTGCCGAGCATTCAACATGCTTTCCAATTGCCTGTGCGGTGGCATGGGTCCGGCGCGCATCCGCGCAGCTTCTTGCCCCGACGCAAGCCGGGAACGCCCGATATCTCAGGGCTTCTGGACGGCATCGAGAGGGCGAGTCGGACTCAGCGCTGCGCTGCGATCGAGCCCTCCCGCTCCAGCATTGGGAACACGCCGCCAGCGCTGATCAGCGCGCGCAACGCTGGCGGCACCGGCGTGGCCGAGAGGCGGGTGCCGCGCGAGAGGTTGAACACCTCGGCCGCGTCGATATCCACGCGGGCTCGCTCGCCTTCAGTGAACGCTTCGGCCAGGCCTGGGCAGGCGATCGCCGGGAAGGCGAAGTTCACGCAATTGCGGAAGAACAGGCCGTTGATCGATTGCGCCACCAGACAGGCCAGCCCGAGGTTCTTCAGGGAGCGCGCTGCCGGGCGGCTCGATCCCATGCCGAAGTTTCGGCCGCCGACCAGGATGTCGCCCGGACAGACCTGGGCTGCCCAGTCAGGGCGGTTGGCGCTGAACACATGCTTCGCCTGTTCTTCCGCGGGCAGATAGAACGCCTGGATCGGCAGAATCAGGTCGGTGTTGATGTCGTTGCCGACCACCCACACCCGGCCTTCGAAACGCAATGCCGGGCCGGTCATTGCAGGAACTCGCGCGGATCGGTGATCAAGCCAGTGAGCGCCGAAGCCGCGACGGTGACCGGCGAAGCCATGAAGATCCGTGCGCTCGGGTCGCCCATACGGCCCTTGAAGTTGCGCGTGGTCGCGGTGATGCAGGTTTCGTCCGGCCCGAGCGCGCCCAGGTGGCCACCGCCACAAGCACCGCAGGTCGGCGGGGTGATTACCGCACCCGCCTCGGCGAGCTGAGCGATCACCCCGGAGCGAAGCGCATCCCGGTAGATCTGCTGTGAGCCCGGCGTGACGATGAAGCGCACACCGGGGGCGACCTGCCGGCCGGCAACGACCTGTGCTGCCAGCGTGAGATCCTCCAGCGTGCCGTTCGCGCATGACCCGATGAACGCCTGGTCGATGCGGATGCCGGCGGCCTCGGCGACCGGGCGCGAGTTGCCGATCACGCTGTCCGGCAGGGCGACCAGGGGTTCGAGCGTGGACAGCTCGACGTCACGCACTGCCGCGTAGCGGGCATCGGCGTCCGGGTATACCGGCTCGAACGGTGCCGGGTTACGGGCGCGCACCCAGTCGATCATCACCGGGTCGGGTTCGAAGGTCGCGAACTCAGCCGACAGTTCGGCGGCCATCGTGGTCAGGGTCTTGCGCGCACTGATCGACAACGCGGCGATGCCCGGTCCGCCGAACTCGATGTTCTGGGTCGCATGGTCGCCATGGGTGCCGGCGATCTGCAGGAAGGCGTCCTTGGTGGTGACCGCACGCGGGAGCTGACCGGTCAGGGTGTAGCGTACTGTCTCCCCGACCTGGAACCAGGTCTCGTGTTTTACCGCCGCCAGCACGATGTCCGGTTGTCCCACACCGCGCGCGAGACAGTTGAACACGCCCGCACTGCAGGTGTGCGAGTCGCTGCACAGCAGAACGCTGCCGGGCAGGGCATAGCCATGATCGGCGACCAGCTGGTGACTGATGCCTTGATGGGCGCCGACATCATGGAAGCGGCGGATGCCGAAGCGCTCGACGAATGCGCGTCCGGTGCGCTGGGCGGAAGCGACCTGTGCGTTCGGCGCAGGCACCCGGTGGTCGAAAACCACGATGATCCTGTCCGGGTCATTGAGCGCCAGAATCTCGCGCCAACGGTTGGGCATGAAGTTGTTGTCGAACAGGATCACCGTGTCGACATCGACGGTGACCAGGTCGCCCGGGCCGACGCGCGACTTTCCGCTGCGTCGCGCGAGAATCTTCTCGGCGATGGTCATGCCGCCGCTGTGAGGTCGGGCCGTTGCCGGCGGTTTCCTTGCTTCGCTCATCGCAGTCGTCGTCCTGCAGTCGTTGTCCGCAGACGCGCTCCGGCATCGACGGTCAGCCGCCGGTGAAGCGCCGTTCCAGTTCGTCCAACTGGCCCATGCCCATCAGATCGTTCAGTTCGTCGAATGAGACCTGCAGGTCCGGGCGGTCGACCACCTTGTTGTCGCGCACCACGTCCTGGTGGAACACTGCCAGCGCATTCATCATGCCCTTCAAGGCCGCGGTCGAGAGCAGTCGTGGATAGCTTACCCCGCCCACGCCCATGTCTTGAAGCTCGCGCGGTGACATCAGCGGTGTAGTGCTGCGCGAGCGCAGGCCGAGCCCCATGTTGACGATCAGCGGTTTGGGTACGCTGCGCGCAACCTTGGCGATCGCCTCCTTCGACAGCAGGGCGTCGGCATACATGATGTCGGCCCCTGCCTCGGCATAAAGATTGAGCCGCCGGATCGCTTCATCTACGCCGTGCGGCCCGGCAGCATCGGTTCGCGAGACAATGACAAAATCGCCGTCGCGCCGCGCGTCAACGGCGGCCTTGACCTTCTGCACCATCTCCTCGGCCGGGATGCAGGTCTTGCCAGCCATGTGCCCACATCGCTTGGGCCACACCTGGTCCTCGAACATCAGTGCCGCCATGCCGGCTTTCTCGAAAGCGCGCACCACGAAGTGCACGTTCATCGCATTGCCATAGCCGGTATCTGCATCGGCGCGCAGCAGCAGGTTCTCGGTGCAGTCGGCGAGCCGGCGCGCGTTGGCGAGGTTTTCCTCGAAGGTCATCACGCCGCGGTCGACCCAGCCCATGCGGCTCTCGGATACGCCAGCGCCGGAGATCGACGCCGCGCTGAACCCGGCGCGCTCTATCAGGCGGGCGCCGTAGCCATCATAGATGCCGGGTTGGATCAGAATCTCTGGCGCATGCATCAGCGCCTTGAACTGGCGGCCCTTGCTCTCCATCGTCTCCCTCCAGGCTATTCTTGGTGGTCGTTGCGTCGTGGGCTGGGCAACGCCAGCCCAAATCGCCTTAGGCGCTGCGATGCGGCTGACGGTTCGTGGCATCCTACAGCGGCCTCGAATCCCGGGCCGGTTCGCGCTTGCTCTCGCAGTCTGGCCTCTCCATGGGACGATATCATGCCTAACTTGGTGACACTTCAGTCGGCTTCTCCGGCCAGAATCGCTGTGGCGCTCGCCGGCGTCCTTGCCGCGCTCGGCGTGCAAGCGCAGCCTGCCGCTGGCTCGGACTATCCTGCAAGGCCGATCCGCATCCTGGTGCCAAGCACCCCAGGGGGTAGCGTAGACATGCTGGCGCGCACCGTCGGCAACCACCTCGCCGAACGCTGGGGCCAGTCGGTGGTCATCGACAACCGCAGCGGCGCCGGCGGCACGATCGCCGGTGAAATGGCGGCGCGTGCCGCCCCGGACGGCTACACGCTGATGATGGGTACCATCGCGGCCACTGCGACCAATGTGAGCCTGGTGCGCAAGCTGCCCTACGATCCGGTGCGCGACTTCGCGCCAATCACCCTGGTTGCCGAGCAGCCGCTGATGCTGATGGTGCATCCCGCGGTGCCAGCGCGCTCGGTGGAGGAGTTGATCCAGCTGGCTCGTGCAAAGCCGGGTCTGCTCACCTTCGCCTCGGCTGGCAACGGCACTGGCGGACACCTCTCGGCTGAACTGTTCAGGATGATGACCGGGGTCGACATCGTGCATGTGCCCTACAAGGGCATCGCGCCGGCATTGACCGACACCATCAGCGGGCAGGTGACGATGAGTTTCTCCAGCCTGATTTCAGGCGCGCCGCATGTGAAGGTCGGCCGGCTGCGTGCGCTGGCGGTGACCAGCGTGCGCCGCTCGGCCGCAATGCCTGAGTTGCCGACCATGGCCGAGGCTGGAGTCAAGGGCTACGCGTCCAGCACCTGGTACGGGCTGCTCGCGCCGCGCGGGACGCCACGGGCGATCGTGCTGCGCCTGAACAACGAGGTGGTCGCCCTGCTCAAACGGTCGGACGTGCGGGAACGCCTGCTTGCGGATGGGGCTGAGCCGGTCGGCAACACCCCGGAAGAGTTCGGCGCGTTCATCAAGGCGGAGATTGAACGCTGGGCGAAGGTGATTCGTGCGGCCGGGATTCGGGCAGACTGAGGTTGTGCGGTGACTGGCAGAGTTTCGAGCGCCGCAGCGCGATGTATTGAATCTGTTGGCGCCCTCAGTGCGTAATTGGGGGTGTAATCACGAAGCAGGAGGCAACATGCAACGGCGTCAATGGCTCGCCCGGCTTTCCGGGCTGTTCGCGGCATGGACCATTCCCGCGGTGTCCGTGGCAAGCCCGGCGGTGCCTCGCCTGGTCAAGTCGAAGACGGAATGGAAGGCATTGCTCTCTGCGGAGAGTTTCCATGTGCTGTTCGAGGAAGGCACCGAGCGCCCAGGCAGCAGCCCCCTGAATCAGGAGAAGCGCGCGGGCAGCTTCATCTGTGCCGCGTGCTGGCAACCGCTGTTCGACAGTTCGACCAAGTTCGAGAGCGGTACTGGCTGGCCCAGTTTCTTCGACTTCCTGCCGAAAGCGTTCGGCACCAAGCGTGACTTCAAGCTGGTGCTGCCGCGCACCGAGTACCACTGCAGCCACTGCGGCGGGCATCACGGGCATGTATTCCGCGACGGACCCAAGCCGACCGGCCTGCGCTACTGCAACAACGGCGTCGCGCTGCGTTTCGTGCCCAAGGGCGAAGCGTTGCCGGCGTTGCGGACATGAGCGCCCTGCGGGTATCGCGCTTGATCGGCATCCGGACTGTCGTGGTGGTGCTCGGCCTGTTGCTCGCGGCAGGGGTGATCGCGCAGTCGACGCCGGCGCCGTCGGCAAAGGGCAAGCCTGGAGCGCAGGCGGCCGGCACGGGGCCACCGGCAGGCAGCGCGATCGCCATCTTTGCCAGCGGATGCTTCTGGTGCACCGAGTCCGACTTCGAGAAGCTGCCTGGCGTACTGTCGGCCGAGTCGGGCTATATCGGCGGCAAGGTGGAGCGGCCGGCCTACCGCCAGGTGGGCACGGGCGGGACTGGACATGCTCAGGCAGTACGGATCGTGTTCGACCCGAAGCGGGTGACCTACGAACAGCTGCTCGAACACTTCTGGCGCAACGTCGATCCGACGGTGAAGGATCAGCAGTTCTGCGATGTCGGCAGTCAGTATCGCAGTGGCATCTTCTTTCTCGATGCCGCACAGCAGCGGGCAGCCGAAGCGAGCCGGTCAACACTCGAAGCGTCGAAGCGCTTTGCCAGAATCTACACCGAAGTCACGCCAGCCACGACCTTCTGGGTGGCCGAGGACTATCACCAGGACTACTACAAGAAGAACCCGATCCGTTATCAGGTATACCGCAGTGGCTGTGGCCGTGATGCGAGACTGGCCGAGTTGTGGGGCAAGACTCAGTAGCGCGCTGCCGGCTGGGCGCGGACCCGGCACTGATCAGGCGTCTTCAGGCGTGCGGTTCTGCCGCCAAGTCCGAGGCTGGCGCTCACGGCTTTGGTTCAGATTTTCGCCTCCAGCGGTATAGACTCGTGGTCTTGTTGCAACAGAAACCGCTGAGGCTGCGCGTGGTCGGGAGGATCGTTATCGAAAGCCGTCTTCTGGCCTCCTCTGCGGCGCGTTTGATCGCGTTCGCGCTGACCTGTTCGGCCAGTGCGATGCTGGCGTTCAGCCAGGCGTCCTCGTTCGCGCAGACGCTCCCCCAGCCCAAGGTGGTTCCTGCGGTCAAACCGGCCGCGGCATCGGCACCTGAGCGCAGGATCGTCATCACCGAGGTCGATGCCGGCAAGAACTTCACCCTGGGCCGGGACAATGGCCGCACGATCGTGTTCGATCTCGCGCGTGTGTGGCCCGGCTTCGTCCCTCAGACCTACACGATCGTGTCGGCGTCGAGAAACGGTTCCGGCAGTTTTGTGTCCGGCAACCTTTCCGTCAGTCCGCAGGGCGAGTTGCGCTGGCGCGATGTGTCGCCCGGCAACTTCGGCCTGTGGCGGATCGCGGTGCGCGCCCAGGACGCTGCAGGTCGGTCGCGCGACCAGGTGATCGTGGTCGATGTCCGGTTGCCGCCGGACACCCCGGAGATCTGTGAGAACCCGGCTGCTGCCTGGTGTGGTTTCCTGCGCGAGCGATGGGCAGCGGGGGAGGCTGCCGGCAATCTCGAGGACTTCTACAACAACCGCGATGGCGGACATGCGAACTATCCGATCGACAAGCACTCGCGCCAGCTTCGCGGCCTGCCCGGCGGGCATGCGACCCTGTTGTCACCCTGGCCGACGCGCAACGTGGTCGGCAACGCATCGGTCTACTACCAGGGCCCGAACGCGGCGAACATGGAGCGCTTCTTCTCGTTCAACAACGCCGAGTTCGATACCAAGGTACGCATCTACGAAGCGAACCATATCTTTTGGTACCCGGCGCATACCGACATCTTCGGCAGCGGCGACCTGTTTCATTTCAATGCGGCCTATAGCAACACGACGGTCGGCTCTTCCGGTTCCGAGATGGACGAGGTCGCGCGCACTTTCGTTGCCTGGGCCGCGTTCAAACCTGATGTGAAAATGCGTCTGGTCGAGCGCGGCCTCCTCGCGCCGGTCACGCAGATGCTGTTGCGACGAAACCGGGTGCAGACCGATGCGCAGTACCTGACCGGTGCTGCACATACCAGCGGCATGTCGGACATTCCCGCGGACCTCGCCGAGCGCCGCTACCTCGAACTCGCCCAGGCGGCCAATGCGATCACGGTGAACGACATCCCGCCGCTGGCCAGAATGCGGGTGGTGCGCGAAGACTTCACCGCGGCCGACCGCGAGCAACTCGCCACCAA
Source organism: Burkholderiales bacterium (assembly GCA_038205245.1). GTDB lineage: Bacteria > Pseudomonadota > Gammaproteobacteria > Burkholderiales > CAIKXV01 > CAIKXV01. The sequence goes on from JBBRCD010000103.1 coordinate 14,730, forward strand.
CGTCTGGGGTGTGCATCGCATCTGGCGCCGGGAGGAGGGCACCCGAGAGATCGTACTGTCGGCTGAGGACAGCGTCGATCTGAACGGTCGCCCGCTCGCCTTTGATTGGGTGGTACTGCGCGGGAACAAGTGGGTGAAGATCGAGCCGCTGGATGCCGAGGGACGCAGCGCCCGTATCGTGCTGTCCTATCCGCAACGCTACCAGTTCGAGCCGGTGCAGCCCGGTGGCCAGACCAACTGGACGACCCGGCTTGATGTCGGGCTGTTCGCCCACAATGGCGTGTCCTACTCGCCGCCGGCGATCTTCACCGTCCATGCTCTGGATTCCGAAACCCGCTTCTACGACCTGACCGGGCGGATGCTCTGGAAGAAGCCCACCGGCCGCGGGGATCACCCGCGGCTGAAATAGTCCGACCGGCCGCGGGGATCACCCGCGGCTGAAATAGTCCGACCAGCCGCGCGGATCACCCGCGGCTAAAGTAGTCCATCCGGCCGCGGGGATCGCCCACGGTCGCTCATGGCCGAGACAGAACGCTTAATGAAGTTCTGGTTTCGCGCATCGGAGCCACAACAGGTCACTTCGCCATGTCATCCGTCGGTGCAGATATCGGCCGACCAGCGCGACAATGCCCCGCTGCGTTACTTCTCCGGCGCGCGAATCAGCAGCACCGGCGAGGCAGCCGAGCGCATCACCCCCTCTGCCACGCTGCCGAACACCAGGTGATCGAAGCCGGATCGCCCGTGGGTTCCCATGACGATCAGGTCGGCTTTCCACTTCTTCGCCTCGTCGACGATCAGCCTGGCAGCCTTGCGGGTGCCTGCATTGACCAGTTTGCCGTCGACCTTCTGCACGCCAGCCCGGGTCGCTAC
>JBBRCD010000104.1:0-15510 GCA_038205245.1 Burkholderiales bacterium
CGATGGCCGGGGCGGCTCATTCGGCCACCACCGCGACGCCCTGAATCTCGATCAGGATGCCCGGGCGCGCGAAGTGCGACACCGTGATCAGCGCGCTCGCCGGATACTTTCCATCCGGAAAGTGCTTGCCGCGCAACTCGACGAACCGATCGCCATGGCGCGGGTCGTTGATGAACACGGTCATGGTCACCATGTCGGCAAGCGTGCCGCCGGCGCGCGCAATGGTCGCCCCGAGCAGACCGAAGATGCGCTCGGCCTGCGCATCGAAGTTGCCGCCGAGGTCGTTGCCGGCCTCGTCCTTGAGCGCGGTCTGCCCGGCCAGCCAGACGATACGGCCCCCTTCGGTGATCACCGCCGGCGAATAGGCGCGGCCCTTCTGTGCGTCGCCAGTGGGCAGGTGTTCTCTTTTCATCGCATGGTCTCCGTTTCGCGTTTTACAGAAAGCAGTGTCCGGGACATCAGGTCAGTCGTGCAGCCAGTCGTACGGTCAGTCATCCGATCACTCGGCCTTGGCACCCGACTCGAACCAGCCGTCGAACCCGGTGCCGGCCCGGCGGCGTTGCGGTCTCATGCAAGACCGCTGCTGCCAGTGCTACCGGTTGGGCAACCCCAGCTGCTGCGCCATCCAGTCCGCAGTCTGCGTGCGGTAGCGGTAGGCGCGGTTATTCACCACATGGTTGCCGTCTTCGACGATCAGCAGTTCGACCGGCCCCTTGGCCTCGCGCGCGACGCGCTCGGCGTCCTGCCAGGGAATGATCCGGTCCTGCTTGCCGGCCACCAGGAACAGCGGACAGGTGATGTTGGCGGCCAGCCCTTCCAGCGTCAGGGTACGCGCATGCTTGCGGCCGTCCTCAGGGGTGGTGCACTTGGCGCGCACCTGGAACGCGCGCCGGGTGAGTTCCGGCAGCCCATCCCAGTTCGCACCCATGTTGTACGGGCCGGACAGCGCGATGCATGCCTTCGCCCGCTTCTCGAACGCTGCTGCGCGCGGCGCATAGTAGCCGCCGAGCGAGACACCCCAGAGTGCCGCGCGCGCCGGATCGATGTCGGTACGCTGATCGATCCAGTCGAACACGGCCTTTACCGGCACCTCGTAGTCGCCACGGATGGCGAATTCGTACTCCGCCTCACCCTGCCCGGGGCCGTCGAAGGCGAGGGTCGCCATGCCGCGCTCCAGGAAGTTGCGCTCGTAGGCATCCATCTCCTCCTTGCAGGAGTCCAGGCCCATGCACATCACCACCACCGGCGGGGTGCCACCGCCAGCGGGCTTGCGCAGTTCTCCCTTGAGCGTCGTTCCAAGATACGGAATCTCCACCCGTTCGCCGGGCGGATCGATCAGCGGCAGTGCCTTGAGGCGTGCGGCGACCGCCTTCATGTGCGCCCAGCGCATCTGCTCCAGGTCTTCGACGAACACGAACTTGGCGAAGTGATGGCACACCGCAGCGCGCGAGAAGTGTTCGCCCGCCGACAGCCGATGACCACGTGCCAGATCGTCCTCGCCCAGTTGCGCATGTACCTCGCCGCGTGCCACCCAGGCGCGGCACCAGTCGCTCCAGGCAGTCATGCTGCCGGTCACGTCCTGGAAATCGGTCAGTGGAATGCCGTTGGCGATCAGGCGCGGCGCCCAGTGCGCGAGTGCGGACTGCAACTGCGAGTCTGAATGAGCATCCGGCTTGGAATCGGCCATCAGGCGTTTCCTGTCCAGGGGGAGTTTTTGCGAACCAGGAATGCTAGCGGTCAATTCAACCAATCGTCAACCAAAAAGCGCATTGGTTCGAACAGATTGAACCAGGAACATGCTGACCTGTTTTCGGTAGTTCTCTAGCGCTGCGGCGCTACGCAATGCTGCATCGCACCAACACGAGATGATGGCTCGGGCAAGACAATTGAACCAATCCGGGAATTGGTTTAGCTTGTGCACACCATGGCGACCAGAATCCGCAACCGTGACTCGACCCGCGACCTGCGTGCCTTCGTGCTCGCCCAGGCCGCGCTCGACAGCGCCCTGGGCAACCAGCTGCCCACAGAGCGCGAATTCACGCAGCGCTTCGGCCTGCCGCGCAACGCGGTGCGGCGTACGCTCGCCGAACTGGAGGCGGAAGGCCGAATCCGGCGCGAGGTCGGGCGTGGCACCTTCATCGCCTCGGCGCCGACCGACCCAGGTCTCCCGTCCGCGCCGAATGCGCCGGCGCCACCGTCGAGCCCGGCCGAGCTGATGCAGGCCAGACTGCGCATCGAACCGGCAGCGGTCGAGCTGATCGTGGTCAACGCCACAAGTGCCGACTACGAGCGGATGGATCACTGCCTGGAGCGCGCCGAGAAGGCGATCACCCTGGACGAGTTCGAATTGTGGGATGCCGCGCTCCACCAGGCGATGGCCGCCGCCACCCGCAACCAGCTGATCGCCCGCATCTTCGATCTGTTCCACAGCGCCCGCCAGCAGGCGGAGTTCGGCAAGCTGCGCGACCGGATCGTCACCGAGGCGCTGCGGCTGGACTACCAGCGCCAGCACCGGGCGATCGTCGCGGCGCTGAAGGCGCGCGATGCCGCGGCTGCCCGCAGTGCAGTGATCGCGCACCTCACCTGCGCGCACCGGAACCTGTTCGACGGCTGATCGTTCGGCGGATTGATCCGAACGGATCAATCCCGTGCGGCGCAACCGTGCGACTTGTCACGCTTGCCGGAACGGCGCGTCGGTATCATGCGGATCACCATTACTGCTGGAGAACCGCATGAACTTCGCCGCCCTCATCCGCGCGTCCACCGCCGCACTGGCCATCGCTGTCTCGTGCGGGACCGCCAGCGCAGCGACGCTGAGCCATGTTGTCGGTCCGAAGGACAACCTGTATTTCACCGCCTGGGGCCATCCGCACGGGACCGCGCCCGGCACCGGCGTTGCGGCCAGAAGCGTCACCGATGGCTTCAACCCGTTCAACTTTTCCGGCCTTGGCAGCATCGGGGTTCTGGCCACCGGCTGCATCGTCGACGCAAGTGCGGCCTGCACCGGGCCGGAGGGTCTGACCGGACTCTTCCGTGGTCTGACCATCTACTCGATGATCGGCGTCTGGAGTTCCTCCGGCAACACGGTCACCGCGATCGGCAGCGCGTTCGATGTCGGCGCGAGCAACACGCTGATCGTCCCGATCGCGCCCTCCGCCTTCCTGTTCCTGGGTGAGAACGACGGCAACTTTGCCGACAACTTACAGGGCCAGTACAACGTCACGCTGACCTATCAGACAAGCGTCGTGCCGGTGCCCGCCGCGCTGCCGCTGCTGCTGTCCGGCTTCGCAGGGCTGGCCCTGTTCGGCCGCCGCCGTCGCGCTGCCTGAGTCAGCGTTTCGCGGCCTGCCACTCCAGCCGCGGCGGCAGGACGCCGAGCACGACGTTGAGCAGCGACAGGATCAATATCGTCCACAGCCCAAGCCACTCGGCGCGCAGCAGGGCGGCGAGCACGGACGGATCGGGCGCCGCGTCGACGGCAGTGGCGGTCAACTCCGCCACCTTGCGCCCGGTGCCGATCACCGTGACCGGCGCGCCTTCGAACAGCGCGATGCCGGTGACCGCTTTCGCCCACACCCAGCGCACCTGCGCGAACGGATAGTGCTCCGCCATCGCTGCCAGCCCGCTCACCAGCACGACAGCAAGCGATGGAAACAGCAACCAGTTGTGGATGGCGACGATCGCCTTGCGCAGCGACCTGGTCACCACCGGCAAGCCGATGTTTCCGTCTCCGTGACGGTGCAGCGCAGCGCACGCGCTCGCCCCGGCAGAGATGCACCTACTGCGGCGGCTTGACCCCGGCCCGCTCGGCCTGGATGCGCAGGGCGGTGATCGTGTTGTCGACTGCCACCTGCGCGGCCATGAAGACATAGATGCCAGGGGCAAGCGCCGAACGCCCGGCCGGGTCGGTCGTGACCACCGGCGTACCCGCCGGCACCCGGATGCGTTGCGACCCGCCCTTGTAGACCATGGTCAGCTCACGGCCGTTGTTGCCCTGCACGTTGGATTCAATGTAGGCGTTGGTCATCGAGGCGCCGGGTTCGAGGTCCCACTCGGTGTGACCTTCGTTGGCTGTCTTCGGAATCGTGTGCACCTCGCGCGCAACAAGCACGCGGTCTGCCCCCTTGACTGCAGTCACGCCAACGAATTCGTTCTTCGGCAGGTCTGCAAGCGCGATCGCCCGCGCAGTCGCCACAGTCGTCTTCTCGTTCATGCTGATCTTCAGGTTGGTGCCATCGCGCGACTCGAGCGATAGCAGATCGCCGCTGATTGCCGTGATGGTGCCGCGGATACGCACGTTCTGCGGCGCCTGGGCCATGGTCAGGGACGCAACCGCAAACAGCACAGCGGCGGCGATCCATCGGCCAGCACCGAATGAACATGCAGGGGATGCGAGACAGTTCATGCCAGCGCTCCTTCAATGAGCGCGATCAGCGCATCGGGTTGTTCGAGCATCGGACAATGGCCGCTACCCTCGATCGAAGCATAGTGCGCGCCCGGGATTAGCCCGGCCATCTTTTCGGCAAGCTCCGGTGGCGTGGTGCGATCCAGCGACCCGCACAGCACCCAGGTGGGCGTCCCCAGGGCAGGCAGGCGTGCGCTCAGGTCAAGCGCTGCCAGCGCCCGACAGGCGCGCGCGAACGCCGAAGGATCGGCGGTCGCGAGTCGGCGCTTGCGCTCGGTCACCACCTCGGGATGCGCCTGCTGAAACGGCTCGGGGAACATCCTGCCGATGGCTGCATCGAGCACAGCCGCCATGCCAGCTTCGGTCACCTTGCCCGCCATGACTTCGAACGGAACGCGTCCGGCTTCGGGAAACCCGGCGTTGACATCCGCCACCACCAGCCGGCGGATGCGGCCGGTGTGGTGCAGAGCGAATTCGGTGGCGACGAACGCCCCGAAGCCGTTGCCGAACAGATCGGTCGAGGTACCGAGCCCCAGCGCATCGAGTGCGGCGCGCAGGAACTGCGCATACCCGGCGATCGAGTCGATCGGCCTCGGCGCACTCGCGCCGTAGCCTGGCAGATTGAGGGTGGTGACACGGCGCGCCCGCGCAAGACGTGGCGCGATGCCGTCGAACACGCGCGTCTCGCGCGGCGAAAACGGGTCGATGAAGCCGGGCGAGCGCCCCGCGCCGCGCGAATCAACCCGCACACAGAGATAGCCATCCGGCACCCACTTCTCCGGGTCGACCACCTCCCAGTGCTGGTAGCGGTTGCTCGACCCGATGGCCACGTCCGGATGCTCGGCCACCATACGCTGCCAGGCACTCGGGTACCCATCCTGGAAGGGCCAGGCCCTTGGCATACGGCCCGTCGGTGAGCAGCACCGGCAAGCGTCCGGCCCCAGGCGGACGAACGATGTCGGCGCGAAGCACCAGACCACCGTCCCTCCGGATCGGCAGATCGAACTCGCAAAGCATCTGCGCCTCGCCGCGCTCTGCCTGTTCCTGTTGCCCCGAATTTGCTGACTGCAACGCCTGCCCCGCCTGCCCCGGCTGTCCCGGCGGCTGCCCCATCGCTCCCCTCCGGAGTATCACTGCCTGCCTTCGGCTATCGCAGCTAAATTGACTGCGGGCGCCAGCGGTGTCAAGTTCGCGGTCTTCCAACGCATTCGAACAACCCCAGGAGACACTCCTTGAAGATCGGCATTCTCGGTATCGGGCGCATGGGTGCCGCGATGACCACCCGCTTGCTCAGTCTCGGCCATGAGGTCACCGTTTGGAACCGGTCACCGGACAAGGCGCAGGCAGTCACTGCGCAGGGCGCGACCGTCGCCGCCACACCGCGTGCCCTGGCGCAGGCGTGCGAGGTGATCCTGAGCATCGTCGCCGACGCCGCCGCCGTCGAGGCCGCCTACTTCGGTAAGGACGGCGCGGCCACCGGCGATCTCACCGGCAAGCTGGTGATCGAGATGAGCACCCTTCGCCCGGAGGCCCAGCTCGCCCTCGCCGCGCGGCTGAAGGCGCTCGGCGCGGCTGCGGTCGAATGCCCGGTCGGCGGCACCACCGGCCCGGCGCGCGACGGCAAGCTGCTCGGCTTTGCCGGCGGCAGCGAGGCCGATTTCGCCCGCGCCAAGCCAGTGCTCGACCAACTGTGCCGGCGGGTGGAGCATATCGGTCCGCCCGGCGCCGGTGCCAGCATGAAGCTCGCGATCAACCTTCCGCTGCTGGTGTACTGGCAGGCGCTGGGCGAAGCGCTCGCGCTGGTCAAGCCGCTCGGGCTGGACCCGGCACGCGTGATGGACATCTTTGCCGACACCTCGGGCGGACCGAACGTGCTCAAGGTGCGCGGCGGCATGATCGCCAGGGCGATCGCCGGCGGCGACACCGGCCCGGTGACCTTCGATGTCGACCTGATCCGCAAGGACTTGCGGACGATAATCGAGGAGGCCACCTCGCTCGGCGCAACCCTGCCGGTGACTGAACGCGCGCTCGAGGTGTTCGACGAGGCGGCACGCGAAGGCATGGGCGGCGACGACGCGGTGAAGCTTCCGGTACGCTGGATGAACAAGGCGTAGCGCAGGGACAAGGCATAGAGCAGGGTCGCACGTCAGGGACCCGCCAGGGGGACCGACCCCGCATGGGGTCTGTCCCCGCTTCGGCAAGGCGCAGCGCCGCGCGGCGGCGCAGACGCAGACGCAGACGCAATGACACAACAACGACAAAGGAGGCGTGCCATGATGATCGTCGATTCCCAGGTGCACATCTGGGGCGAGAACACCCCGCAACGGCCCTGGCCGAAGCGTGCCGAACCGCAGCGCCCGGTCCCGCTCGACCACACCGACCTGCTGCGCGAGATGAACGAAGCCGGGGTCGACCGGGTGGTGATCGTGCCCCCGTCCTGGGAAGGCGACCGCAACGACCTGGCGATCGCCGCACACCTGGCACACCCGGCCCGGTTCGCCACCATGGGCCGGATCGACCCGCAGGACCCGGCAGCGCGCGGCACCCTCGCTGCCTGGCGCAAGCAGCCCGGAATGCTCGGCCTGCGCTTCACCTTTCACACGCCGGTACTGGAGCCGTTGCTGACCGAAGGCCACATGGACTGGATCTGGGACGAGGCCGAGGCCGCTGGTGTGCCGATTTATGTGCTGGTGCCACACCGTCTGGTGCCCGCGATCGACAAGGTGGCAGAACGTCACCCGGGCCTGAAGCTGGTGATGGACCACCTGGGTCTGAACAGCAAACAGAAGGACGCCGAAGCCTTCGCCGACTTCGACCAGTTGCTGGCGATTGCCAGGCGGCCAAACGTCGCGGCCAAGCCGAGCGCGCTGCCCTGCTACACGACCGACCGCTATCCCTACCCCTCGCTGCACTCGTACCTGCGGCGCGCCTATGACGCGTTCGGTCCGAAGCGGCTGTTCTGGGGCACCGACCTGTCGCGCTCGCCGATCGCTTACCGGCAACAGGTGACGATGTTCACCGAAGAGATTCCCTGGCTCAGTCCTGAGGACAAGGAATGGATCATGGGCCGCGGCGTGTGCGAGTGGCTTGGCTGGCCGATCGACTGAGACCGCCGGGGTCGGTTACCGCAACAGCTTTTCATCGAACTGCCAGCACAGGATTGGCCGGCACAGACCGCTCGTGAAACGCAATCGAGTGAGACGTCCTTGGCTGCAGGTGGCGCACGATCGCCGCAGTCGGCACGAAATACTGCACCGCCTTTTCGATCAGGGGTGTGGCCGCGGCATAGGCGTGGCCGCCATCCCGGGTCCAGGAAGGTTGTTCGGCGATTCGCCCGACCGCGATTTCGACCGCTGCCTCGGCCGGAACGAATGCGTGCCGCAGACGAACGCTGCGTATCTGTTCGGGCGAATGCGCGCCAGCGTTCATCCGCAGCCGTCTGTCCAGGATCAGTCGCGCGGCAAGCACATTCGGTTCGCCGCCGAATCGCCCGAATGAGGTACTGGGGCCAACGTAAAGCTCGTGACATAAAGCCCAGCGCGTCACCCGCGACGGCAGCGAACAGGCGTGGATAAAGACATGACAACAAGCAGGCTAAAAGCGCAAGGCTGGATTGCCAACCCGGGCACGGTTCAGCGAGTAACCTGAACCTGTTCGCGCCGGACGAAACACGCAGAGATGCCGAGTAGTCCCATGCAGAACAAGAAACGCCTGACCCAACCGGTTTCGGGGACCGTGTTGCGCGATCCGGGCGAAGTGATCGCCAGACCGCTTCTCGATACGGTCGCTTATCCGCTGATCGTGGTCGCACACACTTCGGATGTGATCTACGCAAATCGCGCAGGTGCCGAGGCGACCTCGGGGTCGAACGGTCTCGTCGTGCGCGAAGGCCGCCTGACCGCGACCCGGCGCGAAACGGCACAGACGCTGGCCCGTCTGATCGCGGCCTCGGCTGACACGGAAGCCGAACGGGCGAAGCTCGGCGTCGTCCGGCTTGACGCACGACCGGTGAAACCCGCCAGCCTCGCCCTGGTCATGCCAGTGAGTGCAGAAAATGTCGCGCTGACGACTACCCTGCAGAGGCTGGCGCTGGTGACCTTGCTCGGTCCTACCCATCGTGCGCTGCCTGACGAGCCCCTGGTGCGCGAGGTCTACGGGCTGTCTGCAGCAGAAGCGCGGCTCGCAGTGCGGATCGCCGCGGGCCGCTCGTTGGCCCAGATCGCTGCCGAGGGCGGCACCAGCCCGCACACGGTTCGCACCCAGTTGAAGGCGGTGTTCTCGAAGACCGGCGTGTCGCGGCAGGCCGAACTTGCGCTGTCCCTGGCCGCGCTGGCGCCAGTGATGATGCTCGCACCCAGGCCGCAAAGCAGCTAGGTTTCAGCGTCGTCCATCGAGAAAGCGGTACCAGTAGTAGAGCGCCCGCTGCGGAATGCGCAGCAGCCGGTGCGCCGGTATGCGCCGCATCGGCAGTGTCGCCGCTTCGATCGGGTCAGCGTCTCGGTCGCCGCCGATCCGCCCGGCGATCAACCGGCCGGCATAGAGTGCCAGCGACACACCGCTTCCCTGGTAGCCCAGCGCATAGTGGACGGTCGGATCATCGGCCGCGCTGCGAATCCTGGGCAGGAAGTCCCGGGTGAAACAGACCCAGCCATGCCAGTTGTAGTCGATCCCGATGCCCTCCAGCGACGGATACTTGTCGATCAGCTCGCGCGCGAGGAAGGCGCAGTGGCGGGCAGTACGGTCAGGCGTCTCTCCGATCAGGCCACGCCCCCCGAACATGATTCGCCGGTCCGGCAGGCGTCGCCAGTAGAAGGTCAGCTTGCGCGCATCGGTGAGCACATGCCCGGTGACGAAGTTGGCACTCGCGATCTCGGCATCGGTCATCGGCCGGGTGACGATGATGTGCGAGAGGATCGGCAGCAGTGTCGCGCTCAACTCCGGATGCAGCGCATCGGGCGTGTAGCCGTTGGTACCGATCACCACTTCCTTGGCGCGCACCGTGCCGCTTGGGGTCGACAGCAGATGAGTTGCGCCGTCCTTGCGCCAGGACGTAACCGGGCTGGAGGAATGTACGATCGCACCCGCGGCCCGGGCCATGCGCAGAACCCCGAACGCCAGCTTCATCGGGTGCAGCGCGATTGCGTCCGGGATACGCAGTGCGCCGTGCGACCGTACACCGCCAAGATGGTCGCGCTGCAGAACATCGGCCGACAGGAACTCGGCGGGATAGTCGAGTTCGCGCTGCATGAGCTTCGCTTCGGCGTCCAGGGCGGCGGCCCGGCTCGGCTTGGGCGCCACCTTGAGATAGCCGGCCTCGGAGGCATCGCAATCGATGGCGCCGTCGCGCATCATCGCGCGCACGTTCTGCAGCGAATCCTTCGTCCGGGCGAACAGTTGCCGCGCGCCGTCGCGGCCGAAGCGCGCCAGCATGTCACCGAACGACAGGCGGCCGAAGGCCATGCGAGCGAAGCCGCCGTTGCGCCCGCTGCAACCCCAGCCGGGTCGGTTCGCCTCGAGCACGGTAACCTGCCGACCGTAGCGGTGCGCCAGATGGTAGGCGGTCGAAAGTCCGGTGTAGCCGCCACCGATCACAGCCACATCGGTGTCGATCGCCCCGGGCGCAGGCCCATCGTCCGCCGGTGCGGTTCCAGCGGTCGCCGCCCAATAGGATTCGGGATAGTCAAGGCCGGTGCCCGGCGTTGCCGCGAAGACCGGGTCGTAGGGCTTCACGGCTTCAGCCCGAGTTTCTCCACGATCACCCGCGCAGCCTCGAACTGCCTCACCGCGTACTTTGCGTAGTCGGTGCTGGACAGGTAGTACTTCTCCATGCCCAGACGATCCAGTATGTCGATGAACTTCGGGTCGTCCGCGGCGGCCCGAAAGGCATCATGGAGCAGCGTAGTGACCTTCGGATCGATGCCGCGCGGCCCGGCTATACCCCAGGGCGCGTTGGACGAAAAACCATACTGTTCGCGCAGCGTCGGCACCCCGGCGACCCGGGTAGTCGGCCGCTCCCCCCAGGTGATCAGCGGCCGGAACAGCCCGGCGGCCATCTGCTCCCAGGGCGGCGTGCCCGCGTAGGCCTGGACTTCGCCCTGGCGCAGCGCGGTCAGCATCTCGCTGGTGCCCTTGTAGGGAATCTGCACCCAGTCGATGCCTTCGCGTTCGGCGATCAGGTACATCGTCACATGCAGATCGCTGCCGATGCCCGGGCTGGCGAAACTGATCTTGCCCGGGTTGGCTTTCGCGTAGGCGACGAACGCCGTCCAGGTCTTCCAGGGCGAGTCGCTGCGCACCGATACACCGAACACATAGGCAGCGATGTTGATCACCCAGGTCAGGTCGACCGGCGGATTGAAGCCGGACTTCGAGATATGCGGGTTGCGAAACACCCCAGTCGGAATTTGAACCAGCGTATGTCCGTCCGGGCGCGCCTGTGCTGCTGCCTGGGCAGCGAGCGCGCCGCCGGCGCCGGGCCGGTTCTCCACCAGCACCTTGCGTCCGAGCTGGCGCGAAACCAGATCAGCGAGGGTGCGCACGGCGATATCGGTGTTGCCGCCCGCGCTGAACGGACAAAGCAGACTGAGCGGCCGGTCGGAGAGCAGTCCACGCGAGGGATCAGCGCCGCTCGGAGCCGACTGCGCAAGCGCCGGCGTCACCCGCGCAAAGGGCAGCCCTGCCGTTGCACCAGCAGCGGCGCTGGCCGCGGCATACAGCACACGGCGTCGGTTGTACCTGAACTTGAACATAGAGAGCCCCAGTGAACAGCGATCTGACCCGCGTCAATACTACAACCTGCCCGCCGCACGCCGCGCCTCGTAGGTCTTGCAGTGCGTCCATGCGATCAGGTGCAGGCGGTCGTCGAGTCCGTACTCGCGGCAGCGCTCGAGCATGAAGCCGAGAATCTGATCGGCCTCGATCGGCCCGCCGCGCTCGATGTCGCGCGCCATCGAGGCACTGTAGGCCGCACCCTGATCGGCGAACAGCGCGCGGAACTCGGCGATGAAGCCCGCCGCTGGCGGGTAACCTGCGCGGGTCGCGATCTCGATGTTCAGGTCGAAGAAGGCGTTGAGCAGACCGGAGCCCTCGGGCGTGCGGGCGATCTCGCCGACGTTGCCGCGCATCAGGCAGGTCATGCCGGCCACCGTCGACAGGTGAACCAGCTTGATCCACAGATCGCGCCGTATCTGAGGTGACACGGTAGCCACGACCGAGGTGGCATCGAACAGCGCCTTGAGCGCGGTGACCCGTGCCGATACCCGGCCATCGAGTTCACCGAAGGTGATGAAGCGCCAGTCGTTCAGATGCCGCACCACGCCCTCCGGCGACAAGGTTGCCTGGATCTTCGCCAGCCCGCCGATCACCCGCGCCTGGCCGAACTCGGCAACCAGCCGATCCAGATGGCCGTAGCCATTGAGCAGCGGCAGGATCGCGGTGTCCGCCCCGATCGCGGGGCGCACTGCTTCGAGCGCCGACTCCAGGTCATAGGCCTTGGTCGCCAGCAGCACCAGATCGTAGTGCAGGGACGAATCGATTTCGGCCAGCGTCTCCACCTTCAGCCGGGCATCGCCGAAGGCGGGGCTCTCGATCACCAGCCCGTCGCGCTGCAACTGTGCCTGTCGACGCGCGCGCACCAGGAAAGTCACGTCCGCGCCGGCTTCAACCAGCCGGCCCCCATAGTAGCCGCCAACCGCCCCGGCGCCGAGCACCAGTATTCTCACGCTCACATGTATGTCCCTGTATGGATAGCTGCCCCGGCCACGATGATACGCCGGGGTAACCGGTCGCTTACCCTCGACGAGGTCATGGCAACACCTTGACCAGCTCGACCCCGCCCTGGCGGAACAGGACCTCGACCCGCCATTCGGGTGGCACCTGACCCTGGCGGGTGAACGCGAGTTCGCCCGGCACCGGCGGGCGGGCCGGCGTCTGGCGTCCGAGGTAGGCGGAGAAGGTCGGTGCCGGAAAGTGCCAGAGCACGATGGTCTCGGTGCGCGACTTCGCGATCATCGCAGCGCGCTGAGTCGGGCCCTGCATCAGTTCGCCGACATAGGGCGCGACCACGGTCACCAGGTTGACGCCGAGCAGCACCGCCAGCGCGCCGGCCGCCAGCAGCGTGCGCCGCCAGAGCAGCACGGCGATCAATACCGCAGCCAGTGTGAAGGCGGCGCTGAAGGCGAGGTAGTGCTGGCTCGCCGCCACTTCGGCCGCGCGCTCCAACATGGCGACCGAATGCTCGCGGCGCATCCCCGGGGCCTGCGCCTCGATGATCGACGGGATCGCGGGCAGCAGCGCGATCAACAGCGGCGCCGGCAACACCAGCAGCGCGCGTTGCCACCAGGTGCCGACCGCCCAGGCGCGCGCCTTCAGCGCGATCAGCAGGAACAGCGGTGTCGCGCCATAGAGCACATAGTGCGGCAGCTTGGTGCTCACCACGGTGAACAACAGCAGCACGAACAGGAACCAGATCCAGAGGAAGCGCTTGAGTTCGTCCCGGAAATCGGCGCGGATGCCGGCCGCTGCGCCGAGCAGTACCGGCGTCCATGGCAGCAGCAGCAGCAGGGTCGCCGCCAGCTGGAAACCGACGAAACCGCGATGCCCATGCAGCGGCGTCATCGCCCGCTCGACGTTGTGCTTCAGGATGAAGCCGTCGATGAACGCCTGTCCGTGGATCATCAGGGCCGCGACATACCAGGGCAGCGCGATGGCCACCAACAGCAGCAACCCGACCGGGTCGAGCGCACCGCGCAGCAGTTCGCGCCACCGCCCGGCGGTGAGGCCATACAGGCCGATCGCCGCCCCCGGCACCAGCACTGCGATCGGCCCCTTGGTCAGGATGCCGATCGCCACCCAGACATAGGTCCGGCGCAGCGCCGTCCGGTCGCCATCAGCGAGGTAACGATAGCCGTCCAGGCAGGCCGCGGTGAGCAGCAGGTTGAGCAGCGCATCGGCGGTCGCTGCCCGGCCGATGATCATCACCCCGATCGAGGTCGCCGCAACCACCAGGGCGACCCCGGCAGTGCCGGCGGGCAGCCGCTCGCGTGCGAAGCGCCCGACCAGTACGCACCACAAACCTGCAGCGAGCACCGAGGGCAGCCGTACCGACCACTCGTGGAAGCCGAACACGCCGACTGAAAGGGCCTGCAGCCAGTAGATCATGATCGGCTTGTCGAAGCGCGGCGCGCCGTTGAGCGTCGTCGATAACCAGTCGCCGCTCGCCAGCATCTCGCGGGTGGCGCTGGCGAAGGCACCTTCGTCCACATCGAACAGCGGTACCCCGCCAAGATTGAGTGCGAGCAGCGCGAACGGCAGCAGCCAGAGGGCCCGCTGGGCGAGATCGTCCGTGCGCGCGCCGGGCGCGGGCGCGGTCATCCCTGACCGGCGGTCCGGTGGAACCAGTCGCCGTCGGCCGCAGCGAGATCGCCCTCGCGCGAAACCATCTGCGGCGCAGCGCCGCTGTGCGAATACACCCGCGCCAGCATCTCGGCGACCACACCGGTGGTGATCAACTGCACCGCGGCAAGGACCAGCAGCACGCCGATGAACAGCATCGGCCGCCCGCCGATATCCTGCCCGAGCGCGAACTTGACGAACGCCAGCCAGCCCAGTGCCATTGCGCCGGCGGCGCCGACCATCAGCCCGATGCCACCGAAGAAGTGGCCAGGGCGGCTCGCAAAGCGCATGAAGAAGTACATCGACAACAGATCGATGATCACCCGCAGGGTGCGCGACAGGCCGTAATGCGACTGCCCGGCATGGCGCGGATGATGGCGCACCTCGACCTCGGCAATGCGAGACGGTGAAGTGACGGTGGCCAGCCATGCCGGCATGAAGCGGTGCATCTCGCCATAGAAACGAACGCCGCGCAGCACCGAGGCGCGGAACACCTTCAGGCTGCAGCCATAGTCGTTCAGCCGGACCCCAGTGACGCCCCCGATCAGCCGGTTGGCGATACGCGACGGGAAGGTGCGCAGCAGCGGGTTGTCCTTGCGGTCGCGCCGCCAGCCGGCGACCAGATCCAGATCGTCATCGACCAGCCTCGCGACCATCGCCGGGATGTCCAGCGGATCGTTCTGCAGATCGCCGTCCAGCGTGACGATGATGTCCCCCCGCGCGCGGTCCAGCCCGGCCTGCAGGGCTGCGGTCTGCTTCACGTTGCGCGGCAGGGCGACGATCCGGACATGGGGGCCGTACTGAAGCCGCCCCGCCTTGAGCATGGCCAGCGTGTCGTCGCTGCTGCCGTCGTCCACCAGCACCAGTTCCCATGCATAAACGAAGCCGGCAAGGGCGGCATGCATCGCCACCAGCAGCGGCGCCACGTTGTCGCGCTCGTTGTGCATCGGGATCACCACCGACAGGCGGTGCTCGGCCGCGGCCAGCGGCAGCACCCCGAGGGCGGCCGGCAAGCTGGCGGAAGGAAAGCCGGCGGCGTTCTGCTGGGGAAGATTCATCGGTTCGATCATGGCCTGGGGCGGTCTTCGGCGCCGGCGGGTGCGCCGGAGGTGAACATGTTGAGCAACGCAGCGGCAGCCAGCGAGCAGGCCAGAATCACCGCGTGCGTGGCCAGTGCCGCTGCCAGCGCCACCTGGGCATCGACCCGGTGCAGCGCGAGTGCCCCGATGATCGCACCTTCGTAGGTTCCCAACCCGGCCACGCCCTGCACCGGCAGCAACGCGGCTGCCTCGCCCGCCGCCGCGCCGACGAGCGCGAGCGCTGGCGGCAACCCGCTGAACGCCCACAGCAGCGCCGCAGCAGCCGCAAACTTGAGCAGCCAGTTGACCGCGGTCCAGCCCCAGGTCAGCCATTCACGCGCGCCGCGCGCAAGTGCGAGCCGCAGCGCCCGCGCGATCCTCGGCCGAACGCGGCGCGGCAGCCACAGGTTTACCTGGCGCAGCCAGGCTGGCAGCCGCGCTGCGATCGCCAGCGCCGTCACCGCAGCCAGCGCCTTCACCGGCCAGGGCAGTCCGGGCCAGACCAGTATCGCCAGGGTGGCCAGCACCAGGGCGTCCTGCAGGCGCAACCACAGAATGAGGGCCGCGCCGTCGGCGATCCGCGTGTGGTAGCTGCGCTTGAGCAGCAACGGAAACACCAGGTCACCGCCGCGC
>JBBRCD010000105.1:0-15355 GCA_038205245.1 Burkholderiales bacterium
ATGCCTGGCTGGAACAGCTCGGAGCGCAACAGCAGCGCGAGCACGCCGCCGACCAGGAACATGGTGAAGCTGAACCACAGGTACAACGTGCCGATGTCTTTGTGGTTGGTCGTGGTGACCCAGCGCATCAGCCCGGTCGGGCGACCGTGCGCGCTGTGATCCTGACCGGCTAGCTGATCATGTGTGGCCTGCATCGCTGTCTCCGTGGTGTTTCTGATGTTTCTGGTGGTACGGGTGCTGCTGGTAGTATGGGTACTGCCGATGGTTCTGCTTGCTGCATGCTGGTCGCTGCGCCCCGGCGGTCAGCCGCCGGTGGCAGTGCCGGTCGCCGAAGCCGTGCGCTTCTTCTGCTGCTCGGCCGCCCAGACCTTGAAGTCCTCCAGCGACTTCACTTCGACCACGATCGGCATGAAGCCATGCTCCTTGCCACAAAGCTCGGCGCACTGGCCTCGGTAGATGCCGACCTTCTCGGCCTTGAACCAGGTGTCGCGGATGAACCCAGGAATCGCATCCTGTTTCACACCCAGCGCCGGCACCCAGAACGCGTGCAGCACGTCATTCGCGGTGATCAGCATGCGCACCTTCTTGCCGACCGGCACCACCATGCGGTTGTCGACGTCGAGCAGGTAGTCGGCGGCCTTTGGCTTGGCGTTGGTACGCTCTTCATAGGTGGTGGTCAGCGCCGAGTAGAAGCCGATGCCGTCAGAGACGTCTTTCAGGTCGCCTTCGCCCTTCAGATAGTCATAACCCCACTTCCATTGATAGCCAGTGGCCTTGATGGTGAGGTCGGGTGCAGACGTGTCCTTCATCGCGATCACTGTCTTGGTCGCTGGCCAGGCCATCAGGATCAGGATCAGGAACGGCACCACCGTCCACACGATCTCGACCGTCGTGTTCTCGTGGAACTGCGCCGGCGCATGCCCGACCGATTTGCGGTGCTTGATGATCGCGTAGAACATCGCCCCGAACACTGCAAAGAAGATCACGGCGCAGATTGCCAGGATCAGTGTGTGCAGGTCATAGATCTGACTGGCGATCTCGGTGACCGGGGGCTGAAGATTGAACTTCGACGTGGGCTCGTAAGTAGCAGCCTGGGCGAACACCGACGCGGGCGACAGCGCGCCCAGGGTGGCAGTCAAGGCGGCAAACAGGTTGGCAGACACGGACAAGGCTCGGCGACGAAACGGCTGATTCATGAATGCTCCGGGGTCAGGCAGGTGCGCTTCGCGCGCGTCGGATGTGCAAGGAAAGATAGTGGGCGGCGGCAGTGCGCTCGGCTTCGGTCATCAGATCACCCAACCGGTGCCGCCGTCCGTGCGAGCGCAGCGCGAGCAGGCTCTTGCGCGAGATGCCGGCAGGCACAAAGTCGACCCGTACCCAGTGCAGATTGAAGCTGACCTCCGAGGTGCGGCCCCGGTCGGAGCGTGACACCACCACCTGGTCGGCATCGATATGCACGCTCTCGAAATCGTCATCCCCGGCACCAAGCCAGTGAAACGCAAACAGGATCAGCGCGATTTCCAGCCCGGCGAATGGCAGCACCAGCCAGGCACCCTGGATCGCCACACCAATGCTGACCACCAGCACGGGCAGACACATCAGGATCGACACCCAGCGACGAGCCTGCAAGGACAGTGCTCGATTGGCGCGCGAGGTCAGCCGCATCCCGCAGACAGGGCGGGCGCCAGTGGCCAGGTGAGCGGCCGACTGGCCAGCCAGGTCAGCAGTCAAGTTGGCAGTCAACTGAGCGTCCGTGTTTTGGTCTGCCGGTGCTGCCGGTTGCCATGGCGCGGTGGTGATCGCAATGGACCCCGCCTCTGCCTCGATCGTAGTGATTTCCGAATCTCCCTGCGCGGCTTTCGGCGGTGGCGGATGGCCGTCTGGAATATCCGCGCCGCCTGCCGGAACCGTGGAACTGCGGGTGCCCACACCCCCCCGACTCTGCCCCGGTCGCTGCACTGCCGGTCGCGTCCAGCCATCGCTGCCGGTTGACGCGAGGCCGGGTCGAACACGGCCTTTGTTTAACTGGTCGAATCTAGCACGCTAGGGGGGGCGCTTCAACCGCGCCGGTCATGTTTCAGGCTTTGTCCAGTGCGCTATCTGCATCGCCCGGCGAGCCAGCCGGCGCTCACGCCTGCAGCGCCGCCAACGACACCTGACTGATCGCCTGCCTCCAGTCAGGAATCGGCGAGTAAGCCAGCCGGGCAAGCCGTGGTGCGGGAATCCATCGATCGAGGGTCGCGACATTCTCGTCGGCGAGCGCGAGATCAGGATCGATCGCGTTGGCCACCCATCCAGCAAGCTCGAGGCCCCGGTGCTGTATCGCCTCGACGGTCAACAGTGCGTGGTTGATGCAGCCCAGCCTGAGGCCGACCACCAGCAGCACCGGAAACCCGAGCTCGCGGGCGAGTTCTGCCGTATCCAGCGACGTTGTCGGCTCACCCGCGAGCGGAACCACGAAGCCACCGACACCTTCGACCAGCAGCCAGTCGACTTCGGCGGCAGCGCGCCTCGCCGCGTCGATGATCGGAGCGAACGACAGCGTCACGCCCGCGGCCGCCGCGGCAAGGTGCGGTGCCACCGGCTCGGCAAAGCGATACTGGTTGACCCAGTCGGCAGGCAACCCGACGTTGGATGCCGCCTGGGCGCTGGCGATGTCCTCCCAGTCCTGAGGCGGCCGATCGCTGCCCGGCGCGTGCGCGCCTTGTTGGAGCACAGCGGGCAGCCCGGCGGCCGCCGTCGCGCCCGAGGCGATCGGCTTCATCACGCCGACCCGCGCACCGGTTGCGCCGAGCGCGCGTGCGATCACTGCGGTGGTGCGGGTCTTGCCGATACCGGTATCGGTTCCGGTGATGAACAGGCCACGCATCTCAGGCGTCCGATCCGGGCTCGGTGAGTACACGCGCCGGCGCGCGCTCGAAGCGGACGATCGAACGGCCATCGGCACGCCTCTTCGGTTCACCGCGCCAGGCATGGCCGTAGACCACCTCAAACGTCGCCGGCAGCCGGCCACCGTCACGCAACGACTCGTAGGCGTCGACGGCGCGGGAAAACGCCTGCCGGCCCATCAGGCCGGTGCGCCGGCCCGCGGTCGTGTTGTGCGCACCGATCGCCTTCAGGTCGCGCATCACGTCGCGCACCGAGGCGTAGGTGAGCGTGATCTTTTCCATGTCGACGACCGGCGTGACGAACCCGGCGGCAAGCAGCATGTCGCCGATATCGTGCATGTCGGTGAAGCGGCTCACATGACTGTACCCGTCTGCGCGGGCGAACGACTGGCGCAACTCCTTGAGCGTATCGGGCCCGAACGTGCTGAACATCGCCAGCCCCCCAGGACGCAGCACCCGCCCGAATTCGGCGAGCGCGCCAGGCAGGTCATTCACCCACTGCAGCGCGAGATTCGACCAGACCAGATCGACCGAACCGGCAGCCAGCGGCAGGCGCTCGAGATCGGCGCACACCGGGTGCGTCTTCGGACGCGCACTGAACCCGGATAACCAGCCTGCGGGCGACTTGTCGATCGCCGCGCGCAGCATGCCTGACGCGATATCGAGCGCGATCCGTTCGGCCTTCGGGTAGCGCCCGGCAAGCGCGCGGGTACCGGCGCCAGTGCCGCTGCCGGCATCGAGCAGGCGCGCCGGCTCGATCCGGATGTAGTCGAGCCGCTCGGCCATCCGTTCGCCGACCTCCCGTTGCAGCACAGCCGACTGATCATAGGTCAGCGCCGCACGCGAAAACGATTCCCGTGTCGCACGCTTGTCGAGCAGATGCGGTTCGCGGGCGGGCGGAGGGGGCAGAGCGGGCACGGCGGGCAGCGTCATTGGGCCTGGCGATCGATGGAGGGCGGTACAGCCGCCATGATCGCATCCACCAGCAAGGATGTGCGCAGCGCGAACGGTGCATGGCCGGCGGACGGCACCTCGATGCAGCGCGCGGCCGGCAGGATAGCGGCAAGCCAGCGGACCGCCTCGATCGGCACCAGCGCGTCCTGCACGCCGTGAACCAGCGTCACCGGTGCGGTGATCGCGCCGACGCGAGCGCGCAGGTCGCTTGCGCGCAGCAGCGTGAGGCCGTCCCGCAACTGGCGGGCGAACCCGGCAGACTGCCCGGGTGATTCGGGCGCAGCCACCGCCGCGCGCAACAGCCGGTGGCAGGCCGCGGCTTCGGCTTCACCCTGGGCGGACAGCGCCGCCAGACGCGCCTGGGCGGCGCGTGGCGAACTGCCCGCCAGCCTGGCAAAGGCCTCGAACTGCGCCTGCGGCATGGCGCACGGCCAGTCGTCGGTGGCAACGAAACACGGCGAACCACCGACCAGCACCAGCGCGCCGATCTCGGCCGGATGACGCGCCGCCCAGTCCAGCGCGAGCGTTGCACCGAGCGACCAGGCGCAGATGCCGATCGCAGACGCCGTGTCCGGCGAGGCTGGCGCCTCGCCTCCGGCAGCGCCAGTGCCAGCGGCAGCGGCGGCGGCGGCGGCAGCGGCGGCGGCGGCGGCGGCAGTAGCAGTAGCAGTAGCAGTAGCAGTAGCAGTAGCAGTAGCAGTAGCAGATTGGGCGAAGCATTCCCGCGCTGAATGACGAAGCCGGTCGACCCAGGCGCGGCCTATGGACTCGGGCATTGCGCGCACCGGCAGGTCGATCTGTTGGCCGGTCAGCGCGCCAGTCACCACTTCAGGCAACTCAGGCACCGGGGACAGCAGATGAACCCGCACCGGCCTGCCCGCCGCCCGCGCCTGCATGGCCCCGACCAGGGCATCGCGCACCGGTGCCAGCACCTCGGTCGAAAATCCCCAGCCCGGCAGCAACAGCCAGTCGGTGATCTGCACCGGTACTCCCGGGCCGCCGCCATGGCGGGACACCGGCATCACTGGAAACTGCCATCCATCGCGTGCATGGCCAGACAGAGCCGGTCGACATCGGCAAGCGAGTGCGCGGCAGACAGCGACACCCGCAGCCGGGCGGTACCAGCCGGCACCGTGGGCGGCCGGATCGCCGGCACCAGCAGTCCGCGCTTCGCGAGCGCTGCCGACATCGCCAGCGCACGCGGGGCGTCCCCGACGATCCAGGGCTGTATCGCGGTGATCGAATCGAGCGGGTGCCCGCTGCGCAGACCGCGAACCCCCTCGCGCCAGTGCGCGATCACCGCGGCGAGTTGGGCGCGTCGCGCCGGCTCGCACTCGATCAGGTGCAGGCTCGCGGTCAACGCCGAGGCGATCATCGGCGGCAGCGCGGTGGTGAAGACATAGGTGCGTGCCTTCTGGATCAGCGTCTCGATCAGCTCGGGCGCCCCGGCGACGAAGGCGCCGAACACGCCGGCGGCCTTGCCCAGCGTGCCCATGTAGATCACGCGTTCCCGGGTGCGCACCGGATCGAGCCCGAAGTGCGCCAGACTGCCTTGCCCGTTGCCGAGCACGCCGAAACCATGCGCATCGTCGACCAGAAGCCAGGCATCGAAGCGCTCGGCGAGTGCAAGCAGTTCCGGCAGCGGCGCGATGTCGCCATCCATGCTGAACACGCCGTCGACCGCGATCAGCCGGCGCCTGGCATCGCTTCGCTCGAGCTGGCGCTCGAGCGCGGCGAGATCGCCATGCGGGTAGCGGCGAAACGCCGCTCTCGACAACAGTGCAGCATCGTTGAGGCAGGCATGGTTCAGGCGGTCGGCGAACACCGCATCGCCACGCCCGACCAGCGCGCTCACCACGCCGAGGTTGGCCATGTAGCCGGTGGAGAACAGCAGCGCAGCAGGCTGTCCGGTGAACGTCGCCAGCGCCTGCTCGAGTCGATGGTGCGCGCCGGTGTGGCCGGTCAGCAGGTGCGAGGCCCCGGCCCCGGTGCCGTACTTCTCCAGACCTTCGCGCGCGGCACGCGCCAGATCAGGGTGCGCGGCCAGCCCGAGGTAGTCGTTGCTGAAAAAAGACAGCCAGGGCTGGCCATCGACGGTGACCGACACACCCTGCGCCGAATCGAGCTGCCTGCGGGTACGCCGCAGCGCGGCGGCGTCCAGCCCGGCGATCTGCGCCGCCAGGTCTGTCAGCAGCGACACCGTGACTCAGGCGGCTGAGGTCGCCGGCACGGCACCGGCAGGTCGGGCCGGCGCGGCCTGCGGATCGAGGCCATGCAGCCCGAGCCGAGCGAACAGCTGGTGGTCGCGCTCGACATCCGGGTTGCCAGTCGTGAGCAGGCGATCGCCATAGAACACCGAGTTGGCACCCGCCAGGAAGCACAATGCCTGCACCGCATCGGACATCGCCTCGCGCCCGGCCGAAAGCCGCACCATTGCGCGCGGCATGGTGATCCGTGCCACCGCGATGGTACGCACGAACTCGAGGGGGTCGAGCGCTTCCTGGTGCTCGAGTGGGGTGCCGGCGACCGGCACCAGATGGTTGATCGGCACACTCTCCGGATACGGATCGAGGTTGGCCAGCGTGGCGATCAGTCCGGCCCGCTCGCGCCGTGTCTCGCCCATACCGACGATCCCGCCGCAGCACACATGCATGCCGGCAGCGCGCACCCTGGCCAGGGTATCGAGCCGGTCGTCCTGGGTGCGGGTGCTGACGATCTCGCCGTAGAACTCCGGCGCGGTATCGAGGTTGTGGTTGTAGTAGTCGAGTCCGGCGTCGCGCAGCTGCTCGGCCTGGCCAGGGCGCAGCATGCCCAGCGTCGCGCAGGTCTCCAGGCCCAGGGCGTGCACTTCACGCACCATCGCCAGTACCGGCTCGAGTTCGCGCTGCTTCGGGCTGCGCCAGGCCGCGCCCATGCAGAAGCGGGTTGCGCCGTTGGCGCGCGCTGCACGCGCCGCTTCGACCACCGCGTCCACCGACAGCATCGGCTCATTGTCGACATCGGTGTGGTAGCGCGCGGCCTGCGGACAGTAGCCACAGTCCTCGGGACAGCCGCCGGTCTTGATCGACAGCAGCGTCGAGCGCTGGACCGCGTTCGCGTCATGGTGGGCCCGGTGCACCTGCTGCGCTTCGAACATGAGATCAGCGAAGGTCAGCTCGAACAGCGCGGCCGCCCGGTCTGTCGTCCAGCGGGTCGCTGCTGTCCGGGTATCGGGCGCTTGCGCGTGTTTCTCGAGCGTGTCCATTGAGTCCGCCTGGTGGAAAGTGGGAGCCAGCCGATCGATGATCAACGTCGGCTGGACGCTTGTCAAACCGGCGCGACAACCGGCGCGGCGAATCACATCGCGAATCACATCGCGAATCACATCGCGGATCACATCGCAACTCACATCGCGACCGGCCATGCGGCCGACACTGCGAGCGTGCCCCGCCAGGGTGCGCCGTGCCGCCCGAGGCCCTGTAGGAACCGCAGCAGCGCTCACGCAGCGAGGGCGACAATGAGGATACCGGGTGGTCGCTTGGGGGAACGCTGGCGCGGTGGCTGGCTTGGTCGCTGGGGTAGTCGTTGGGGCAGTCCCTGGATACGCCAGTGGGTCACCGCAGCCAGCGCTCCGGACTGTGCCCTGTGCGGCGCACCCGGTGCGATCGGCGGACTGTGCCCGCCCTGCCTGGTTGAACTGCCGCGGCTGCCGGAGTCGATCTGTGCCCGCTGCGCGGCCCCTGGCCCTGCTGGCGAGATCTGCGGCAGATGTCTGGTCGATCCCCCGGCATTCGACAGCGTGCTGCCGGCAGCCGAGTACGCGTTCCCGGTCGACGCGATGATCCATCGTCTCAAGTTCAGTGGAGCCCTGTGGATCGCGCCGGTGCTGGCCAATCTGCTGGTCGAGCGGGTCGCCAGCGTGCGACGGCCGGACGGCCTGGTGCCGATGCCGCTGTCGGATCGCCGGCTGACCGAGCGTGGCTTCAACCAGTCGGGCGAAATCGCGCGCCTGCTGTCGCGCCAGCTCGGCGTCGTGGTTCGCCCGAACCTGCTGCGCCGCGCGCGCGATACTCGGCCCCAGTCCGGCCTGTCGTTCGCTGAGCGGGCGCTGAACATACGCGGCGCCTTCGTCGTCGACCGCCCGGTCGATGGCCTGCACCTCGCACTGGTCGACGATGTGATGACCACCGGCACCACCGCGAACGAGGCGGCGCGTGCGCTCAGGCGATGCGGTGCGCAGCGGGTCGATGTCTGGGTGATCGCAAGAACCCTGCGCATGGATGGCAGATGAACACTCCAACTGCGGTGCTCCAACTGCGGCACTCCAACTTCGGCACTGCAACCGCTTCGGCAGTCGACGCCAGACCGGTCCGCTGCCAGTCGTCTGTGGCCCGACAACGTCAGCGGCCCTGCAACCCGCGCATGCGCTGGTCGACGAACGCGGTCAGCTCGGCGTTCAGGCTGTTCGAGTCGCGTGCGCGCTGGAACGCCTCGGCCGCCTCGCCCGGGCGCCGATCGGCTTCCAGCGACACGCCCAGCCCCATCCACCACAGCCCGGTCTGCGGCGACAGGCGCAGTGCGGCCTGGTACTGCTGAGCCGCCTCGCGCTGACGGCCGGCACGGGCCAGCAGACTCGCCTGAAAAGCCAGGAACTCGGGGCGATCCCGACCGGCTCCGACCGAGCGCTGCAGCGTGTCCAGCGCGCTGTCCACGTCCGCGCGCTCCACCTGCAGTCGGGCAAGCGCCATCGCGAAACCGAGCTGCGCCGGGTTCTGGCGCTGGCCTTCGACCAGCAGCGACTCGGCGTCGGCATTGCGCCGTTGCTCGACCAGCAGGCCGAGCAGAGTCTGACGTGCCGCCTCATGCACGGCGGACACCGACAGCGCTTCGCGCAGCAACTGCTCGGCCTGGGCAGCGCGACCCCCGTGCATCGCCTCGACGCCACGCCGGTACAACGTCTCGGCACGATCGCGCGCACTCGGTTCACGCTCCTGGCGATCGATACGTGCAGGCGACGTGTCGGCCGGGCGCGTCGACGGCCGACCCGCCTCGAGCGGTGGTGTTGCGCTGGAAGGCGTGCTGACTGAAGGCGCCAGTGAGGGCGCTGCGGATGCAGTCATGGTGCCGGGAACTGCGGCAAGTGCGCTGGCGCCAAAAGCAGCGATCACGACGGGCGACGGTGCGGCGGCGCCCGGTGTGGCCCCGAGCGCAGGCACGACGCGGGCAACGGATGCGGGCACCGGGTCGTTTACGCGGGTGGCATCTCGC
The DNA here is from genome assembly GCA_038205245.1 of Burkholderiales bacterium. GTDB lineage: Bacteria > Pseudomonadota > Gammaproteobacteria > Burkholderiales > CAIKXV01 > CAIKXV01. The sequence goes on from JBBRCD010000105.1 coordinate 9,090, forward strand.
GTCTCAGCGCGCGCGTCCGTACGCAGACTAGTGCGCTGGTCAGTACGCAGCTCAGCGCGCTGCTCGAGTGCCCTGGCTTGTGCCGGTGCCGGTGCCGGTGCCGAGGTCGTCCCTTTGCGCTCGACCAGCGGCAGAGAACCCGCATCGACTCGAACAGGGATTGCAGTGGGCGCACTGGCCGTCGCCGGCGTCGACAGCTCGGTGCTCATTCCAGCCATCGCCACGGGCGGCACCAGCGCTTGCTCGCGAGGAGCGAGGCCACTCTCGACAGCAGCAGCGACGGCAGGCGCGACGGCGACTTGCGATGGCGCATCGGTGACCGCCGGGCGGTCGGACAGTGCGGCCGCTGACGCGACGACAGTCGGCGCCACCGGTGGGTTTGCAGTCATTGCCGTCTGCCCGCGCTGCGCATCCGCCGCGAACCAGGCAACGACCACCGCCCCCGAAATCGCCACTACCCATCCGGCTGCCCGAAATCCGGAGCGGTTGCCGCGCGCTGCAGGCAGCGAGCGCACCTCGTCCGGCAGCGACTGGCGATCCTCGGGTCCGGCGTGGCGCCGCTCGAGATCCTGCAGCATCTGGTTGATCACGCTCATCGCAGCTCACTCATCGCAACCCGTCCACCGTTAAACGTTCAACGTTCACTGCACCGACACCTGTGCTCATATGCGCGCCAGCAGGGACCACCAGCGTCCCCGGCTGGCCACTGCCGGCGTGTCTGCCGCCGCAGCCGAGATCTGCGCCGGCTCGATCCTCTGCACGCCAGCGCCGAAACCGAGCAGCAACGACTTGTGGGCGACGATATTGACCAATCTTGGCACGCCCTTGGTCACCCGGTGCAGCTGACGGACCGCCGGCTCGGTGAACAGCCTTTCCGCGCGGTAGCCGGCGACCCGCAGACGGTGAGCCAGGTAAAAGTCGAGTTCGCGGCGATCGAGCGCCTTCAACCGGTACTCGAAGGTGATGCGCTGGCGCAACTGGCGCACCGCCGGCTGTGCCAGACGTGCGTCGAGTTCGGGCTGGCCGAACAGCACCACCTGCAGCAGCTTGCGCTTCTGCGTTTCCAGATTGGTCAACAGGCGCAGCGCCTCCAGCGTTTCGGTGGGCATCGCTTGCACTTCATCCAGACAGACCACCACACGCTTGTTCTGACGCGCCTGATCGAGCAGCGCAACGGTCAGCGCCTTCACCAGCCGGTACTGATCCCAGGGCTGATTCTCGACCTGATCGAGTTCCAGCGACAACTCGCCGGCAAGCGCCAGCAACAGCGTACGCGGCTCGAGATAGGGGTTGGGAATGTAGGCGGTGACATAGTCCGGCCCAAGCAAATCCAGGAAGCGCCGGCAGAGCAGCGTCTTGCCAGTGCCGACCTCGCCGGTAATCTTCATGAACCCCTCGCCGCTGGCCACCGCCACCATCAGCGTGTTGATCGCCTCCTGGTGTGCAGTGCATGCATAGGCGAAGCTGGTGTCCGGGGTGATCCCGAACGGCATCTCGCGCAGACCGAAGTGTCCCAGGTACATTGAAAGGTATCCGTGAGTGGCTGGTGGGTGGCTGGTGGGTGGCTGGTGGGTGGCTGGTGGGTAGCTGGTGAGTGGCCGGTGAGTGGCTACTGGGGAATGCCGAGCCGGTCGGCGGTCACCGGGCGGCGCATCGCCTGGATGCGCTCCTGGGTGTCGTTGAGGTCCTGCGTCCAGCTCTGCTCGCTCCTGATGATGGTCGGCTTGATCAGGATCACCAACTCGCTCTTCACCAGCGAGCGCGCAGTGTTGCGGAACAGCGAACCCAGACCTGGCACATCGCCGAGTCCGGGCACCTGGGAGCGGTCGTTGGTCGAGCGGGTCTGCATCAGGCCGCCGATGGCCACGATGTTGCCGTCCTGCACCCGGACTATCGAGTCGGTCTCGTTCACCGTCGACGAGGCGAGCGGCAGCCGGAAGTTGCCCAGTGTGCCCAGATCGATGCTCTTGGTACGGTCGACCACCTGACTCACCGACGGATGCACATGAAGGATGATGTTGTTGTCGCCGTCGATCTGCGGGGTCACATCGAGCGCGATACCCGAGAAGAACGGCTGCACCGTGATCGTCGGCGAGGCCTGCGACGTGGTGCCGGTGCTGGTGGTCGTGGTGGTCACGTTGGTCACGAAGAATTCGTCGGTGCCGACCTTGAGCACGGCCTTCTGGTTGCTGAGGGTCGCGATGCGTGGGCTGGACAGCACGTCCACCGCGCCCTGGGTCGAGAGAAACGAAAGCAGCGCAGCGAAGTTCGAGGTCTGGAATGCCAGTCCGAGCAGCGAGCCCGGCGTGTTCACGCCGGACACGATGGCGCTGGTCGCACTGCCCACCAGCCCGCCAATCGTCGGGAACAGCGGATCCGGGCTGAGCGGGTTGGCTGCCGCCGGATTGATGCCCAGCGTCGACCCGGCAAGCACAGAGCCGTCGGCTGCGCGCGCCGTCGGGCTGCTGATCGTGCCGTCGGTGCGCAGCGTCGTGCCTGGCGCGACGACCCCGCCGCCGAAGCGGCTGTTCGTCCCGGCACGGAACGCAGCCCAGTTGATGCCAGTCTGCGAACTGTCGCGCAGCGTGACCTCGATGATCTTCGCCTCGAGCATCACCTGGCGTTCGACGATCGCCTGCTTGCGGCGCAGGAAATTCTCGACATTGCGCAGTTCCGAGGGCAGCGCGCGCACCACGATCAGCCCGGACTGCGCACTGAGCACGACGTTCCGGCCCTGCTCGCTGCCGACGATCGCGCGCAGCGCGATCGTCAGGTCACCCCAGAAATCATTGTCCGCCGTGGTGGTGACCCGGCTCGATTCGATCGGACGGACTATGCCTGCGGCGCCAGGAAGTCCAGGCACGCTGCCAGTGGCGCCCGTAGTGGCGCCGGGCGCACCCTGCTGCCCCGAGCCGCCGGCCGGGCTGGTTATCGACCCGGAGGTGACCCGGATATCGCTTCGCCCCTGCCGGTTGGCGTTCAGGTAGTTGATCTGGTAGACGCGGGTCTGCAGGCTCATCGGCTGCACCACGATCCGGTTACCGGTGATCCGGTACTCGTAGCCGTAGAGTTCGCGCAGGGTGTCCAGCGCTTCGCCGACGGTGACATCCTTCAGGTTGACCGAAATCGGGTCCTTGATATCCGGATGTACGACCATGCTGTAGCGGCTGCCCGCGACAATAGACAGAAACACTTGCGCGGCCGGCGCGTTGTTCACCGCAAGATCGAAGCGCGGTTCCGGCGCGCGCTGGGCCGAGGCCGGCATCTGCACCACCAGCGGCGGCAGCAGCGCCTGGCTGACCGCATCCGGCGTCGCCGGCGCCACCGCACTGGGTGCTGCCGCGCCGGGCCTGGCGCGCGAATCGCGTGCCGCCCGATCGAGTTCAGCATTGATCGAGTCGCGCGACTGACTGTAGCGCGCAATGTCCTGCGCACAGCCGGCGAGCAGCAGAGTGAATACCGCTGGCGCGAGCACGAAGGCACGACGGACCGATAGATCGCGCCGAACCGGATGGTCGGCCGCGCGCACCACGGACTCGCGCAGGAACTCGGGATCGTAAAGGTCAGTCATGGCACCACCTTGCCTTCGCGGCGAACGCCGTTCGCCGCGGGTTTACCGCCGGCGGCGCCAACGGGCAGAACATCGCGTTTGGGACGGTGAAGGATCTCCACCGCCGGGAACAGCATCAGCGTCTGCGCGCCGGCAGTGCCGCGCAGCACGACCGACGACTCGGACACCTGCGTGAGGCGTGCATCGCCATAGCGCCCGCCGAGCGCCACATACTGACCACTGATGATCGCGCCACGACGGCCTTCGGCGATGATTACCGACTGCAGCACCGGGCCGGCCGCCACCACCTGGGCTTCGTCTTTCGGCCCCTGCAGGATGGACGCCGGTGGGCGCGTCGGATCCGGCAGGGACGAATCCTGGGCACTGGCGGTGGTCGAAACCGCCAGCGCGCCCAATGCCGCGCACGCAAGCAGGGATACACCGCAGAACAGCGCGAGCCGTCCGGCGTCCAGATCGACCCGCAACGAGCGGTGTGGTGCGGCCGACATCACAGGGCCAGCCATGACTTGTCGATGCCGAGCGTGTAGACGGTCAGGCGCAACTCGACGTCCGGATACTTCGCGGCGTCCAGCATGGCGCGCCCGAAATAGACACGCACCGGAAGGCGCTCGACATTGCTCACGTACTGCAGCAGGTCGGCATAGCTGCCACGCAGAGTCAATTCCACGCCGTGCCGATAAAGCGCAGGCTGACCCGCCTCACCGCCTGCCGGAGCTGAAGCGGCCACCCCCGCCGATGCCGTCGCCGGGCCAGCGGTTTTCTCCGCCGCTTCCCGTTCGGGCAACGCCTGCGGTACCAGCGTCTGCACTTGCGCCACGCTGACCCCGCCAGTTCGGCGCAGCACCTGCTCCAGCAGAGGCGCCATCTGATCGGGCGGCACCAGGCTCTTCTCGAGCTGGGAGAACTGGCTGTTGAGTCTGGACAGCTCTGTATTGAGTTGCTGCAGGCGCAGTCGGGGCACTTCGTTCGGGTCGGCTGCGAGCTGGGTCTTCAGCTCCGCCATCTGCCGCTCTACGGTGGCGAGTTCGCCACGCTGGCGCGCCGCCTCCCGCTGGGTCAGCGCCAGCGTCGCCCGCTGCGGGGCGAGCAACACGGTATCGCCGACGAAGCCGACCAGGACCAGCACAGCACCCAGCACCATGGCGCGCTCACGCAGACTCATCGCGTCGATGCGTGCGAGCAACAGGGTCCAGCGCTGACGCACGCCAGGCACCATGCTCATGGCCTCACCGCTTCGAGGATCGCGCGTGCATCGCTCGCCACCTGGAACTCGATGAACGCCGGACCGCGGGCGGCGGCCCCGGCGCTGCTGGCCGCCTTCGACGGATCGAGCGCTGTCGCTGACTTCTCCGGCGCCGGCTGCGCAATGCGCAGCGCGTTGAAGGACACGCCGGCCATCACCTTCTCCTGCCCGAGCCGGCGCAGATAGGCCGGGACCAGTTCGGCGTTCAGCGCGCGGCCGCGCAACTCGACCTGTCCGCTGGCCAGCGTGAACCCGGTCAGCCACAAGCCGGCCGCACTTTGCCTGGCCAGCGCGCGCATCTGCTCCGAGAACCCGCCCGGAGCACCGAGCGCGCCGGAATCGATCAGGCCCATCAGCTCGGTACGCGACCGGTGCAGCGACTCCGCCCGGGCCAGCTCCTGCTCCAGCTTGGGGTCGGTGCGTCTGGCGCCCGCGGTCTTCGCCAGCCCGGTGATCTCGGCCTGCCGGCTGGCCAGTTGGCTGCTGATCGCCGCTGCGCCGCTGCGCGCCTCGGCGATGCGCCATGACGTCCAGCCCCAGGCAGCGCCGAGCATAAGCACAGCAGCGACCGAAAGGCCGACCAACCGCACCCCAGGCAGCACGTCGCGCACCGGTCGGAACTGAAGGCTGTAGAGATTGATCTGTTGGGTCATGGCGGATCTGGCTCAGCCTGCCCGGGCGCCGGGCGATGACTCATCTCGAAGCGCGGCGCCGATGCCGGCCAGGCACTGCGCCTGCCGCGCCGACGTGCGCAGCTCCGGCACCGAGGGGAAATCCATCACCTGAGCCAGGTCGAGCAACTCGACCGGCAGATCGAGGTTGGCGGCCAGGCAGTCGCGCAGCCCTTCGATCGGACCGTCGCCGGCGAGCAGCAGCCTGGCCACCGACACGAAGCTGAACTGGCGGTCGACGCGGTCGATCGATCGCTGCAGTTCCAGCGTGATGCGGTCGTAGGCGGCCTGCCGGTCTTCGTCGGACGCCTCCGACAGCGCCGCGAGCGAAGTGTCGAACCGGCGCGCCATGTACAGCTCACCACCGAAGGTGAGGGTAAACAGCGCGCCAGACGCGTCGAAGGCTAGCAGCGCGGCACCCCGCCCGGGCTGCTCGAACAGGGCACAGATGTTGCGCTGCGCGTTCTCGACGATGTCGATCGCCATCAGATTGAGCCCGCTGGCGGTCAGCGGCTCAATCTGATGGCGCACGGCGCTGGCCTGGGCGACCACCGCGAACACCTGCGGCGTCCGGCCGCCAGTGGCCTGATCCACCGGGATCGCCATCGTCTCGACCACTGCCGACTCCACCGGAAAGTCGATCATGTCCTTGATCCGCCAGCGAATCGCGGTCGCAAGCTCCGCCTCTGGCACGGTCGGGGCCTCGAGCTGCAGCAACTGGTACTGTCCGGCGGGCATCAGCGCGGTCAGCCGAAACTTCTCCAGCGACCGCTCCCGGCGC
>JBBRCD010000106.1:0-15182 GCA_038205245.1 Burkholderiales bacterium
GGTGCTGGGTACATTACGCGGTCTGGGCTACCTGTCGCTGGGCTACTTCGACCGAGAGACACTGACGCTCGCCGCCCTCGCCCTGCCCTGCGCGCTGATCGGATTGTTCATCGGGTCGCGCCTGCATGCACGGGCCACACCCAGCGGTTTCCGGCGGATCGTTGCGATCCTGCTGGTGCTATCGGGCGTCGCGCTGCTGCTTCGCTGACTGTCGCGGTCCCGGTCACCCGAGGTCCAGCGGAGATCGTTCGACCAGAAGGGTCGAACGGAAGGGTCGAACGGAAGGATCGAACGGAAGGGTCGAACGGACCGGTCGAACGGACCGGTCGAACCGAAGGTTGGAACCGAAGCGTCAGAACAGATACATCAGCGACAGTGACCACAGGCCGGCACGGGCGCGCCCGACCGGCAACGGCGAATCGCCGACTTCGGTGTACTGCTCGTACTCGGCGCGAAGTGCCAGCCCGCGCGGCAACTGGTATTGCAGACCAGCGCCGAACACCGGGCTCACCTTCCACTCGCTGGTGGAAGCGATATCCGGACGCAGGTTCACTGCCGGGAAGTTGGCGGTGACCTCGCGCACCCTCGCATAACCAAAACCGACCTTGCCGAAAGCGGCGAACCCGGTATTGCCTAATGCCAGCGAACCAACGCCGGTCAGCTTGAGTCCATCGACCCGGTAGTCGAGCGTCGCCTGGCCGCCGGCTCTGCTGTAGTTCACCTGGCTCCGGCCGAGGTTGTCATAGCCGCCTTCGACCGCCAGCCAGGGCAGGATCCGGTAGCCGGCGAAGAACTTGAACGCAAGGTCGGTATCGTCGTAAGAGGTGGTGGTTGCTGCCGGACCGACCGCGAAATCACCGGTCTTGAAGCCCAGGCGCGCCTGTCCCGCACCGAAGCCGGTGTACCAGCCGGTCGCCGAGGGCGCCACAGCGCGCGACTGCGCTGCCGCGGGCAGGCTCAGCGCGAGCAACAGCCCGACGAGTGCCGCGCCGCCAACGCCAGCGACAATCCTGCTTGAGTAAGGCGCTGACGATCGTTTCGACATGGCGGACTTTCAGGTTCTGCAGATAAGGCTGACACGCATTATAGCTATCGGCCAGCCAGAACCAAACTAAAGCGTCCTGCTGACCCACTCTTCCCGGGAAACGCGAATCAGGGTGTGCCGGACTCGCAACACCGCCTTCCACCGGCGTCCAGATCTGCGAATGTTCCTTTTTGTAATCAACGAGTTGCTCAACTGCCCAGGATGATCCCTGGCGGCAGGGTGTGACAAAAGTCGGAGATGTCGCCCGGCTTGCAGAACCAGATGCGGTCGGCATGCCTGTGCCCGATCACGTGTTGCAGCGCGAGCCGCAGCGGCCGCAGCCGGAACGGCTGCCCGAACACATAGGGATGGATCGAGATGTTCAGCACCAGCGGCTGCCGCTCGCACTGCTCGATCATCTCGTCGAACTGATCGACGATCATGTCGGTGAACTCCCGCGCCGCATGTTTGCGGTGGACCACAGCCGGCGAGTCGTTCAGCTCCGCCGGGTAAGGCACTGACAGGATAGGCCCTGAGCGGGTGCGCATCCAGACCGGCTGGTCATCCATCGGCCAGTCCATCAGGTAGCGGTAGCCTGCCTCCTTGAGCAGATCCGGCGTGGTCGCGTTCTCATAGGCGCCCGCCCCCATCCAGCCGGTCGGCCTGCCGCGTTCGCCTTCATGGCGCACGAACATGTCGGTCGCCTCGGCGATCAGCCGGGCTTCATCCGGCTCCCACAAGCCGCGCTGGTTCTCGGCATTGGTGCGGCCATGACCGACGATCTCGTCGCCGCGCGCACGGATTCGATCCATGATCTGCGGCGCATATTCATAGAGCAGGCTGTTGGCGTTGTGCGCCAGCGGAAGATTCAGTTCCTTGGCCAGTTCGAACAGCCGCCAGATGCCGACCCGGTTGCCGTAGTCGCGCCAGGCATAGTTGCGCTGGCTCTGCGGCTCGCCGGTCTTGGCAAAGTCATGGCCCAGGCCAGCGCGAAACGCAAACACCTCTACATTGGTGGTGATGCAGAACGCCAGCCGCTTGCCGCCTGGCCAGCAGTAGTCGGGGCGCTCGGTGATCGGCGAATAGTCGTAGCGGGTGTGCTTCGGAAGCAGAGTGGACATGCAGGCAAGCCTGGAGAAGAGGGTTCAAGGACGCGGAAGATGCTAGCACGCAGCCTCCCTGCCTAAAGTTCCGTCGCCGGACGCCGAAAACAACAGATGACCACGCGCCCCCCGATCCTGACCGTCACCAGCCGACACCGCAGTCGCGCGCGAGGCTTCACCCTGGTCGAACTGGTCACGATCATCGTGATCCTGGCCGTACTCGCGGCGGTGGCGTTTCCGCGCTTCATCAACCTGACCGAAGGTGCCGAGCGCGGCGCGGTCGTGGCGCTGGCAGGCGCGGTACAGACCGCGCAGCAGACGTCGTTCATGGAGATGCTGGTCAAATCCGCCGGCAACCCTTACCTCGACGCTCCATCGCGATTGATGATCGACGACTTCGTCCAGTGCGATGGCGCACCGCTGCGAGTCATGGATCGCGGCGCCAACCCGGCCAGACAACTGGCGCTGGCGGATATCCGCCAGACCCTGCTGCTCGACCCGGCACAGGGACCGATCTGCGACCGGTTGCCCGATCGGATCCAGTTCACCAGCAAATCCGGACGTACCATCACGATCTCCAACGGCACGAACACGATCACTTGGTCGGCAAGCCCCCCGTACTGACCGCAGCCCCCGCAAACACCGCGCTCGCACTCTGGTCGGTGGTGGCCGGCTGCCTTGCACTGGCGGTGGCGATCCGCCAATCCGACGTTGTGCGTATCGTCGCCAAGGGGCTGATCGATCCGCTGTTTCACAGCACCTCGGACGGCGGCGCGCTGTTCCTCCTTGGCGGACTCGCCATGATTGCCATGGTGCTCGCGGCAAGCGCAGCAATAGGCGAGCGCATTCGACCTGCGGCGTCCGGCGGGAAGAACGCGTGGCTGGACCATGCGGACCCGGGTTTCGCGCTGCTTGCGCTGCTCGCCTTCGCCCACGGCATCGGGCTTCTCGCGCTGCTCGAGTACCAGGACGCACTCGACCTGCCTTGGCAGCTGAACAGCTATCACTGGTCGGGCACCGACAACACGTTCAACACGCTGCTGCACAGTCATCTGGGCAAGACCGCGCTGTCCACGGTGATGCAGTCGCTGTCAGGCGTCGCCGGCATGTCGACGGCACCCGGTCAGTACGACACCGGAGCCGTCCTGATTGGCCATGTATCCGCGGGCGAGCGCTGGTCGATCGCCGTACTGTTCCTGCTCGCCTGTACTGCCGCGCTGGCTGCGGCCCCTTCGATCGCGCGTCGCTATGCCTGGCATCCGGTTGCCCTGGCGCTCTACGCGTACGCCGTGATGAACTGCCTGAAGGCAGTGATCGACGGCGGGCTGCTGACCTACAGGGTGCTCCCCTCTGCACTGATGCTGGCCCTGCTTGTCAGCGCGCGTGACCGGGAACATCTGGTGGCGCTGGTGCGCCGGTACGGCCTCGCGGCCGCGCTTGCTCTGGCCGCGTATCTCGCAGCCTGGGCCGCGATCTCGGATGCGGGCTGGGGCAGTGCGACCACCGACTTCGTTACCCTTCTCGTACTGCTCGGGCTCGGCCTGCTGTGCTGGGCGTTCGCCACACAAGCGCGATCCGGCGTGCGCCGTCTCGCACTGGCAGTCGGTGCAGGGTGGCTGGCGCTGGGCTACCTGCAGGCGGCGGTGACCGGCATCGGCCTGCTGCTGCGCCCGCTGCCGGCGGAGGCGCGGGTGGTGGTGATCGATCAGGGCAGCCTGGTCGCGCGCGACGCGAGTGATGCGGTACGCGGCCAAACACCGCTCGCCATCTACAGGCGATTCGGCGACGACCCGCTGAAACCGAAGCGCGTGCTGATCGAGCGCAATTCCCAACAGGTCGCCAGTACCGGGCGCGAGTTTGCGTTCGCCGTCCGATTCATCGACGGCAGCGCCCGGCAGAAATACGCTGGCAAGCGGCAGGATGAGCGCGCCGGCGGACCCTCCGCGCCTGCGCAATCGTCCATCTATTCTCTGCTTGGCGCAGTGCGGATCGCCAACCGGGCCAATACTGCAGTCTTCCTGTTCCGTACCGCCTCGCCCGACATACCCGCGTTCTTCGTCGCCGAACCGGACACCCTTGGCGGCAACAACTTCCATGTGCACCTTCATTGGATCGCGGCTACTCTGCGCACGCAAGGGCTGGAAGAGTTCGTCATGATGCCTTTGCTGCGCACTGGCGACCGCGACCTGTTCACGCCAGTCAACCGCCCGCCGGCGTAGACCGCGGTGCATCCAGCGGGCTTGAGTGGCCCGGCGAGTCACGCACGCGTGGTTGCGAGGCGGAAACACGGCGGGCAGAATCGCTGCCGCTTCGCGACACGGCCCATTCAGGATCGCATCAGTCGAGACGTTGTAGTCGATGGCACCGGCACCGAGGACGAACAGGTTACGTGGCATCGGGGCAGCCCAGACTACGGTGGGCAGGCTGCAGGAGGCACGCCTGTCTTTCTTCGTTCTGTCTTGCTTCGTGCTGTCTTGCTTCGTTCGGTGGTAGGCCGTGCCAGATTTGAACTGGCGACCAACGGATTAAAAGTCCGCTGCTCTACCGGCTGAGCTAACGGCCCCCGGGTCAAACGAAGCCCGCGATTATAGCGGCTCTGGGCAAGGACGCAAATGGAACGTCCTCACACCGCTCGCGAAGCGGCCAGGGGACAGACCCCGCATGGGGTCTGTCCCCGCTTCCGCACTAGCCTGCGCCGCCTTCAGCCAGCGCTTTGCGCAGGCCGCCGGTCACCCGCGAACCTTCGGCCAGGATGAAGGCGATCTCGCTATTGGTGGTGACGAAGCGCATGCCTTTGCGGATGAATTCGACCTGCGGTACGAGGTTGCGGTCGCCGCCAACCCCGGCCACCTTGCCATGGGCCTTCGCCGCAGCCAGCACCCGGTCCAGCGCGGCCAGGCACTCCGGGCAACCGAAGGCACCGGGCAGGCCCAGAGCAGCCAGCAGATCGTTCGACCCGACCTGGATCACGTCGACGCCTTCGACCGCGGCGATCGCCTCCACGTTGTCCAGCCCCTCACGGTCATGCCGAGCACGGCCTCGCCGGCGAGCAGGCGCGCCTTGGCCGGATCGGGAATGTGCAGATTGGTTGGGCTGGACACCGTTGACGACAATGCGGTGCTCATGGGCGACTACTCCTGGTAACGTCATATCGATGGTCGATACCAGCCAAAACTGGCACGGCACCTCACGCCTCCCGCATCATCTTCCAATACTGGTACTTCATCGTCGCCACCGAGCCGGCAATGATCGCGGCCAGGGTTAGAAACGAGCCGAGCGCCAGCGTCGACAGTCCGGACAGGCCCTGCCCGATCGTGCAGCCCAGGGCGGTGACGCCGCCAAAGCCCATCAACACACCGCCCAGCATGTGGTTACGCATGTCGGCTGGCGAGTTGAACGATTCCCAGCGAAAGGTGCGGGTCGAGACCGCCACCGCGAAAGCGCCGAGGATCACCCCGAACACCGCTGCGATACCGAAGGTGATCCGGATCGAGCGATCGGTCCACATGGTCAGCAGTTCGATCGAATAGGCGACCGGTGCCACGAAGCTGAACGACTCGGCCGCGCGCGAATTGGTCGCGTAGAAGGTCATCTCGAGCGTGTCCGGGTTCTCGCGATAGCCCAGGCCGGCAGTCACATACCAGCCGGCGGCAATCACCAGTCCGACCACGACACCGCCGATGATGCCTTCGCGGTTGCTGCGGAAGTTGCGATCGGCGAAGACGAACGCGGCGATCGCGCCCGCCACCGCCACCGCACAGCCGATCACCAGCGATGCGCCCGGCGACACGCCACCGGCCAGGATCGTCGGCAGGTCCTGCCTGATGATCGACCAGCGTTCCAGGTTCACCGCGGCCGGCTGCAGCCAGTCCACCCGCCACTGGCCGAACAGCCCGCGCAGCGTCATCAATGCCGAGACGCCGAGGAACATCAGCACGACCACCGACTTCAGATTTCCCGTCCCGATACGGATCAGCGTCTTGCTGCCGCACCCGGAGCCGAGTGTCATCCCCACGCCGAACATGAGGCCACCGACGATGTAGGAGAGCCAGGTGAAGTTCGGCGTCACATAGATCGACTTGCCCAGGTCGATCACGCCTGCCGCGTGCATCGCGTTGGCCGCGAGGATTGCGATGGCCATCGCCAACATCCACATGCGCATACGCCCGGTGTCACCGATGTTGACCCAGTCCGACACCGCGCCCAGCGTGCAGAAGTGGGTGCGCTGGGCGACTGCGCCGAAGACGAAGGCGAGCACGAAGGCGAGTCCGGCCACGAGCGCGCCAGTGTAGGCGGTGGCTTCCATCGTGCTAGGGGTTGGCTTCCATTGTCCTATCCTATACGTAGCGTGTCGGGTCAGCGACCCCAGCGCGCGCGAATCCGTCACGGCGCAGCCGGCAGGCGTCGCAACGACCGCAGGCAAGCCCGTCATCGGTGGCCTGGTAGCAGGACACGGTCAGCGAATAGTCCACGCCCAGCCCGGTGCCCAGCTTTATGATCTGCGCCTTGTCGAGCTGCACGATCGGCGCGCGCACATGCAGCCGCTGACCCTGGACCGCTGCGCGGGTAGCCAGATTGGCGAGCGTCTCGAACGCCTCGATGTACTCTGGCCGGCAATCGGGATAGCCGGAATAGTCGATCGCGTTGACCCCGATGAAGATCTCGTTCGCACCCAGTACCTCGGCCCAGCCCAGGGCAAGCGACAGCATCAGCGTATTGCGCGCCGGCACATAGGTGACCGGGATGCCCGGCTTGATGCCGTCGACCGGCACTGCGATGGACGCGTCGGTCAGCGCCGAGCCGCCGAACTGCCCGACATCGACCTCGACCACCCGGTGGCTGGCGACACCGATCGCCTGCGCAACACGCGCCGCGGCGTCAAGCTCGGCGCGATGGCGCTGGCCATAGTCGATCGACAGCGCGTGCGGCGCCAGACCGCCGGCCTTGACGATGGCCAGCACGGTCGCCGAGTCCAGGCCACCGGACAGCAGCACCACGGCCGGCCTCACTGCCAGCAGGGGCGCGGACGGGTTGACGCCGACACTCATCGGCCCTGCGCCTCACCCCAGAGCTGCTTGTGCAGTTGCAGCTGCATGCGCACCGGCAGCCGGTCACGCAGGATCCACCCGGCTAGCTGCGCAGCGGGCAGGTCATGATAGGAGGGCGAGAACAGCACCGGGCAGCGGCCAGCGAGCGACCGCTCTACCATCACCTGCTTTGCCCAGTCGTAGTCGGCCTCACCGCACAGCACGAACTTGATCTCATCGTGCATGCCGAGATGCTCCAGGTTCTCCCAGAGGTTGCGCTCGACCTCGTTCGAGCCGGGCGTCTTGATGTCGACGATCCTGGACACCCGCGGATCGACCGCAGACACGTCCAGCGCGCCGCTGGTCTCGAGCGACACCGACCAGCCGCGGTCACAAAGCGCGCGCAGCAGATCATTGCAAGCGCGCTGGGCGAGCGGTTCGCCGCCGGTCACCGTCACGTGGCGTGGTGCGTACTGCGCGACCTGATCGACCACCTCGGCGAGCGACATCATGCTGCCGCCGTGGAACGCGTAGGCGGTATCGCAGTAGCCGCAGCGAAGCGGACAGCCGGTCAGCCGGATGAACACCGTCGGCAACCCCACCCTGCTGGTCTCGCCCTGCAGCGAGTAGAAGATCTCGGTGATGCGCAGTCGCACGGCTTGCGGCAACGCCTGTTCGTCCTCCGCCGTACTGGTCTCGATCCCGGCCGTGCTCGTCACGCTGCGCCCGCAATCACTTGCGAACCGCGAGCCTGCGCTTGGCGCGCTCTGCGGCATCGGACAACGGGAAGCGCGCGACCAGCTCTTCCATGGTCTTGCGCGAAGCGGCGCTGTCGCCGAGTTCGCTCAGGGCACTGGCGATGTTGAGCAGCGCGTCCGGCACCTTGTCGCTGTCGGGCCAGGTCGAGATCAGCTGGCGGTGGGCGGCAATCGCGACCTTGAACTCACGCAGGTTGAAGTGCGAGTCGCCGATCCAGTACTGCGCTGCCGGTGCCAGCCGGCTCTTCGGCCAGGTCTTGTTGAACCCCTGGAAGGCGGGGATAGCACCTGCGAAATTACCGATACGGCGCAACTGGTGGGCGGCCTCATAGGCCCGCTGTTCGGCCGCAGCGTCGCCGGCTGCGCCCGCGCTGGTTGCGGGCGCCGCAGTCGCTGCGGCGGTGGCGGTGGCGGTGGCGGTGGTGGCGGTGGTGGCAGCGGGTGTAGCGGCCGTGGCAGCACCAGGCAGCGCAGCGCCCGTCTGCCCCGCCGCCGGAGTGCCCGAAGCCGCCATCGGTCCGGCAGCTGCAGGTGGCACGACGATCGGGCCGGCCCCGGAAGAAGTCGCAGCGATCGCGGGCGCCTGGACCGCTGGGGCAGGCGGCGCAGTGGCGGGCGCTGCGGCCGCGCCTGCACCCGGACCGGCCCCGACAGCGCTGGCAGCCGCAGCGCTGGCACCGGTAGCGCCCACGGTCGCGCCGACTCCTGGGCCATTCGAAGCGGTGGGCACCTCCAGCCGCTTCAACCTGGAATCGAGATCGACGTACATGTCGCGCTGCCGGCGCACGGCGGTATCGATACTGTTGGCCAGCACCTCCTGCTGCCCGCGCAGCTTGCGCACCTCGGCCTGCAGCGCCTCGACCTGGTTGAGGAGTTCGAGCAACGACTGTGCTTTCAGTGCGTTCTCGACCTGATTGATCCGGCCGGAAAGCAGCTCGTTCTGCCGGATCAGCTCAGCGAGCTGCTGCTGCTGGGCGGCGATGGTCTCGCGCTGGGCCGCGATCGCCTTGCGCGACTCGGTGTCGGTGAACAGTTGGGCCACCGCGGGCATCGGCAGCAGCCCCGCGAGCAATAGCAGGCAAAGCGTCGCCGACATCGACGTTCGGATCATCGCCTGCCAGGCCGAAAGCGCCTGCACCGGGGTTGCAGCCCCGGTCATGCTGGGCCCGGGTCGCGGCTCGCGCCGCGATCGCGCCCGGATCACTTGCCTACCGGGGGCTTGTCTTCACCGTCATAGACGATGTCGGCGCGACGGTTTTCGGCCAGCGACGCCTCGTCGCTGCCAGTAGCCCGTGGACGCTCCTCGCCGAGACTGACCGGCTCCATCTGCCGCTCGGTCACGCCGAGTACAGCCATCGCCTGACGCACCGAATCGGCCCGGCGCTGCCCGAGCGCGAGGTTGTACTCGCGGCTGCCGCGTTCGTCGGTGTTGCCTTGTATGGTGACGCGAAACTTCGGGTTGTCGAGCAGGAATCGGGCATGCGCCTGGATCATCGGTCGATACTCGTCACGCACCGCATTGCTGTCGTACTCGAAGTACACGCTGCGTCGGGACAGCATGCTCTTCGGATCACGCAGCACCGATGGCAATGCGCCGGCCGGGGAAAGGTCAGGCGTCAGCGGCTTGCCGCTGATCTCGGGTTGTCCGACCGGCTTCTGGACCAGCGGATCCTTGATGCCCGGCACCGGCTTGGCGCCCTGAACACCACCGATATCCCGGTTCTCGACCGTTGCGCCGCCCTGCTCCGAGGTGTCGGGGGTCGAGCCGCAACCCGAAAGGACTGCAACCACCAGCACGCCAAACCAGGCTGCCGACTGCCTCATTGAAACGTAAGACATATGCTCCCCTTTCACTGTGCCTTGAGTAGTGGTCCCCACGCCGGCTCGCGTACATCGCTCGCACCAGCGGAGAGCCGTTGACGCACTCGCCCGTCACTCGACACTGCGGCCAAGATACCACGCCCCTTGACCTCGGTTGCGTAGAGGATGATCCGACTGTTCGGTGCGAAGCTGGGCGACTCGTCGAGTGCGGTGTCGGTGAGCACCTGCACCTGGCGCGTGCCGAAATCCTGCACGGCGACGTTGAACCGGCCGCCGGAACGCTGGATGAAGGTGAAGCCGCGCCCATCGGCGCTGGGCCGCGGCGAAACGTTGTAGGTGCCGTCGAAGGTGAGCCGCTCTGGTTCGCCGCCAGTGACCGGCAGGCGATAGATTTGCGGACTGCCGCCGCGGTCGGAAGTGAACAGCAAAAAGCGCCCGTCCGGTGTGAACGCAGGTTCGGTGTCGATCGCGTTCGATTTGGTGATCCGCTGCACATTGGATCCGTCTGCATCGATCAGATAGATCTGCGACGGTCCGTCACGGGTGAGCACGACCGCCAGCCGGTTGCCGTCAGGGGACCAGGAAGGCGCACTGTTGCTGCCCCGGAAGTTCGCCAGCACGATACGCGAGCCACTGACCAGCGACTGCACATAGATGATCGGCTTTTTGCGCTCGAACGAGACATAGGCGAGCCGGGTGCCATCCGGCGACCATGCCGGCGAAATGATCGGCTCGGTCGAGGTAAACATGGCCATTGCATTCGAACCGTCGGCATCGGCGATCTTCAGTTCGAAGCGATTGCCCTGGCGTTCGACATAGGTGATCTTGGTGCTGAATACGCCGACATCACCGGTCAGGCGCTCGAAGATCGCATCCGAGATTCGATGGGCAGTCAGGCGCAGCTGGTGCGGTGCCACCGTGTAGCTGAAGCCGGCAAGCTGCGTCTGGCGCGCCACATCCATCAGGCGGAAGCGCACTTCGATCCGGCCATCGGGCAGCGTGCTGGCCGAGCCGATAACCACCGAATCGGCACCGCGGCGGGCAAACTCGGGGAAGCGCACTTCGGACGGCTGGGACGGCAGCGGTGTAACGTCCTTGGTCTCGATCATGCGGAACAGGCCGCTGCGCTGCAAATTCGCGCTGATCACCGGGGTCAGCGCCTGGGCGAGGCGATCCTCGCCGGCGAACGGAAGGATGGCGATCGGCGACTGGTTTGCACCGGCACCCGTGATCTCGATGGTCAACTGCGCTCTCGCGCCGGGGATCAGTGCCAGTGCAACCAGCAGAGCGAGCAACGTGAGAATACCGGGCAGCGCACGCGGCCGGCACAGCGGGAAATCAAAGATCGACTTGTGCATGAGGCCAGAGTTTATCGCGACTGGCTCTTTTAACGGTTAATCGCGGCTTAAGGGGTCAACCGCCACGGATGGGCGGAAGCGGGTACAGACCCGATGCGGCGACTGTCTCCCTGTCTGTTGGGCGGCGCAAGCAACATGCCTGCAGTACGCGCAGGAGATCGGCGCCCCGAATGGCGGGGGCGCCTCCGCCAATCGGCTCACCTCAACGAGCGTGCAGTAGGCGCCTGAGCCCGACTCGCCTACGTCGATCCCCGTCACCCTGCGGGTGACAGGGCCCCTCGACGCGGGGCTCGCGGGCTCACTCCTGCGGCCGTATCTGTAGCCGCAGTTCGCGGAACTGGGGGAAGAGCTGGGGTTCGGGGGGGATCGGCAGGGGCTCGGCGCGGCGGATCGCGCGTTCGACCGCCTCGTCGTACAGGGTGTTGCCGCTGGACCGGCGCAGCTTGACCGAAAGCACGTCGCCACCGGGGATCAACACCACGTCGAACTCGGCGGTTGCGGTGGGCGGCACACCGGGCGGCTCGACGATGAACCGTCGTACCTTCGCACGGATCTTGTCGACGTAAGAGGCGAGCAGCCTGGCCTGTGCGCTGGATGCGGCTTCGGTCGCCTTGCGCGAGAGCTCATCCTGCTCGCGGCGCAGTCGATCAGCTTCCGCCGACTTCGCCTGCTCTTCCTTCTGCGTCCTGAGTTTCTCGCTCGCCAGTTCCTTCTCGCGCTTCTTCGTCTCTTCCAGCTTGCGCCGGTCGTCCTCGGCCTGCTTCGCCGCCTGCGCTTCCTTGGCCTGCCTGGCCTCCTTCGCTTCCTTGGCCTTCATCTCGATATCTGCCTTCGGCGGCACCTTCGCCGGCGGCGCCTTCGGCTCAGGCGGCAGCGGCTTTGGCGCTGGCTTGGGCGACGGCTCGGGCAGGGGCTTCGGTGCGGGCTTCGGTGCGGGCTTCGGTGCGGGTTGCGGGGCGGGTTGCGGATTCGATGGCCGGGCCGGGTCGGCAGCCGGCGACGGCGGCAGGGTCGACCACAGTTCCGCCACCACCGGCACAGTGCGCTCGTGCTGGATATGAAAGCCGTAGGTAAGCGCCACCAGCGCGACCGCGTGCACGATGATTGCCAGTACGCCGGCCAACCCCACCCTGGACTCGTCCCGGGCGCCGAGGATCGGGTTGGCCCCGCCAGTGCGGATCAATACAGTCATCGCACGCCCGTGATGATCCGAACGACCGTGCTCCGAACGACCGCGATCCGAACGACCGCGATCCGGGTGAGCGTCACCGGGTACATCTCACCGCGCCAGAGGTGGCCGGCAGATCACGGCGTTTTCGGCTTGGCGAGCAGACCGACCCGCTTCACCTGGTTCTGCTGCAGCAGGTCCATCACATCGAGCACCACCTCATAGCGCACCGCCTTGTCGGCGGCGATCACCACCGGACGATCCGGCGCGCTCGACTGAAGACCCTGGATGAACTTGATCAGTTCAGCGCGGGACAGCTCGCGCTCAGGCCCGGCCCGCGCACGGTCGCGTACCGACAGCGTACGATCAGCCCGGATCGTCACCTCGATCGGCAACGCAGGCGCGGTCAGTGACTGGCCGACCGAGGGCAACTCGATCTGCCCGGGGTTGGTCAGCGGTGCGGTGACCATGAATATCACCAGCAGCACCAGCATCACATCCAGGTAGGGCACCACATTGATCTGGTTCATCAATCGCCGCGGACGGCGCTTGCGGATCGTCGTGCTCATGGCTGCACCGGCGCCGCAGGATCAACCGGCCACGGCCTCATCCCTGCCTCTGCAGGATATTGGTGAACTCCTCCATGAAGCTCTCGAAGCGCACCGCCAGCCGGTCGATGTCGTAGCTGAAGTGGTTATAGGCAAGCACCGCCGGAATGGCCGCGAACAGGCCCATGGCAGTGGCGATCAGCGCCTCGGCGATGCCCGGTGCCACCAACGACAGCGTCGCCTGAGCCACCGTGGACAACCCCATGAACGCATGCATGATGCCCCACACCGTGCCGAGCAGGCCGATGTAGGGTGCCACTGACCCGACCGAGGCGAGGAAGGCGAGGTGATCCTCCAGCGCATCCATCTCGCGCTGATAGGTCGCACTCATTGCGCGCCGGGTGCCGTCGATTGCAGCCGCGCGATCGGCGCTTTGCTCGGCGGTTCTGTCAGCCCCGGCCGGGCGCTTGAGCTTGATGAACTCGCGAAAGCCTGCTTCGAAGATGCGCTCGAGGCTCCCGGCGCGATGCTTGGAGGCGGCCGCCGCCTGATACAGGCTGTTCAGATCGCCGCCGCTCCAGAAGTCTTTCTCGAAGGCCTCGGTGTCGGCCTTCGCCTGGCGCAGTGCGAACACCTTGCGGAAGATGTACCACCAGGACAGCAGCGAAGCGAGCAGCAACCCGAGCATCACCAGTTGCACGAACAGGCTGGCGTTGACCACCAGCCCCCAAACCGACATGTCCTGAGTCACGTTCATACGGATGTGTCCACTCCAGAGACGGGATCGGCCGCAGCCACCCAGGGTTCGAGGGCTGCGCGCAAGGGTGGCGGAATCGCCACCGGTTTGAACCGCTCGCTCGATACACAAACCAGCGCGAGACTTGCCCGCAGCGCGGTGCGGTTGTCGGCGCGCTCGACCGTCTGCACGAACTGCGCCGAGGTGCGCCCAAGGCGCGCGATGCCGGCAGTGATCACCAGCGACTCATCGAGCGCACAAGGCTTGATGAAGTCGACCTCCAGCCGGTGCAGCACGAACAGCACGCCATCGGCAGCGAGCCGGCCGATATCGAAACCGAGGGAGCGCAGAAACTCGGTGCGCGCACGTTCGAAAAAGTTCAGATAGGCGCCATGAAAGACCACACCCCCGGCGTCGGTGTCCTGATAGTAGACCCGCACTGGCAGCCGGAACAGACGCGCCGGCGCGCCGATGGGCGTCGGGCGCGCTGCAACGGCGGGGACAGACCCTGAGGGTCTGTCCCCTGGCGGCACCGGGGGTCCCGGGGGCCGGGACGGGGACAGACCCTTGGGGTCTGTCCCCTGGGTCTGGAGCGCGCGGTCTTTCCCCCGGAGGGCGGGGTCTGTCTCCCGGGGCGCTGACACTGGCAACTCAGCTCGGCTCATTCCACAAATCCTGTGTCTCCACCCGCTTGGGCTGGCTGAGTCCGAAATGGCGATAGGCAAGCAGGGTAGCGATGCGACCGCGCGACGTACGCTTCATGTAGCCCTGCTGGATCAGGAACGGCTCGATCACGTCCTCGATCGTGTCGCGCTCTTCGCCGATCGCTGCGGCGAGGTTGTCCACCCCGACCGGTCCGCCTTCGAACTTCTCGATCACCGCGCGCAGCAGGCTGCGGTCCATCACATCCAGACCGGCGGCATCCACATCGAGCATGACCAGCGCCGCGTCGGCCACCGGCCGGGTCACCGCTCCCCCGGCGCGCACCTGGGCATAGTCGCGCACCCGGCGCAGCAGCCGGTTGGCGATACGCGGCGTGCCCCGGGCGCGGCGCGCGATCTCCAACGCGCCATCAGGCGCGATCGCGCACTCGAGCAGCGCAGCCGAGCGGGTGACGATCCGGCACAGCTCTTCCGGCGTATAGAACTCCAGGCGCGCCACGATGCCGAAGCGGTCGCGCAGCGGATTGGTGAGCATGCCGGCGCGGGTGGTCGCACCGACCAGGGTGAACGGTTTCAATTCCAGCTTGACCGAGCGCGCCGCCGGGCCTTCGCCGATCATGATGTCGATCTGATAGTCCTCCAGTGCCGGGTAGAGAATCTCTTCCACGATCGGCGACAGGCGGTGGATCTCATCGATGAACAGCACATCGTTGGCTTCGAGGTTGGTCAGCAGCGCCGCCAGATCTCCCGGGCGCTCCAGCACCGGGCCGGAGGTCTGGCGCAGGTTCACGCCCATTTCGCGCGCGATGATGTGCGCCAGCGTGGTCTTGCCCAGACCGGGCGGCCCGAACAGCAGGGTGTGGTCGAGCGCTTCCCGCCGTGAGCGCGCCGCCTCGATGAAGATCGACAACTGGCCGCGGATTTTCTCCTGGCCGACGTATTCGTCGAGCAGTTTCGGACGCAGCGCGCGATCGACT
>JBBRCD010000107.1:0-14972 GCA_038205245.1 Burkholderiales bacterium
GCTCGACCTTCGAGCTGCCGGGCGTCTGGTTCAGCCCGCAGGAGCTGTACGCTCTGCTGTCTACCCAGAAGCTGCTCGTTGACGTGTTCCCCACGCACGTGGGGATGAACCGTCGGACAGGGCAAGATGCGCCAACCCAATCACGTGTTCCCCACGCACGTGGGAATGAACCAGCGAGCAAAACACTCAGTCCCTCTATGTCGGCATCCCCACGCACGTGGGGATGAACCGTCGCAGTACCGGTCGATGCCTTCGAGCGCTTCGTGTTCCCCACGCACGTGGGGATGAACCGAATGTGTCGTTCATGATGTTGCTCTGTTGACGTTCTCGCGCGCCATTTACGGCGCTTACGAACGTGAGGGTGGTGGTGCCCAAACCTCATCGGGCTTCTTCGGATGGCGATACATATGGCCAAGTTGCATGGCCGGGAACTCGACCGCGCTGGCCACTTGATAGCCCGACTCATAGGCCTTAAGCAGAGCATCTTCCGCTGCGTAGGCGAACGGATCGCCGAGCTGTCGCTCAATTTCCCCGCCGGGCTCCGGGCGGTTCGCGACCAGCCAATCGACGGCGTCGGCGAGCGCCTTCGCGGGCGCAACGAGGTCGCGATAGCCGAGCTGCGCCTTGATCTTGCTGATGTCGTACTCGATCGTCCAGTCCGGTGGGCGAGAAGCGCCGCCCTTGTACACTCTCTGTGCCAGCGTCGGCGGCATCTCGGAGATTTCGCAGTCGTGTTTCAGATGACGAGCAATGAAATCGACGTACTGGCGATGCGTGTATTGGTGGTCGTCGCGAATGTTATATATCTGTCCGCCCGACTCAGCGGGTTTGTCGGCGGCGAGCAGCAAGGCGTGGGCGACATTGCGGGCAGCGCCACGTCGCTTCAGCATGCCATTCGCCGGGACGATCAATCGCTTCCGGCCGTCCAGGATTCTGCGCACGACGCTCCAATCCGGATTCGCGGGCGCGTGTGCGCCATAAAGCTGCGCATATCGAAAGTAAGTTGCGCTGTAATGTCCTTCGCGATGCGCCCGCATCACCGTCTCTTCGGTTACCCACATGAGGTGGCTGAATTTCGGTCCGGAGGGGTCGTCGCGTCGGGGGGCGTCTTCGGGCACCATGGCCGGCGCGCCGAGCGGTCCCCAGCGCGGATCTTCGTGGTCAGCATAGACGCTGGCGCCGCCGACGCCGATGAAGCGCGCGGTCTTGCCTTTCAGCAGCTCCGCGATGATTCGCATCCTGCCGTATGTCGCGAGCACAACGTCGAAAAAGCGCCCATAAAGGGCTGGTGCCAAGGTCTCTGCGAAGTGAGGATCCGTATGGATATGCTCGATCGGCTGCTTGAATTCGACTTCGTGCTGGCCCCCGTGAAGGATAGTGACATCGTAGCCCCGGTCCAGCAGGCCATTGACGACAAACGGGCCGGAGGGCCCGGTGCCGCCGATCACCAGTGCTTTCATGATTCGATCCCCTGTCTGCGATGGTGTCCCGGATTATTTTCCCCGCCAGCCTGTCGTCCTGGATGATCACCTGTGCGCGCTTATGGTGGCAGAGTGATTATGCAGCGGCCGGCAAACAAGTAAATGCCGGCTCAATTCACACCGCCGCCCCCCGGAAGTAAAGTCAGCGCGATGTTCAACGGTGCAGCGAGACGCAGAAGCACGCGGGCAGCTTCGACTTCATTCTCGACGCCGTCGCCGCATTCGGTCTCATCTTCGGGCGCCGCAGCCCCTCGGGCTCTCCGATCGGCGGTATCGCTGAGACGCAGGAGATGCTCGACTTCTGCGGCAAGCACAACCTCACCGCCCAATACGCTGAAGTTCGAATCTGGATCCGCGAAATATCAAGGCACTGTCACGGCAAAGGATAGTCAATGAAATCTCGCGCCGCGTTTGAATTCGCCGCTGCACTCTTTGCATCGTTATTTGTCACCGGTGCCGGTGCGGCCGAGTCAACCTATCCCGCGAAGTCCATCCGACTTGTCGTCGGGTATACGCCGGGGGGCGGAGCGGACATCGCCGCGTGCGCGATCGGCCATCAGCTCGGTGAAGCGTTGGGTCAGACTTTCGTCGTCGACAATCGCGCCGGCGCATCCGGCTTGGTCGGCACGGAACTGGTCGCCAAGGCGCCGGCCGACGGGTAGTGTTCATCGCGCGTGGCGAGATCGACGTGCTCGACGGCGCCTTCCCGGTGGTGGAAGTCACCGGCATCCGCACGCGCATCCCGCTGGACAGATATCGGCTCAGACCACGCCCACCGCGGCGATGAGCAACAATGGTGAACCTGTGCGAAGTCTTCCTGACTCATTCGCGCCAGCCGAGACCACCCGATGCCCCCTGAAACCTTCGACTACGACCTCTTCGTCATCGGCGCCGGTTCGGGCGGTGTACGCGCTTCGCGCGTCTCTGCCGCGTACGGCGCGCGTGTCGCGATCGCCGAGGAGTTCCGGATCGGCGGCACCTGCGTCATTCGCGGGTGCGTGCCGAAGAAGCTGCTGGTCTACGGGGCACACTTCGCAGAAGACCTGAGCGATGCGCGCCGCTTCGGTTGGGACGTGCCCAAGTGCGAGTTCGACTGGGCGACACTGCGCGACAACGTGCTGCACGAGGTCTCCCGGCTCGAGGGCATCTACCACGAGACGCTGGTCAACCATAAGGTCGAGGTGCTGAAAGAGCGTGCGGTGGTGACCGGTCCGCACTCGGTCCGGCTCGCCGGCGGGCGCGAGGTGACAGCCAGCACGATTCTCGTCGCGACCGGCGCAGCACCGATACGGCCGCAGTTTCTCGGTGCCGAGCATGCGGTGACGTCCAACGAGGTGTTCGATCTCCCTGCGCTGCCGGCGCGCGTGGTGATCGCAGGCGGCGGCTACATCGCCAACGAGTTCGCCGGCATCTTCCACGGCTTCGGGTCGCGGGTGACCCTGGTCAATCGCGGCGAGACGATCCTGCGCGGGTACGACGCGCAGATTCGCGACCGGCTGCTGCAGATCTCGATGGTCAAGGGCATCGAGTTCCGCTTCAACGCGCCGTTCGAGCGGATCGAGCGCCGCGCCGATGGGACGCTGCACGTCGAGATGGGCGGGCACGAGCCGATCGATGCCGACCTAGTGCTGTTTGCGACCGGGCGCGCGCCCAATACCGCAGGGCTGGGTCTGGAGGCTGCCGGGGTCGATCTCGGCAAAGGCGGCGCGGTGAAGGTCGACGCCGACAGCCGGTCGAACGTGCCGAGCATCTACGCGGTGGGCGATGTCACCGATCGCGTGCAGTTGACGCCGGTGGCCATCCGCGAGGGACAGGCGTTCGCCGACACCGTATTCGGCAACAAGCCGTGGCGGGTCGACTACGAAGCGATCCCGAGCGCGGTGTTCAGCCATCCGCCGATCGCCGCGGTCGGCCTGACCGAGGCGCAGGCGCGCAACAGCCTCGGGTCGGTGCGCATCTACACGTCGGACTTCCGCGCGATGAAGAACGTGCTCGCCGGCCGCAATGAGCGGGTGCTCTACAAGATGGTCGTCGACGCGACAACCGATGTCGTTGTCGGGCTGCACATGATCGGGCCGGAAGCGCCGGAGATCCTGCAGGCGGCGGCGATCGCGGTGAAGGCCCGGCTGACGAAGGCGCAGTTCGACGCGACCGTCGCGCTGCACCCGTCGATGGCGGAGGAACTGGTGCTGATGAAGTGATGCAGGGAGGACGGTGATGATCTACACATTCAAATCGAAGGCGGCGGGCGACGTGATCATGTTGGGGCCGCACGGCGATGAGCTGCTGCGCGCGATCGGGCGAGAGCCGTCGGCGCGCGGTACGATCGCGGTCGGTGATCTGCCTGCGGCGATCGCCGCGATCCAAGCGGCCGTCGAGCGCAGCGGGAAGGCGTCCGATCAGGAGGCCGCTGGTGCGCGTGATCGGAACGAAGAGCGCGCTGAACCCGCGAGCGTCACGCTGCGACAGCGCGCCTGGCCCTTGCTCGACCTGATGGAGCGCGCCCACGCCGCCGGCGAGAGGGTGGTCTGGGGTATCTGAACGGGGGCGGCAGCGGTCGAACTACCGGCTGCTACCGGCCCCGTAACAGCGTTCGCGAGGAACTAGTCCGTTGTGACCCCGTCGATATGGAACGGCTTGCCGTTTACCTCGACATGACTGTGAAGCGGCACCGGCTGAGTGATCAGGCCTTCGGCGAAACATCCGGCCTTGGCGTTCCTGATCAGATGCGCCAACTTCTCCGTCGGTTCTTCGCTATCGAGCTTCAGGTGGGTGGTGACGTTCTCCCATTTATTGAACACGGTGCCCTTGAGCACCGAACCGCCGAGGTGCTTGCGAAAGGAGACTCGGCACTTGGCCTCGCTGACCTTCAACTTCATCATGTGCGCGTACCGCGCAACCTGGGTGAGCAGTCAGAATCCGATCGACATTGCCAGGTAGTTCATCGGCGACGGGTAGCGGTCGGTGCCGCCGATCCGCGCGCCCTCGTCCGAGAAGACCTCGAACTTCTCGGCGATGCCGCGCTTGAGTTGTGCTTCACCGAGAACGAACTCGGTGAAGACATCGTTGCCGTTGGTGACTCCGGCTGCCGGGAGCTCCGGCTTGTCGATGATTCTCTCCCCCGGAACCGACGACAGGTCATCATTGCCCAGTGGCTTGTCCATGCGCTTCACCTCCCCTTGTTGGGACTGCGGTCGCTGCGCGCGGGACGCACGCAGTTGCAGTCATTGTAGCCAGAGTTTGCCGCACCTTGCGGCTGCGGCACGGCGCGGCCGCGCGTCCGGTGCGCTCAATCTATCGTCGCCTTCGAATCGCGCGCAACCGCCTTCCAGACCTCGATATGGTGCGCGATGAACGCGGCGAACTGTTCTGGCGTGCTGCCGACGATCTTGCCGCCCTCGGCCGCGAATCGTTCCTTCAGGTCGGGCAGGCGGATCACCTTCGCCAGGTCTGCGTGCAGCTTGCGGACGTTCGCCGGCGCCGTGCCGGCAGGCAGGAACACGCCGTACCAGGTGTTGACCACGAAAACCTTCATTCCGGATTCCGCGACGGTCGGCACGTCCGGGAACGCCGCCGAACGCCGCCGAACGCCGCGCGTCAGTGGTCGCGATCGCGCGCAGGCGGCCGTTCTTCGCGAACGCGAGCGATCCCTGACCGCCATCCGGGCGGCCAGGGATGAATTGCACGTCCAACCTCAGCGTCTTGAATTCAAGACGCGCGCTCAAGACCAACGAGACGCATCTTGCAAGAGCCGCTCACACCCTCAGGCCGATTCGCCCGCCGCGTCCGAATGGTTACTGCGAGGCGTAATTAAAATGTTGGTCACCCCTGTAACCAGACGGGCGATATCTGCGAATTAACACATAGCGCTACATGAGCCTTGCGCCCCGAGCAATTGCAGTGGCCGGTACAGCTGAACATTGCCCATGTCACAGGAACGCCACGAAGATTGCAAACCCATTGGCTTTGGACGCCTTGCAGCCGCCGAGACGTTGTCGCACTCCCTGGAGGTCCAGCCTTTCTAGGCTGCTGCGCTGGCCGAGGCCGAAAAGGAAAACCAACCGCTGGCGTTGCTCTTCCGTGCTGCCTGGTGTCCAACCTTCCGCGCGCAGGACGAATTCGTGCAGACTTTCAAGACCGAGAATCTCCTCTACCTGACCATCCCGAAGTTCAACTACGACACAAAAAATGACCTCAAGCGTCGCTTCAACGTCGATTCGCAGTCGCCACTGATCGCCGTGTACGGGCAGAAGGGCTATTCGTACGAGAGAGCATTTTAAATGCCTATCCTCCGCGGCGGAGACGCCGGCGAAGCATCGTCTCCCGTGCATTCGCCGGCCCCGGCGCCTTGCAGCGGATTGGAATCTGCCCATAGTCCTTACCATGGTTGCAGGCTTGCATCCGCTGCATCTGCGCCGCCGTACAAGGGTGTTTGGGCGCTTTGTTCTACTTGACGTTCACGAGCCGACTTTGCGTTTGAATTGGCCATTCTGCCATTCGTAGACAGCGCCGATGAAATGCCAGGACTGTTCGATGCCGCCGTAGCGGTAAAGGCCATCGCCGCTGACCGGGTTTGTCTCGAACGATGCAATGCCGGCGGGGATCCGCTCTCGGGGCGGCGAGGCAACCCGTCGAAGTTCCGAGATTGCGTCGACGCCGCGCACTCCTGCTTCAGGGTCGTGGAACCATGAGGCGGAGGACAATCCGGGTGCGGCGAAAGCGGCGAAGGCCAGCGAGATGATGACGAGTTTTCTGGAGATCATGATGTACATCCTTTCCTTTGGTTATGTTCCGCGACCCTTTGTCGCAGTCATGCCGATTGGCATGAGGGGAAGTGTAGGTAGCCACCTCCCACAGAACCCGAACAGGCGTATTACGATTCGGCAATGTTCGGCAGAGGCTCAGCGGGTGTTTGTTCGATGAAGCTCCTGGTGATAGAAGACGAGGTGAAGCTGGCCGGATACCTGGCCAAGGGCCTTAGCGAAGCAGGCTTCGTGGTCGACCTCGCACACGACGGCATCGACGGCCTGCACATGGCGATGGAAGGGCATTACGACCTGCTGCTGCTCGACGGCATGCTGCCGGGCATCGACGGGCTGGGGGTGCTGGCGGCACTTCGCCGGACGAAGGCCACCCCGGTGCTGATGCTCACCGCGCGTGGCAAGATCGAAGACCGCGTGACGGGGCTGCAGGCCGGCGCCGATGACTACCTGGTCAAGCCGTTCGCGTTCTCCGAGCTCACCGCGCGCATCCACAGCCTGCTGCGCCGCTCGGGAGCAACCACCGCCCAGCGCAGTGATTCGTCGACACTGCGCCTGGGCAGCCTCGAAGTGGACATGCTCCGTCGCCGGGCGGTCCGTGGCGGGGGGCGGCTCGACCTGACGGCACGGGAATTCACACTGCTGACCGTGTTTCTCGCACGTTCTGGTGAAGTGCTGTCGCGTACCCAGTTGGCCGAGCAGGTCTGGGACATGAACTTCGACAGCGGGACCAATGTCGTCGATGTGGCGGTACGGCGGCTGCGCAGCAAGATCGACGACCCGTTCGAGCATCCCCTGCTGCATACGGTGCGGGGCATGGGCTACGTACTGGAAGAGCGGGCCGAGGTGCACACGCCATGACGGTGGCCTGCAACGGCGGATCCCTCAGCCGGCGCCTGTTCGTGATGCTGGCCGTGCAGATGGCAGCCTGTGCTACGGTGCTGTCCCTGGTCGTCTACGGCATCACCATGGCGGGCCTCGAGAAGCGCCAGGACCGGCTGTTCGGAGAGAAGTGGTTGATGCTGCAGCGCCTGGTCGCGGATGCCGAGGTGGGCAACGACCCGAAGGCAATCCGGGCGCAGCTCGACCATGCATTCCGCGGCTACCTGAGCTTGTCACTCGACCTGCAGACCACACGCGGGGAAATGTTCTATCGGAAGGCGGCTGAGCTGACCGACTCTGGCAGGTCGCGACAGATGGAATGGACGTTTCCGGCGCGCGATGCACAGTCACCTGGCACGCGCGCGGTGCTCGCGATGGATGTGTCCGCTGACGATGTGCTGCTGCACGACCTGGCAGTGACGCTGGTGGTGTCGAGCATCGCAGGGGTGGTGCTGATCGCGCTGGCAGGGCTGCTGCTGGTGCGGCTGGGCCTGGCCCCGCTGCGCTCCCTGGTCGATCAGACACGTCAACTGACGCCGGAGACACTGGGTCGCAGGCTCGAATGCACCGGGCAGCCCGAAGAGCTTCAGCCGCTGGTCGAGCAGTTCAACCAAATGCTGGCGCGACTTGAAGCGGCTTACGAACAGATCAGGGCATTCAACGCCGATGTCGCGCACGAACTGCGCACGCCGCTGGCCACGCTGATCGTGAGCAGCGAGCTCGCGCTGCGCGGTCCAAAGGGCAGCGGCGAGTTGCATGACGCCCTGGCGTCGAACCTCGAAGAACTCAACCGCATGGCGGCCATCGTTAACGACATGCTTTTCCTGTCGCATGCCGACCGCGGCGATCGTGCGCGCAGGCAGCATGTCGCCAGCCTGGCCATACTGGCCGCCGAGGTGGTCGCGTTCCATGAACCTGCGCTGAACGAGGCGGCGCTGCGCTGCGAGGTTGTGGGCGATGCGCAAGGGCAGTTCGATGCGCCCCTGCTGCGCCGGGCGCTGTCGAACCTGCTCGGCAACGCCACCCGCTTCGCGCGGCACGGCAGCGTGGTGAGGATCGAAATCGCCACCGCGCCGGAGACGCCCGGACGCGTTAGCGTCGCTGTCGCGAACGAAGGCGAGACGGTGGACCCGGCTTTCCTTCCCCGGTTGTTCGACCGCTTCTACCAGGCCGGACCGACGCGGGGCAGCGCCGGGCTCAATCACGGCCTTGGCCTGGCGATTGTCGCGGCGATCGCCCGCATGCACGACGGTCGGCCGTTCGCGACGTCGCAACGGGGAACCACACGGATAGGCATCGACAGCGCGCTAGCGAGCTGATTCGCGGGCGGGTCGGAAGGGATCCCGGCACCCATAGTCTTTCCAGGAAAGCTGATTAACCGCATCGACCTTCACAACCACGTGATCCCGCAGGGCCTGATCGACGCCGTCCTGGCCGATCAAGCGACGTTCGAGACTCGGATCGAAAGCGAGGGCGACAAGCGCCGCGTGGTGCGCAAAAAGAATAGCTTTGCGCTGGTGCCCGAATACTACGACGCCGATGCCAAGGTCGAGGCGATGGAGAAGAAGGGCATCGATATCTCGATGATCTCGGCTGCGCCGCCGGCGTTCTACTACGGGACGAAGCCGGAGATCGGGCTGAAGACCGCCGGCCTGCACAACGACGGCATCGACGCGATGGTGGCGAAGCGCCCCGACCTGGCGGGCGACAATTACCTTGAACACCGTGGGTCAAGGAGTGGCTGGCCAAGCACTCGCGTATCCATGTTCATTTCACGCCGACCTGACGATGCTCTTCGCCGACTCCACCGTTGGCAACCGAACGTAGATTCTTCGCACGCCTGTCCTCCCACTCGTGCGACCCGGCAAGGGCATCACATCATCCGTATCCGGCGATTCACGCGTGTCAACGCCGCGCCCGCGGGAATGGAATCAATGGCATTACGCGAGCCGGGTAGCCGGAGGCGAGGTGCAGATCGATACGCTGCGTGTCGGGACGCTGCCCTATATCGCCTGCGTCTGCGGCGTGCCTGAAGCCGAGCTGCGAGCCCATCTCCGCCGCCTGCACAGGGCGATGACGCGCGCAGCCTGCGCCATTGGTTCGAAGCCACCCGTACCGAGCCCGACGCTGGACGGCGAGCCATCGAAGCCCTGATCCTGGAGCGCAACAAGGTCACGCCGGACAGGCCGCCGTGACCACCTTCGCTGAACTGCTGCTGAGCGCGCTGCTTGAACCATGGGGCCCTATTGCTGGGCACTTGCTGTGGCGCTACCGGCTGCGCATCGGCAGGCAGCTGAATTCGAGCCCACACAAATTCGAGCCCACACTTCGAGCCTACACTGTAGCCAGATCAGCCTCGATCGGTTACCTATAGAACGGTGGTCCGGCCCTTGGAGTGACTCGCTAACCGTCGACCTTGATGCCAGCTTCCTTCACCAGGCGCGCATACTTCGCTACCTCGGACTTCACGAAGTCGGCAAACTGCTGCTGCGTGCTGCCGACCGGATGGAAATCGCGCGCCGCGAGCGTCTTGCGTACTTCCGGCAGCTCAAGGACTTCGACGATCTCCCGATTCAGCCGATCAACGATCGGAAGCGGCGTCTTCGCCGGGGCCCAAGCGCCGAACCAGGACACCACCTCGAAGTCCTTCACGCCCGCCTCGCTGATCGTCGGCAGTTCAGGTGCCAGCGCCGAACGCGCCCGCATGCTCACCGCCAGCGGTCGCAACCGTCCGGCAGCGACGAGTCCCATTGAGTAAGGGATGCCCGCGAACACCATTTGCACCTGTCCGCCTACTACATCCTGGACCGCGGCCGGGGACGTCTTGTAGGCAATATGCCGGAGCTTCGTGCCGGTGGACATCATGAAGGTTTCGGCGGCGATCTGCGCTATGCTGCCGTTGCCGAACGAGGCGTAGTTGAGTTCGCCCGGCCTGGACTTGGCAAGCGCAATGAGCTCGTTCACGTTGTGCGCCGGAAACGCCGGGTTCACGACAAGGACCAACCCGACTGTCGCCAGTTGCGTGATCGGCGTGAAGTCGCGCAGCGTGTCATGTGGAAGTTTGTAAAGACTGGCATTGATCGCCATCGCGATCGACTGCACGAGCAGCGTGTAGCCATCCGGATTGGCCTTGGCGACGATGTCCTGCCCCAGCACGCCATTGGCGCCGGGGCGGTTATCGACCACGTACGGCTGGCCCAGGCGCTCGCTCAGCATGGGCGTAAGCGAGCGAGTGAGCAGGTCGGCTGCGCCACCTGCGCCCATTGCAACGACCACCCTCACTGGTTTGTTGGGGTATTGCTGCGCCGAAGCCGGCCCTGCGGGCACGGCGATACCGATCAACCCGCAGCACAAGGCAGCAAGGCTGGCGTACGAGACCTTCGTCATGTCTTCCTCCATCACGGCGCTTCGACGAGCGCTTTGGATTGCGCAAGCCCTCACGAGGCCTGCTGGCAACAATCAGAATTCCGCAAGCCAGCCCCCGCCGCGCCTGATGCGCCAGCGGCCAAACTGGCTTGCGAGAACCGTACTGCTATACGCGCACAAGTGGGGCGATCATTTCGGCTTCGACCAGGCAGTTACGATATCGAGCGCGTCAGCCGCGGTATATCTGCCCACCGGACCGGTACTGTAGACGCCACCGGCTACCGTGCCGTCAGGGCGGATGATGAACCCGGTTGCGTGCAGGAACTTCTTTTCGGCATCGAAGTAAGCCCCGGTCGACTCGCTGATATCGCTTGAAGAAACTCCGTATCCGACCGGATACGTCAGCTGCAGAGCTTGCACCGTCTGCTGCGCGTGCTCTTCCGCATCGACCGAAATTGCCAGCAGACGTATTCCGGCTGCCTGGAAATCGCCCGCCCTGCTTTGGAAGTCAGCCAACTGCTGACGACAGAACCTTCACCAGTGGCCACGGTAGATCAGCACCACGGACCACTTCCCGGAGAGCACGGCTTTGACCGTCGTCGGGGATGCCCCGGGAAGATGGATCGGGAAATCCGGAAAAAAATCTCCAGCGTCTAACTTTCTGGACTGACTTTGAGCCATCGTTTTCTCCTTGCGCCCTTGAAGCTCTGTTGCGAATGATATGCCACTGCAACAGTGTAATCTCTCGGGAACGCCAATTCCGTGTCTTCGTCTCCAGCGATGCAGGCAGATGATCATCGCGCAAGCGGGCTCGTGGGCATCGTGTCCGATGATTTCGCAACGCGCACCCACGGAACGGCAAGGGCAGGGGACGACCGCAGGTCAGAGGCGGGGCGGTGCTGGCGTCCAAGGTCCCTTTGCGACGCTGGCGGTCGACGTTGTCTGCCAGGTAGCACGGCATCGAAGCCACTATCTCGACCCAGTGCGCCGCCAGAAACTCGGCCAAGCCTTCCTGCCCGCGCTCGTCCAGGATCGTCAGATTGCAGCGATCGATCACTCGCACGCCGCGCGAGCGGGCGGCGACGACCAGGGACCTCAAGTGCCAGTTGAGCTCGGGGCGCCGCCCGTCAGGTCCAGCGTCCGACCATTCAGCTCGGCATCACCACCACCAACTGTCACGTCATCCTGCACCATGCGCGCCTGAGGCTCAGGGGATGCATGGAAAGCGGATGGGGTCGCCCGGGGAGACGGCACATGCTGAACCGCGATGAAGCCGCGGGGCTCTAATCCGAGGAAATGGAGCGGCCGTTGCGCCTGCGCGAAAAGGTGGCCTTGGCCGCGCATCTGTGGATGTGCACGGAATGCACCAACTACCGCAAGCAGATGAAGTCGCTGCGCGAGGTCGCGCAGGCCTATGCCACAGGGCAAGCGGTCACTTCCGAGGCCGGCGAAGTGCATCCGTCACCCGGTGGTGGCGGTGGGTGATCGCGGTCGAAGGCGGCTAAATCGCAAGGCGAGGGCTCCGCGATCGCTGCCGCCTTCGGCAATGCGGCGGAGCGCTTCGCCGTAGTCACCGTTAGTGCGCGCAGCCGGCCGCCGTTGATCTGGCCCATCACGGTAGGCAGGCTGGGCAGCATCATCGTCTCTGCCCGCTCATCACTTCGAACATTGCCGGACCGCTTCCCTGGTAGGGAACATGCACGACGTCGAGGCCAGCCATGTTGCGCAGCAATTCCATCGACAGGTGGAGGGGGAGATGCCGCTTCCTGCCGACGCATAGTTGAGCTGGCCGGGCCGGCTGCGGGTGAACACGAGCAGTTCGCCCAGCGTGCGCACCGCCTGCGACGAATGCACCACGAGCACGTTCGGCACCGAGGACACCTGTATCACCGCAGTGAAGTCGCGCTCACCATTCCGGTCTGAACCCGGCCTGTGCGCACTACCAGCGCAGGAGCCGCGGCCCGACCATCGCGCCCGCTGCCGCCGGAATCAGCATGCCAAGCGTGTACCAGACCACGAGGAACGGTGGTGCCAGCTCGGGACAATACAGCAGATAAACCAGCGCCCCGATTGCACCCGCCAGCATGCCAGCCCCTGCGCCGGCCAGGCGCAGCCGTGTCGGTGCCAGTCCCTTCACCGCCCATAGCGTAAGGACGAAGGCCGGCAGTGACAGCAAAGCGATCAGCGAGGGACAGGCGGACCAGCTCGAACCCAGCAGCAGGGCCAGCCGCTGGTCGGCCTGCGCCAGAGTCAGCGCAGACAGCGCCAGCATGGCCATCAACAGTACCGGCATCGCCAAGGCGATCGCAGGGCGGCCGAGTGCTGCGCCGGGCCGTGACAGGCGCGCTACCGTCCACCAGCCGGCAACGGCAAGTGCGGCGACGAAAGCGAACTTCACCCAGAACATCGGCAACACGGCCGCCTGCGCAAGTGCCGGGTTGATGCCAAGCAGCAAGAGCAGCAGCGGCAGGCCGACGGCGAACCCCGCAACGGTCGATAAAGCCAGTCGCCAGCGGCCCGCACTCGGATCGACCGGCTCGACGCCCGCAGCCAGTGCAATGATCAGCCGGTCGGTGTTCATCGAGCGCCCCTGATGCGTTGCGCAAGCACGCGCAGGCCGCGAAACACACCGATCTTTACCGCGGACTCCGACAGGCCGGTCCGCTGCGCGGCTTCGCGCACCGAAAGCCCCTGCAGCTTCACGTACTCGATCGGCAGCCGCTGCTTGTCCGGCAACTGCTGCAGAAGCGCCCCGAGGTCGCGTCGTGCTTCCTCAGCGTCCGGTGCGGGATCGGCGAACAGGTCTTCATGGCTTTCATCCAGCGGCTCGTGCAGGGCGTCGCGTCCCGCCCGTGCGCGCAGCAGGTCGACCAGCTTGTAGCGCGCGATCGCGTACAGCCATGCGGTGACTGGCTGCAACGGATCGTAGGTGTGCCGCTTGTTATGCACGGCAAGTAAGGTTTCCTGCACGAGGTCCTCGATGTCGTCCTGCAGGTTGAACAGTCGCCGCCGGTAGAAGCCTCTGAGCAGCGGCGACAGTTCGCGCAGGAATTCGGCATAGGCTACACCGTCGCCACGCTGGGCCGCGATCATAAGCGCCTGCAAGCGCGCTTCACGGGCTGCGTGAACCGACTTCACGGTCTGCCTGGATACGTCAGGTATTCGATTGAAGGGGATTCGCGGTTACACCAAGGCACGAAAAAACTTTCTTTGCATTTACAGGTTGCCGACTGTAACCGGCGCGGCGCGACTCACGAATACGCGATCGGACCCAGGGCAGCACCGCCCGAGGCCAAAACTATAACCCCAGGAGCTTACTCATGAATGACCGCCAGAAACTCGCCACCGTGATCATCGCGCTCGCCTCGCTCGCCTCGGGCGCTGTCCTCGCGCAGGACAAGGGCGCCTCGATCGCGGGCGCGAAGGAAAAGTGTTTCGGCATCTCGCTAGCAGGCAAGAACGACTGCAAAGCTGGCGCCGGCACGAGCTGCGCTGGAACCTCGAAGGTGAACTATCAGGGTAACGCATGGAAGTTTGTCGCCGCGGGCACCTGCACGTCGGTCAAGACGCCGAAGGGCGTCGGCTCGCTGTCGGAAATCTGATTCGTCCCGCCCCGCACGCTGCGCGGCCTGTACCGCCCCCGGTGCAGTCCGCAGCGCCGTGCGGGGCCCTGGACGACCGTCCGTAACCGCGATGACCTCCCTGCCTGCATCCCTTGCTTCATCCCTGACCGTCGGCGTCGGGCTCAAGCCCGAACACTATGCCGAAGCCCTGGCCTGCGATGCGCCCGGCCTGTGGTTCGAAGTGCATCCCGAGAACTATATGGTCGACGGCGGCCCGCGCCTGGCCTGGCTCGAACGCATGCGCACCGAGCGTCCGCTGTCCCTGCATTCGGTTGCTCTGTCGCTCGCCGCGCCCGATGCGCCCGGCACAGACATCCTCGACCGGCTAACCGCACTGGTGCGCCGGTACGACCCCGCACTGGTTTCCGGCCACCTGGCCTGGAACGGCTGGCGGGGACACTACCTGCCTGACTTGCTGCCGGTCGCGCGCACTGATGAAAGCCTCGACTGCATCGTCGCTAACCTCGGCCGGGTGCAGGACCGCCTGCAGCGCCAGGTGGCGATCGAGAACCCTTCGCACTACATCGCGTTCGACGACCACCGCATCGGCGAAGTGGAGTTCCTGACCACCATTGCTGCACGCAGCGGCTGCGCGCTGCTGGTGGACATCAACAACGTCTTCGTCAGCGCACGCAACCTCGGCTTCGATGCCGGCGCATGGATCGACAGCGTGCCCGCCGCACTCGTCGCGGAACTGCACCTGGCCGGCCACGCCGAGGATCCCTTGCTCGGCGCCGCACTGCTGGTGGACAGCCATGATGCGCCAGTCTGCGCTGGCGTATGGTCGTTGTACCAGCGGCTGGTCGAGCGTATCGGCCCGCGGCCGACGCTGATCGAACGCGATGGCAACCTGCCGACGT
>JBBRCD010000108.1:0-14951 GCA_038205245.1 Burkholderiales bacterium
GGACAGACCCCGAGGGTCTGGCCCCGACATCCCGCTTTGGGGACAGAACCCGAGGGTCTGGCCCCGACATCCCGCTTTGGGGACAGAACCCGAGGGTCTGCCCCGACATCCCGCTTTGGGGACAGACCCAGAGGGTCTGCCCCGAAATCCCGCTTTGGGGACGGACCCTCAGGGTCTGTCCCCTCAGGCTCATCCCCGATGTTCAGGCTCGTCCCCGATACTCAGGCTCGTCCCCGATGTTCAGGGCAGGTGCGGCTCAGCGAGGTAGTGTACCGACTGCATCTCGACCAGCCGGCTCACTGTGCGGTCGAATTCACCGCTGCCCTTCTGTTCCTTATACACATCGTCAAGCGGCACCCGCGCGAACAGCCGGTCCACCGGCACTGCCGCCGACAGGATGAGTTTCACCCGCCGGTCGTAGAACTCGTCGATCATCCAGACGAACCGGCGTGCGATGTCGCGCTGGCCGGAGGTGAGTTCGGGCACGTCGGAGACGATGATCGTGTGGTATCGGCAGGCCAGTTCGATGTAGTCGGGCTTGCCGCGCGGTCCGTCGCACAGCATGCGGAAGTCGAACCAGGCGATGCCGTTGGCGGCGCGCCTGGCGACAAACACCCGTGACTCGACCTCGATCTGGACATCGGATGCGCCTTGTGTTCCGGCGATCGCCTGGAACTCCGCGCCGAGCCGCGCCTGCAGTCCAGGCACGATCGGCGTGTGATACACGCCTCCGGCGTGCAGGGCCTGAAACCGGTAGTCGATGGCGGCGTCCACCTCGATCACCTGCAGGTGCTGCTTGAGCAGCTCGATGGCAGGCAGGAAACTGCTGCGCTGCAGGCCATTGCGGTACAGGTCGTCCGGCCGGGCATTGGAGGTGGTCACCAGCACCACGCCCTCTTCGACCAGCCCTTCCAGCAGATTGCGCATCAGCATGGCATCGGTGATGTCGGTGACATGGAACTCGTCGACACAAAGCAACTGCGCCTCGCGCGCGATGCCGGCAGCCACCTGACGCAGCGGGTTGGCCTGCCCCTGCAGCGCACGCAGCGCGTGATGGATCTGCAGCATGAAGCGGTGAAAGTGGATACGCTTCTTGCGCTCCACCGGCAGCGCAGCGAAGAAGCTGTCCATGAGAAAGCTCTTGCCCCGGCCGACCCCACCCCAGAGGTAGATGCCCTGGATCTGGCGCCGGCGCGACAGCAGGCGAAGTAGCGAGCGGGCGAGCCGCGCCTGCTCGGTCAGTTCGTCGAATAGACGCGCGAACGCTGGCAGCGCCGCTTCCTGCGCCTCGTCCAGCATGTAGCCCTGATTGGCTGCATGCCGGCGCATCCATTGCGGCAGATCGCCGCCTTCTGCAGGCTGCGGCTCGGCGACCGCCGGTGAGGCGGATTGCGGATCTCCGGACTCCACCCCAGCCCCCAGCGACCCCAGCGCGCCCGACCCGTCCGCTGCGCCGCTCAGAAGTGCAGCGACCGCTTGTCGACGGCGAGCGCCGCCTCGTGCATCACCTCGGACAGTGTTGGATGTCCGTGCACGATGCGCGCCAGGTCTTCCGAACTTGCCGAGAACTCCATCGCCACCACCGCCTCGGAGATCAGCTCCGAGGCATGCGCCGCAATGATGTGCACCCCGAGGATGCGGTCGGTCTTTGTATCGGCAATCATCTTGACGAAGCCGGTGGTGTCGCCCATGCCCATCGCCCGGCCGTTGGCAAGAAACGGAATCTGCCCGACGCGATAGGCCACCCCTTCGGCCTTCAACTGCTGCTCGGTCTTACCGACCCAGGCGATCTCGGGCGAGGTGTAGATGATCCAGGGCACGGTGTCCAGATTCACATGTCCGGCCTGTCCAGCGATGATCTCGGACACCATCACGCCCTCTTCCATCGCCTTGTGCGCCAGCATCGGCCCGCGCACCACATCACCGACCGCGTACACATTGGGCAGGGTGGTCCGGCAGTGGCCGTCGACTTCGACGAAGCCGCGTGCATCGAGCTTCAGACCCACCGCTTCGGCGTTCAGACCACTGGTGTTGGGCACCCGGCCGATGGACACGATCAGGCGTTCGCAATCGAGCGTGGCAGCCTTGCCGTCCTGCTCATAGGCGATCGACACACCGGCCTTGTCTTTCTTCACTTCGCCGATCTTGCAGCCGAGCTTGATATCCAGGCCCTGTTTGGCGGTGAACACCTTCCAGGCCTCTTTGGCAATCGACTCGTCGCAGGCACCGAGGAAGTTCGGCAAGGCTTCGAGAATGGTCACCTCCGCACCGAGCCGCTTCCACACCGACCCCAGTTCCAGACCGATGACCCCGGAGCCGATGATGCCCAGCCGTTTGGGCACGGTCTTGAACTCGAGTGCGCCGACGTTGTCGACGATGAACTCGCCATCGACCGGCGCCATGGGCAGAGCGCGCGCCTGCGAGCCGGTGGCAACAATCACATGCTTTGCCTCGACTGCCTCGCCACCGACATCGAGCTGCCAGCCGGCACTGCCGGCGGCGACGAACTTGCCATGGCCGGGCAGGAAGTTGACCTTGTACTTCTTGAACAGGCCCTTGATGCCGCTGGTGAACTGAGTGACGATCTTGTCCTTGCGCCCCAGCATGGTCGCGATATCCATCTTCGCGCCGGTGACGCTGATGCCATGCTGGGCGAAGCCCTCATGCAAAAGATGGTAATTCTCGGAGGATTGCAGCAGCGCCTTGGACGGAATGCAGCCGACGTTCAGACAGGTGCCGCCCAGGCGCGGCTCGCCCTTCGGATCGGCATAGGGGTTGGATTCGGCGCAAGCCACCGACAGGCCGAGTTGTCCGGCACGGATGGCTGCGACATAACCGGCCGGACCGCCGCCGATCACGACCACATCGAAAGTCTTGGCCACGATCAAACCTCCAGCAGGAGGCGGGAGGGATCTTCCAGTGCGTCCTTCATCGCGACCAGGCTCAGCACCGCCTCCCGGCCATCGATGATGCGGTGGTCATACGACATGGCGAGGTAATTCATCGGCCGGATCACGATCTGACCGTTCTCGACCACTGCGCGCTCCTTGGTCGCGTGCACGCCCAGGATCGCGCTCTGCGGCGGATTGATGATCGGGGTCGACAGCATCGAACCGAACACGCCTCCGTTGGAGATCGAGAACGTGCCGCCGGTGAGTTCCTCGATGGTGAGCTTGCCATCCTGTGCGCGTTTGCCGAGATCGTTGATCTCCTTTTCGATCTCGGCCATGGTCTTGCGATCCGCATCACGCACGATCGGCACCACCAGCCCACGCGGGCTGGCCACCGCCACTCCGATGTCGAAGTAACCGTGGTAGATGATGTCGGTGCCATCGATCGACGCGTTGACTGCCGGGAACTTCTTCAGCGCGTAAACCGCCGCCTTGACGAAGAACGACATGAAGCCCAGGCGCACGCCATGTTCCTTCTCGAAGCGGTCGCGGTACTTCGCACGCAGGTCCATCACCGGCTGCATGTTCACTTCGTTGAACGTGGTGAGGATCGCTGCGTTGGCCTGCGACTGAAGCAGGCGCTCGGCGACGCGCTGCCGCAGGCGCGACATCGGGACCCGCTGCTCGGGACGGTTGCCCAGGATCGCGGCCATGCTGACCGGCGCATCGACCCTCGGCAGCGGCGCCGGGCTGGCGATCCTGGCCGCAGGCGCAGCGGCTGGCGCAGCGGCAGGCGCCGCGACGCGGGCCTGCACTGCACCCAGCACATCTTCCTTGGTCACCCGCCCCCCGCGCCCCGAGCCGGCGAGACTGTCGGTTGCGACCTGCTGTTCGGCCGCGATCTTCTGAGCCGCGGGCATCACGGCGGCCGAGGGCGACGCGGCTGAAGCGGAGGCAGGTGAAGCGGGCGCTGCCGCGGAAGCGGGCGCGGCTGCCGGAGCGGCTGCAGGAGCGGCAGCAGGAGCCGCAGAGGATCCAGCATCGGCCTTGGCGTCGGTGTCGATCGTGGCGATCACCTCTTGGCTGGCCACGGTTGCGCCATCGACCTTCTCGATCTTGACCAGCACACCGGAATCCGGCGCCGGCAGCTCGAGCACGACCTTGTCGGTCTCGATGTCGATCAGGTTCTCGTCGCGCTTGACATAGTCGCCTGGCTTCTTGTGCCAGACCAGCAGCGTCGCTTCGGCTACGGACTCGGACAGCATCGGGACCTTCACTTGCACCAACATGATCGTTTCACCTTGTCATCGTTTTAGTATTGTTGTCACGCCGTGCTCGCGGATCGTCCTGCTGCGGGCGCGCGCTCCAGCCTGGCAGCGTGCGATCCGAGTCTCACTCCCGGTCCTTTTCGTTGCTTTCGCCGCCACCCAACGCAATAGCGGCACCGACCAGCTCTTTCTGCTGGATTGCGTGCAACTTCTTGTAGCCCACCGCTGGAGTCGCGGACGACACCCGCCCTGCGTAGTACAGCTTCTGCCCTTTGCGCATCGGCCGGCGCAGATAGTGCTGAACCCAGTACCAGGCACCCTGGTTGCGCGGCTCTTCCTGACACCAGACAATCTCCTTGGCCGCCGGATAAAGATCGATCTGTTCCTTGTATTCGTCATGCGGGAACGGATAGAGCTGCGAGATTCTCACCAGAGCAACATCCTTGATGCCCGCTTCGCGCCGAGCGGCCCGCAGGTCGAAGAACACCTTGCCGCTGCAGAACACCACCCGCTTCGCCCGCGCCGGATTGATATCGGCATCCCATTCGCCGTTCACCGGGCGGAACTTGTCCAGGGCGAACTCCTCGAGCGGGGACACTGATTCCTTGTGCCGCAGGATGCTCTTTGGAGTGAAGATGATCAATGGCTTGCGGTACGGACGGATCATCTGCCGACGCAGCAGGTAGAACATCTGCACCGGCGTGGCCGGATAGCAGACCTGGATGTTGTAATCGGCGCACAGTTGCAGGAACCGCTCGATACGCCCGGACGAGTGCTCGGGCCCGGCGCCCTCATACCCGTGCGGCAGCATCATCACCAGCCCCGACATGCGTCCCCACTTCACCTCTCCGGAGGCGATGAACTGGTCGATCACCACTTGTGCGCCGTTGACGAAGTCGCCGTACTGCGCCTCCCAGATCACCAGCTCGTTGGGCACAGTCGAAGAGTAGCCATACTCGAAACCCAGAACAGCTTCCTCGGACAGCAGCGAGTCGATCACCGTGAAATCAGGCTGTCCCGGATACAGGTTCTGCAGCGGCAGATAGGTGCCCGAGTCCCAGCGCTCGCGGTTCTGGTCATGCAGCACGGCATGGCGATGAAAGAACGTGCCCCGCCCCGAGTCCTGTCCGGAAAGGCGGATAGGGAAACCGTCCTTGAGCAGGGTGGCATAAGCCAGCGTCTCGGCCATGCCCCAGTCCAGCGGCATGCTGCCCTCGGCCATCTGGCGCCGGTCCTCCATGATCTTCTGCACCCGGGGGTGCAGCTTGAAGTCGTCCGGCACGGTCGACACCAGGCGGCTCAGTTCCTTCAATGTTTCCAGTGGCACCTGAGTGTTGTCGTTCTCGTTCCACTTCGTACCCTTGAACTGGTCCCAGTCGGGAGCGTAGGGCGGCTTGAAGTTGGACAGCACAGTCTTGTTGGTGTGGTAGCCACCGTCCATGGCCGTCCGGAAGGCGCTGATCAGTTCCGCCGCAGCACTCTCGGTCACCACCCCCGCAGCCACCAGCTTGTCGGCATAGAGCTTGCGGGTGCCAGGCTTCTTGCTGATCACCTTGTACATCAGCGGCTGGGTGACCATCGGCTCGTCCTGCTCGTTGTGGCCGGGACGGCGGTAGCAGACCAGATCAACCACCACGTCCTTGTGAAACGTCATGCGGAAGTCGAGCGCGGCTTCGACCACCAGCGCCACCGCCTCCGGGTCATCGCCGTTCACATGGAAGATCGGCGCCTCGACCATCTTCGAAACGTCGCTGCAATAGAGCG
This sequence comes from Burkholderiales bacterium, assembly GCA_038205245.1. Classification (GTDB taxonomy): domain Bacteria; phylum Pseudomonadota; class Gammaproteobacteria; order Burkholderiales; family CAIKXV01; genus CAIKXV01. Next base: position 5,924 of record JBBRCD010000108.1, read on the forward strand.
ACGAGCGCGAATCGCGCGGATCGGACAACGTGAAGCCGATCTGGTTGTTGATGATCAGATGCATGGTGCCGCCGGTGCCGTAGCCCCGGGTCTGCGACAGGTTCAGGGTCTCCATCACGACCCCCTGCCCCGCATACGAGGCATCGCCGTGGATCAGGATCGGCATCACCTCCACGCCGAGCTTGTCGCCACGGCGATGCTGGCGTGCACGCACCGAGCCAGTGACCACCGGATTGACGATCTCGAGATGCGACGGGTTGAATGCCAGCGCCAGATGCATCGGCCCGCCGGGGGTGGTGATGTCGCTGGAGAAGCCGTCGTGGTAGATCACGTCTCCGTAGAGGATCGCCTCGTCCATCTTGCCTTCGAACTCGGCGAACAGGTCCTTGGGCATCTTGCCCAGCGTGTTCACCAGCACGTTGAGCCGTCCCCGATGCGCCATGCCGATCACCGACTCCTTCACCCCCTGAGCGCCAGCACGCTGCAGCAGCACATCCAGCATGGGGATCACCGTCTCGCCGCCTTCCAGCGAGAAGCGGGTCTGGCCAACGTACTTCGTATGCAGGTATTTCTCGAGCGTCTCCGCGGCGGTGAGCCGCTCGAGCAGATGCAGTTTGAATGCCGCGTCGTACGAGGGTTTCGAATGAATGCTCTCGAAGCGCTGCTGGATCCACTTCTTCTGCGCCGGATCCGAGATGTACATGTACTCGAAGCCGATCGATCCGCAGTAGGTCTCGCGCACATGGACAAGGATCTGGCGCAGGCTGGCGCGCTGCGGGCCGACCAGCGATCCAGTGTTGAACTCGGTCTCCATGTCCGCGTCCGAGAGGCCGTAGAACGCCGGATCGAGTTCCTGGATATACGGCTTCTCCTGGCGCTTGAGCGGGTCGAGATCGGCCTGACGCACACCCAGAAAGCGATAGGCGCCGATCATCTGCAGTACCGACACCTGCTTCAGCGCATCGTCTGCACTCACCGCAGCGCCGGCAGAAGCGAGATAGGGGTTGCGCCTGGCCAGCGCGACGAAATCGTTGCGGACCTTTTCGTGCGAGACGTCCGGCCCATTGCCCGAGTGCTGCAGGGTGGTGAAGTACTGCCCCCAGGCACCATCGACCGAGGACGGATTCTCCAGCCATGCCTCGTAGAGTTCCTCGATGAACGGAGCATTCGCCCCGAACAGGTAGGAGTTGGCGAACATCTCTTGCATCATCAGAAAGCGTCCTGTACTTCGGCGGTGCTCAAGGCGGGGACAGACCCCAAGGGTCTGTCCCCTGGCCGCTGCGATTTAACCTCTACGCTAGCGCCTTTGCGCCAACGGCACCAACTTCCGATCAGTCTCGCCGAGGAAAAGCTGGCGCGGACGGCCGAGCTTCTGCTCCGGGTCCTCGATCATCTCGTTCCACTGGGCGATCCAGCCGATAGTGCGCGACAGCGCGAACAGCGCGGTGAACATGGACACCGGAATGCCGAGCGCCTTGTAGACGATACCGGAATAGAAGTCCACGTTCGGGAACAGCTTGCGCTTGACGAAGTACTCGTCTTCCAGGGCAACCTTCTCCAGCGCAAGGGCCAGCTTGAACATCTTGTTGTCTTCGAGCCCGAGTTCCGCAAGCACGTCATGACAGGCGCCCTGAATCAGCCGGGCGCGCGGATCGTAGTTCTTGTAGACCCGGTGGCCGAAGCCCATCAGCTTGGACTGCTCGGCAGGGTTTTTCGCGTGCTTGATGAACTTGTCGATATTGGAGACATCGCCGATCTCGTCAAGCATATTGAGCACAGCTTCGTTCGCTCCGCCGTGCGCCGGACCCCAGAGCGAGGCCACACCGGCCGCGATGCAGGCGAACGGATTCGCACCCGACGAGCCGGCAAGACGCACGGTCGAGGTCGACGCGTTCTGCTCGTGGTCGACGTGCAGGATGAGGATCTTTTCCAGCGCACGCACCAGCACCGGATTCGGCGTGTACTCCTCGCAGGGCACACCGAACATCATGCGCATGAAATTCTCGACATAGCCCAGATCGTTACGCGGGTACATGAACGGCTGGCCGATGCTGTACTTGTGGGTCATCGCCACCACGGTGGGCATCTTGGCGATCAGCCGGAATTCCGAGATCATCCGGTGCTGCGGATTCTGGATGTCGAGCGAATCGTGATAGAACGCAGCCATCCCGCCGACCACGCCGCAGAGCACCGCCATCGGGTGCGCATCGCGCCGGAACCCGGAGTAGAAACGCGCAAGTTGCTCATGCACCATCGTGTGGATGGTGACGGTGTGATCGAACTCCTTCTTCTCTTTCGCGTTCGGCAGCTCACCCTTCATGATCAGATAAGCGACTTCCAGCAAGTCGCAGTTCTCTACCAGCTGCTCGATCGGGTAGCCACGGTGTTCGAGCACGCCCTGATCGCCGTCGATATAGGTGATGCTCGACTTGCAACTGGCGGTGGACATGAATCCCGGGTCGTAGGTGAACACCCCGGTCTTGGCATAGAGCGTTCGCACATCGATGACGTCCGGACCGATGCTGCCGCCGTACATCGGGAACTCGACCGACGGGCGTCCGTCGCTGAACGAGAGGGTTGCCTTGGCTTTGCTGTCCATCAGACTCTCCAGAGCGGAATCGCGCGCTCCCCGGGCTGTCAACCTCGCGCCTCACGCCGCCGGCTCGGGGAACTGCGTATACAAAAACGCGCGGTCAAGCCGCGCGCAACATTTCCAGTACCGGGGTGACTCGTTTATCGGCTGGTTGGAGCCGACCGATGATCATGTCCCACAGGTCCTGGTCGGGATAGTCGAGCAGCTCCCTGAGCAACTCGACATCCACAGCCTTCATCGAAGCATACCGGTTGTCCATGAATCGTGTCAGCACCAGGTCGAGTTCCAGCAATCCGCGCCGGCAATGCCAGCGCAGCCTGTTCTCCTCGATGCGCATCGCCTCGGTCTGCATCTTCATCACACCATCCTCTTGACCATCAGCTGCTTGATCTTGCCGATCGCCCGGGTCGGGTTCAGCCCCTTGGGACAAACGTCGACACAGTTCATGATCGTGTGGCAGCGGAACAGCCGGTACGGGTCTTCCAGATTGTCCAGACGCTCCGAGGTCGCCTCGTCGCGGCTGTCGGCCAGGAAACGGTAAGCCTGCAGGAGGCCGGCCGGACCGACAAACTTGTCCGGGTTCCACCAGAACGACGGGCAGGCCGTCGAACAGCACGCGCACAGGATGCACTCGTACAGGCCGTCGAGCTCCTCGCGCTCCTCGGGCGACTGCAGCCGTTCGGTCTCGGGGGGCGGATTCTCGTTGATCAGGTACGGCTTGATCGAGTGGTACTGCTTGAAGAACTGCGACATGTCGACGATCAGGTCGCGGATCACCGGCAGTCCGGGCAGCGGCTTCAACACCACCGGCTCTTTCAGCGAGTCGAGCGCGGTGATACAGGCGAGGCCGTTCTTGCCGTTGATATTCATTGCATCAGAGCCGCATACGCCTTCGCGGCAGGAGCGGCGCAGCGACAGCGTGTCGTCGTGGTTCTTGATGCGCACGATCGCGTCGAGCAACATCCGGTCGGACGGCTCGAGCGCGATGTCGTAGCTCTGCATGTACGGCTTGTCGTCGACTTCTGGGTTGTAGCGGAAAACCTGGAATTTCATCTGACCTTGCCTCGTGGTTACCTGTAGCTGTAGCTGTAGCTGTACCTGTACCTGTACCTGTAGCTGTACCTGTCGCTGCGCCTGTACCGGCCCCGTAGAGCTGCGCTGGTTCCCGGACCTGCCCCTGGATCAGTAGACCCGTGCCTTCGGCTCGAAGGTATCGACCGTGAGCGGCTTGTCGTGCACCGGCTTGTAATCGAGGCGATCGCCCTCTTTGTACCAGAGGCTGTGCCGGATCCAGTTCGCGTCATCCCTAACCGGGAAGTCGCTCCGGTCATGAGCGCCGCGAGACTCGGTGCGCGCCTCGGCCGACACCAGCGAAGACAGGGCCACTTCCACCAGGTTGTCCAGTTCCAGAGCCTCGACCCGCGCGGTGTTGAACACCCGGCTCTTGTCCTTGATCTCGGTGACCAGCGAACGTTTGGCCACTTCACGCAATTTGGCCACCCCGGACTTCATGCTGTCGGGGAAGCGGAACACGCCGCAGTCGAGCTGCATGGTGAGCTGCAGGTCGCGCAGCACTGACGACACCTTCTCGCCGTCTTTCTGCCCCTCCAGCCTCGCCAGGCGGGCCTGGGTGTACTCACCGGCATCCTTAGGCAGATCCTGCTGGCTCTGGCTCGATCGGGAGTAACCGGCCATATGCTGACCGGCCGACTTGCCGAACACCACCAGGTCGAGCAGCGAGTTGGTACCCAGCCGGTTCGCCCCGTGCACCGAGACGCAGGCCGCTTCGCCGGCCGCGTACAGGCCTGGCACCGGCACTTCCGGGTTGCCATCCTTCGGCATCACCACCTGACCGTGGTAGTTGGTCGGGATGCCGCCCATCATGTAATGGCAGGTCGGCACCACCGGGATCGGGTCCTTGATCGGGTCGACATTGGCGAACTTCAGCGCGATCTCGCGGATGCCGGGCAGCTTGGTGTTGATCGTCTCAGCACCCAGATGGTCGAGCTTGAGCAGCAGGTAGGTGCCGTCTGGTCCGGCGCCACGGCCTTCCTTGATCTCGGTGGCCATCGCGCGCGAAACCACGTCCCGGCTGGCAAGATCTTTGGCGTTGGGCGCATAACGTTCCATGAAGCGCTCGCCATTCTTGTTGAGCATATAGCCGCCCTCGCCGCGCACACCTTCGGTAATCAGCACCCCCGCACCCGCCACCCCGGTCGGGTGGAACTGCCAGAACTCCATGTCTTCCAACGGAATACCGGCGCGCGCCGCCATGCCGATGCCGTCCCCGGTGTTGATGAAGGCGTTGGTGCTCGCCTGGTACACCCGCCCGGCGCCGCCGGTTGCCAGCAGCGTGCTTTTCGCCTGCAGGATCATCACTTCGCCGGTTTCCATCTCGAGTGCGGTGACACCCACGCATTCGCCAGCGGCATTCATCACCAGATCGAGCGCCATCCACTCGACAAAGAACAGCGTGTTGGCGCGCACGTTGCGCTGGTAGAGCGTGTGCAGCATCGAGTGGCCGGTGCGGTCGGCCACCGCGCAACTGCGCGCCGCCTGCTCCTTGCCGAAATTGATCGACTGGCCGCCGAACGGGCGCTGGTAGATCTTGCCGTTGGGCATCCGCGAGAACGGCATGCCGAAGTGCTCGAGTTCATACACACACTCGTTGGCGGTGCGGCACATGAATTCGATCGCGTCCTGGTCACCCAGGTAGTCGGCGCCCTTGACCGTGTCGTACATGTGGAAGATCCAGTTGTCTTCCATCGAGTTGCCAAGCGCAGCGGCGATGCCGCCCTGCGCGGCAACGGTGTGCGAACGGGTCGGAAACACCTTGGTCAACACCGCGGTCTTCAGCCCGGACTCCGACAGTTGCAGCGCGGCGCGCAGCCCGGCTCCACCCGCCCCTACCACCAATGCGTCGAACGTACGTTTCGCGAGAGCCATCAGTCGTTGCCTGCCATAGTCGTTACCCCAGAAGAATCTGGATGGACCATCCCATGTAGACCACTAGCGACAGGATCACGCCGATCTGAAGCGTGAGCCGCACCGAAGTGGGCTTGATGTAGTCCATCAACACGTCACGGATGCCGACCCAGGCGTGGTAGAGCAGGCAGGCGATGAAAAGAAGCGTTGCCAGCTGCATGACCCGACCCGAGAACAGCGCCTTCCACTCGCCGTAACCCCCCGGGGCGTCGAACAGCACGATGCCCCCGATCAGCATCGCATACACGGCCATGATGACCGCCGTGACACGTTGCCCGAGCCAGTCCCGCAGCCCGTAGTGCGCGCCAGTGACGACCCGGGTCACCATAGCTGTGCTCCGAAGATCACCGTCAGCAGCAGACTGGCGCCAAACACGGCGTAGCTGCTGCTTCGCGCCTGCTGAAGTTCCTCGCCCAGATGCAGATCGAGCGCGAGGTACCTGATGCCGGCACAGAAATGATGCAGGAATGCCCACAGCAGCCCAAACAGAATCAGCTTGACGAACCAGTGATCGGCGATTGCGCCTGCATCGGCATAGCCCTGCTCGGAGGCGAGGCTTGCCTGAAGCAGGTACAGGCCGAACGGAATGCCGACGAGGTACATGCCCACCCCGCTGACCCGATGCAGAATTGACACGAATGCCGGCAGCGGCAGCTTGATCTCGGTCAGGTCGAGATACTTGGGTCGGTTCTTCTTGATCAACTCGGCGGTCTTCCTCGGTCATGACATCCGGCGCCATGCAGCGCCATCGGCTCGCAGCCAGGAACTGCGCTCGTGTGGCGCCGCCGAAGATGTGACAGCGGTGCGCCATGCCGCCTCGGGTGATGCGGCGACGAGGGCGACGAGCGGCCGGTGGAACAATCGCGCCGGCAGGCTGCAAAGCCTCCGGATTATCGCAGCAGGCAATGCATTTCACAAGCGACTGCGCAGCGACCGCGGCGCGGCGAACCCTGGAAAACACGACCCAGCGCCGAGGCAGACGGTGCAGTATCATCCAAGCCCGCGCGAGTCACGACCGGAGTCCCCAGATGAAATCCCCAGTACGTGTCGCCGTCACCGGCGCCGCCGGCCAGATCGGCTACAGCCTGCTGTTTCGAATCGCCAGCGGCGAAATGCTCGGCGCAGACCAGCCGGTCATCCTGCAACTGCTCGAGATCCCCGACGAGAAAGCGCAGAAGGCCCTGCGCGGCGTGATCATGGAACTGGACGACTGCGCCTTTCCCCTGCTGCAGTCGGTCGTACCCACCGACGACGCCAAGGTCGCCTTCCGCGATGTCGACGTCGCGCTGCTGGTCGGGGCACGACCGCGCGGCCCGGGCATGGAGCGCAAGGACCTGCTGGAAGCGAACGGCAGGATCTTCGGCCCGCAGGGTCGCGCGCTTGACGAGTTCGCCAGCCGCGACGTGAAAGTGCTGGTGGTGGGCAATCCGGCCAACACCAATGCGCTGATCGCCATGAAGAACGCGCCCAGTCTGAAGCCGACCCAGTTCACCGCAATGATGCGGCTGGACCACAACCGCTCTCTGACCCAGATCGCGCAGAAGGTCGGCCGTCCGGTGGCAAGCGTGAAGAAGATGACCATCTGGGGCAATCACTCTGCCACCCAGTACCCCGACCTTTTCCGTACCGAGGTCGACGGCAAAGCAGCGTGGCCGATGATCAACGACCAGGCCTGGCTCGAATCGACCTTCATCCCCACCATCCAGAAGCGCGGCGCAGCGATCATCGAAGCGCGCGGCCTGTCTTCGGCCGCCAGTGCGGCGAATGCCGCGATGGACCATATCCGTAACTGGGTGGATGGCACCCCGGCCGGCGACTGGGTGAGCATGGGCGTGCCGTCCGATGGCAGCTACGGCATCCCGGAAGGCATCATCTACGGCTACCCGGTGACCTGCGCTGGTGGCAAGTACGACATCGTCAAGGGTATCGAGGTGTCAGATTTCAGCACGGCGAAGATGCAGGCGACGCTGAAGGAATTGCAGGAAGAGCGGGATGGCGTCAAGCAGTTGCTCGGCTGAGCCTGGCAGCGCTGACGAAACGTTGATTCAACAGACGGCCGCCAGCGAAGCGGCCGTTTTTCCATGCGTTGGTTTCACGCGTTTCTTTTGCACGTTTGTCCGAGCGTCATAGCCAGGGTGCCTGGCCGTTGAGCCGCCGGCGAACGCGCAGTCCGATCCGGGAGGATGCACGATGAGCGACACCCCAGCCCCCGCAGCATTCAAGCCGAAGAAATCAGTCGCGCTGTCGGGCGTGACCGCCGGCAATACCGCGCTGTGCACTGTCGGGCGCAGCGGCAATGACCTGCACTACCGCGGCTACGATATCCTCGAGTTCGCCGACAGCGCCGAGTTCGAGGAGATTGCCTTCCTGCTGCTGCATGACCGGCTGCCCGATCGTGCCGAGTTGGAGCAGTACAAGCGCCACCTGCGCGCGCTGCGCGGTCTGCCGGCCGCACTCAAGGCGGTGCTGGAACGCATCCCGTCGTCTGCGCACCCGATGGATGTGCTGCGCACAGGTGCGTCGATGCTGGGCACGCTGCTCCCAGAGAAGGACGATCACGCCATGCCGGGCGCGCACGCCATTGCCGACCGGCTGATGGCGAGCTTCGGCTCGATGCTGCTCTACTGGTATCACTGGTCGCACAACGGCAGGCGAATCGACGTGGAAACCGATGATGACTCGATCGGCGGCCACTTTTTGCATCTTCTGCATGGCGCACCACCGCCACCGGAGTGGGTGCGCGCGATGCACACCTCGCTGATCCTGTACGCCGAGCACGAGTTCAACGCCTCGACCTTCGCGGCACGTGTGGTCGCCGGCACCGGCGCGGACTTCCACAGCGCGATCTGCGGCGGCATCGGCGCCCTGCGCGGTCCAAAGCACGGCGGCGCGAACGAGGTCGCCTTCGACATCCAGTCACGCTATGCCGACCCGGATGAAGCCGAGGCCGACATCGTGCGCCGGGTGCAGGCGAAGGAAGTGGTGATCGGCTTCGGCCACCCGGTGTACACCATCAGCGACCCGAGAAACGTGGTGATCAAGGAGGTCGCGCGCCGCTTGTCGCAACGCGCCGGCTCGACCCGGCTGTTCGACATCGCCGAGCGGCTGGAAACCGTCATGTGGCGCGAGAAGAAGATGTTTCCGAACCTGGACTGGTTCAGCGCAGTGTCTTACCACCTGATGGGCGTGCCGACCACGATGTTCACCCCGGTGTTCGTGATCTCGCGCACCTCGGGCTGGTCGGCGCATGTGATCGAACAGCGCATCGACGGCAAGATCATCCGGCCCACCGCCAACTACACCGGGCCGGAAGGCCGAAAGTGGGTGCCCCTCGACGCGCGGTGAAGCGCTGATGGGGAAAGACCCTGAGGGTCCATCCCCGCACCCTCGATGGGCGCCGATGCGCCGTTGGGTACAGACCCACGGGGTCTGTACCCGGGTCGATGGGTG
>JBBRCD010000109.1:0-14758 GCA_038205245.1 Burkholderiales bacterium
GAGCGCCATGCCGCTGTGCCATTGGCCCTGCAGTTGTTACCCGAACCATGCACTCGCGCAGACCCACGACTGGATGGCCGAAATCTATGAACGGTGGGTGGCAGCGCATGCGGTGATCCTGCTGGCGCCGACCTACTGGTACCAGTCGCCCAGCCCGCTGAAACTGATGATCGATCGGCTGGTGTGTGCCGATGGCGGCAATCCGGACCCCACCACCACCCACGGCAAGCGCGTGGTCGAAGCCAAGCAGATCGAAGCGCAGGGCTGGGACTTCCCCAAGCACCTCGCGGGTCGTGCATTCGGCGTGGTCGTCCATGGCGATGTCGCCGGCGTCGAAGACCATCGCCGCAACCTGTGCGACTGGCTGGAGTGGATGGGCCTGATCGACGCTGGCGCTGCCGCGAAGCTGGACCGGTACATCGGCTATTACGAGCCTTACTACAACAGCCACGAAGCGCTGGACAAGGACAGCGCGGTACAGGAAGAGGTGCGCATCGTGGCCCGCTCGGTGGTGGCTGCGGTCGAGGCGCTGCGCGCTGGGCGCTTGAGCCAGCCCGACAGGGCCAGCAAGTCCCCGCGGCCCAAGTGACGCAGGCGCAGAACTTCTTTCGGGGCAAAGCATCGCCTCAACCGCGCCCGAACCCAGGAACGCTGACCTATGAACACGATGCATCCCCGAGTCAACCAGGGAACCGCCGTGCCCAGAAAGGCCTGGAGTGCCAAACGCGAACGCCAATACGCGCACATCAAGGACGGCCTGATTGTCCGGGGTACACCCGAGCCACTTGCCGAAGAGATTGCGGCACGGGTGGTCAACAAGGCGCGGGTCCTGGCCGTTTAGCGAGCGCCGAGCCGCGGTAGAGGTTGGCAAGGGACGCCTGTTGCCCTTATCGGCGTTCCTCCGTTTCCATTCGACCACAGGCACGAATTGTGCGCAGAGATTGCCTTTAACTTGAGGTGCTGAAGATGGCTATGAAGAAGTCCACTGCCAAAGGCGCGAGCCTGCTGGCCGCAGAACACACTGCAACCAAGCCGCTGCTGCACCAGCAAAGCAAAAGCGGTTCGCAAGAGACGCAGCGTTACGGCGAAATTGTTCCTATGCCGCATGGTATGCCGGGCGACACCGTCACCAAAAGCGTCGCCTCCTTGAACCAGGTGCTCGCTGACAGCATCACGCTGCGCGATATGTACAAAAAGCACCACTGGCAGGTTGTCGGTCCAACCTTCAATCAGCTTCACCTCATGTATGACAAACACTACGAGGCTCAGGTGGAATTAGTCGATGCCATCGCTGAGCGCATCCAGACGCTGGGTGGTGTCTCGCTGGCCATGGCCGCTGACATAGCGGAAGAAACCCGCATCCCGCGGTTGCCAAGAGGGCGTGAGCCCGCCGCTGTCCAGCTGTCCAGGTTGATCGATGCGCACACCATGATTCTCAAGCTGGCCCGCGCCGAAAGCGAAAAGGCTGATGAGGGTGGCGACGCGGGCACCAATGATCTGCTCGTAAGCCAGGTCGTACGCTGCAACGAACTGCAGGTATGGTTCTTGTCCGAGCACCTGGTTGCGGCTTCACCCGTTTAGCGCGCGGCTGCGGGCACGCGGGAAGTCAAGGAATGGGGATTTTCAGCCAACTCTCTCCGGCAAGTGCGCACAACCAGGAGTTGCCCATGACCCCGGTCGTGCCGCCTTCGGTGCCGGGCGCGCTGACCGGTGCTGAGCCAGACCTCGGCGCCAGCACGGGCTGCACGGTGCTGCTGGTCGATGACAACAGCGATGCGGCCATTACGCTCACGATGTGGCTGAAGATGAAAGGTCATCAAGTGCATATTGCAAGCACCGGCCTGCAGGCACTGTCATTGGCGCACCAATGGGCGCCCGAGGTCGCGATCCTGGACATCGGGCTGCCCGATATCGATGGCTACGAGGTCGCGCGACGCCTGCGTTCCGAGCTGCCCGCTGACGAAATGCCTCTGCTCATCGCGCTTACTGGCTGGGGCCAGGCGCAGGACCGCCTGCGCGCACTGGACGCGGGCTTCGACCATCACATGACCAAGCCGGCGCCCCTCCCCGAGCTGGAAGCGCTGCTGCTGACCCGCTTTCGCGCTGAATAGCCAGTTCAGCGCAGCCTGCGGGATCGCCCCTTTCCGCCTGCTCAGTGCCAACTCAGCATCGCGAGATGGTGGCGCCAGCGCGTCATGACGCGCACCGCCGCCTCGTGCACCAGCGCATCGATCAACCTCATCTGTCAGGCGACCCTGCCACTGAGCACGAACGGACAGGCATTTGGTGTACCGAGGCTTCAGGTGATCTCGCTGGCGAACTCGGCCATTGGCAGCCAACGGGCGAGAAGAGCGCGCTCGGCCATCTGTTGGTCAGGCTGAGCCATTGAACAGGCGGGAACGTGTGCTCACACTCTGCGGTGAAGCCGCGACGGGGCGTGCTCACTACACGACGAGGAATATTGCCGCACGAATTACCGGTTCGGGTGGCGTCGAATTGGCCTGTTCAGTCCGCCCTGTCGCGCAGCCTCACCATGCCCCGCTTGTTACGGATCAGGCTACCTGAGATTCCAGTGACTTCACTGCAGCTTCGAGGCCCGCGCGCTGACGCCGGAGGATCGCGTTCAGATCGACCATCATGCCCGTGTCGCCAATTGCCGTGGCGTACTGATCCAACAGCGACCGTTCTCCGCGAATGACGGCCGGCAAGACCCCGTCATCGATACCGGTCAGCCATGCACGAACGTTCATCACTGTTTCCTGGACGGTCGACATCCACGAGCCCTCTTTCGACGCTTCGCCATGTTGCGCTCGTATACCCGCCGCAAGTGCGCCTTCATCGCTGGTGTGAAGTCGTTTCATCGCGACCAAATCCGCTTTGACATCGGCCTCGGCATGTTCGATTGCCTCGTCGTAGCCATGAATGGCATCGATCAAGCTGGTATGCAGCTTCTCTGCCGATGAAAGGTCGGCTTCGTGCCCGCTTGCCTGGTTCATATCGTCACCCTTGATGAGTGGTTGAATTGAGCTGAATGTGCCGCATTCGATCCTGTTGTCCGGCGCTTACTCATGGCACGCTGCCAGGATCCTTCGCACGTCTGCCCGCAGCGACGACAGTTCCCTCGCCAGCAGAAGTGCTCGAGGTCAGGGCGGTCAGTCCGTCGCTGCGGATCGGTGCCACTCCAGCCTGCCGCTGGCTGCGCCAGGCTTCGAACGCGGGCGCAGAACGATCTGCACTCGCGCTGCGGAACGCCCGGTAGTCTTCATCGAGCATGCGCAGTTGGTCCGCACGCCACTGCGCGTATTCCGGATCCCATGTTTGTCCGGGGTCGTCCTGGCCAGGATGCGCCCGGTTGCCCTGCGCGGTGAGCTGGAACCCCTGCTCGTAGCTGCCGAGGCCGGGCTGACCGACATACGCTTGCGCGCCCACGTTGCTGGCGCTTTGTGTTTTCCGCGGCAGTTTCTTGGAGACCACAGACGTTTTCATCGAGAGTACCTTCCACCCGGTGTGGTGATCACAGTTGAAGGCAATAGATGTTCCTGCATTGAAACCGCCCATGGTGGCGTGAACTGGCTGGACTCGCCCGGCAGCAGCGCGCGTTCTATTTCTGCGCTGGCGTCCGACGGCGTGGACTTGCGCCACACCCGCCTGCAGGCCGAACTGGGTGGCGAGCAGCAAGCAGGGCTGTGTCGCACGCATCGGCTCGGAGGCATTTTCAAGGCAGGGTAACCCCCGCAACCGTGCCGGTGGGTACGTTCGTCCGGGTCAAGGAGGCAAGGGCGGATTGGCGACGATGAGGTCGAACGCACCGTCGACGCCTGACAGCAGATCCGAGTTTACGGGGCGCACATCAGGCGTTACCGCCACCGCGGCATTGACTGCGGTTAGCCGTAGCGCAGCGTCGTTGAAGTCGACCGCGAGGACTTCTGGCTCAGGTCCGGTCGAGCCGATGATAATGGCACCCGGCCCCGCGCCACAGCCGATGTCGATCCCGCGTGCGACCGGCTTGCCGCTCAGCAGATGAGCGTCGAGGGCAGCTACGAATCGGTAGGTATGGGGGCGGAAGTGCTCCATTACGCTCCAGGATAACGCGCTGGGCTGCGATCGAGCAGCGCCCGTAGGACCCAACGCCGAGACACCTGACCGCCTGAACGGTTGGAAGAGGTTCGAGATGCTCCTCGCGTGCCGAGTCAGGAAAAGGTGACGCATATGAGCGACGCGACCTATCGGCGCTTGCTTTCCGTGGATTGGGTCACCCGTTCCCACGCGTCTCGCGAAGCATGTCTCGCACGGGCCCAGTCCAGTTTCGATTTGCCCCGGGCGTCCAGCCATTCGCGCGACAGGTTCTGCTCCGCGTCCTCGAACGTACGATCTTGATTGTTGATGAAGCCATCGACGCCGTACCCGTATGCCGGCCCGTAGTCGTCGAACGTCGCCCCGGCATCCACATACGGACGTGCCCGGAATTGTTCCTGCCAGTACGCTTCCTCGATTCCCCGATCGACAGAGTCGGCAATTTCGTTGCCTGCAAAGCCGGCAGCAACGCCGCCGACGATTGCACCCACGGCGGCGCCGACCGGACCCGCAACTGCGCCGACCACCGCGCCCGCTGCGGCCGCTCCAAGGGCGGCGCTTGTGGCGACGTCAGCCACGCGTGACCCGGTTCGCTCCCGATCCGGCTCCGTCACGTTGTGTTGAATGGGTTGTTCGTTTTTTGACGACTCTCCGCTCATGACGTTCTCCTCTGGAATGGCTACTGGAATAATGGTGCCGGGTGCGTCGGCATCCATCGCGCAATACACGTACCTGTTTCTCGCGCGTGTCCTCGGTCGGCTCGGGCACATCGGTTGCGTCGCACTCAGCGCATCACGAGATGCCATCGCAACGCTCTTGGCAAGATGGGACGAGAACCCTGTACCGCAGTTCGGACAGGACCTTCAGACACCATCCGCGGTGCTTCCACTCATGAACGGAGGTTACATGGGCATTCTGGACAAAGTAGTCGTGGCTGTGACCCCAGAACCAGGCGATCAGGAACGAGCCGAAGCTCGAGCAATGGCTCCAGGGCTCGCCCACGGCGGAGGCTGGCTGGCAAAGTCGGAAGCGGCATGAGCCACGCCGCGCCGAAATAAAGGGGGGTTTCGACGGTGCTCGACTCAGTTCAGTGGCCGGCCATGGTGGTCACACTTCTGGCGGCCTGGCTGGTGGCCTCGAAGCTACGGACACGCCGCTCTTGGGGATTTGGCCTTTTTATTGTCAGCAATGCACTTTGGATCGTGTGGGCGTGGCACACGTCCAGCTACGCGCTGATCGTTCTGCAGATCGGGCTGTTTGTCACGAATGTGCGTGGGGTGCGTACGAACCCTGCTGATGAGATGCCCCTGTCTCACGCACCGTCGAGCCTCGCGCCCGCACACGGTGCGGTTGATTCCTCCGTCGCCGCGCAGCCATCGTCCACGGCTGAACCGGCTGCTTGATGCAGGGTATGGGCCTACTCGTTGACCCAGCCGAGGAGTCCTGCGGCGGGGCACCAACGCCGCAACTCTGCCAAAGCTGACTCTGGGCGGAGGCGCGCACGCCAACTCTGTCCCGGTCTTACTTCCCGCGGTCGGCACGGCGGGGGTGCGCCCGTCGTGAAGCGCACCTCGATACAGCCGCTGCTTTCGAGGTGCGCGGCAGACTCGAATCAAAACCGTGCCGCCTGATCTCGGTCGCTTGCCTGTGAAGGATCATCGTCTTCGCCTGGCAGCTGTGGCTCCAATTCCCCGCGGCGCCGTTGCAATGACATGGCGAGCATTTCCATGTCCAGCCCGGATTCGCGTGCAAGCGGGAAGATCTCCGATTCCTCGGTCAGCACATGGTCGCGAACCTCCTGCATCAACTGTTGTACCGTGTCGTCGAAGGCTCCATCCGACGGATCCATCGCTTCCAGGTGGCTGATGAGCTCCGCCGCGTAGGAGTGGTCAGCCTTGGCGTCCTCTATCAGCTCGGGCTGATCGAGTGCGGCCTCTAGCGCGGGGTAAATTATTTCCTCTTCCAACTGACTGTGCAGGTTGAGCTTGTCGCAGATCGTCTGCACGATCTCCCGCTTCAAATCGTCCAGTCCGTCGGCTTTCTCGGCCTGCAATTCGCTGTACTGGTCGAACAGCTCATCGACCTCGAGATGATCCTGCTCCAGTTGCGAAAACGGATCCAACAGCTCGGAATTGCTCAGGGTCATGATCGGCATCCTCGGTCAGCTGAACTTATGTGCTCAAGTGAAAGAGCGGTCGGCAGGATTGGTCGTGGCGTCCATCGGTGAGCGGCAGTGGGTTCTGTGAAGCCGACGGGCCAGACACGTTGATACGAGAATCGGCGGCCGAGGCGGGTTCGGTGACCAGCCCCGCGGGTGGCGCCGCGCTCTGTGCCTCCATGCGCACAGGATCCTGCCCGGCAGCAGAGGAAGGCACGGACTGGGCGAGCACCGCAGGTGCGCTGCACAGGAGTGCCGCGAGCCAAAGTGTGTGCTGTACAGGTCTCATCGATTTCTCCTGGTCGAAAAGCCGCGCAGGTGTCGTGGCCGGTATGAAGGGTGGCGCAACTCGTGTGCCCGCCGACGACGCCTCTGGTTACTGCACAGCGCCTGCGCGCGCGTGCCTGAAGGCAGCACGCCCGATCAGGTGCGAAGCTGGCGGATGAAGTCGACCCGTTCCCATCCGGCAGCCTCAGATCGGCGATGGTGAGGTCAGGACGCCGGCTGGCGGCCTCGATCACGGCCGGCTTGACGGTCTCGCACGCGCTGATCGGGCGAGCCCTGCTGGCGCGGATCGCCACCTTGGTGGTCGGGTTCCTGCATCGCGGCCAGCGCGCCGCCAGCCATGCACGGTGCAGCCGGAGCGGGCACTTCACCACGGTGGCCGAGCACATGCTGGCGGCGCACCGATGAACAAGGCGCAGCTTGAAGCGGCGTTGACGCGATGATTTCGCCAATGCCGGGTGACCTATGGCCATGTTGCCGATCCGCTTTGGGCTCGATGCCGTGCCTGTTTGCGCAGCGGCCGGGGTCACGCGAGCAGCTCCACGCCAGGCAAACGCGCGGCGTTGGCGTCGAAGGTGACGAAGCGGCCTCGGCCGAGGTGCGCAGCGCGGGCCGTGAGCAGGCAATCCGCGAAGTCCGCGGTGGGGTGGCGAGCGCGGTCAGCACTGGCTCCTCGGCGGCAGCGGCCTGCTCCACCAGGCGCTGTGCGGCCGCGTACTGTGTGCTTCGTCGTCCCGCGCACCAGCAGGCGCACCAGCACATTGGTTTCGATGGCAATGCTCATCGGCTCAGCGCTTCGTTGCCTTCGCGCCTTTTTTCGTGCTCGCCATCTTGAATGGGTTCATGGCCTCGACCGCAACCCTGGGCTGCCCGGGCCGCGTAAGCGAGCCCGCCAGTTCGACCACCCCGGCGTGCTCGACCAGTGCCTGCGCGACGCTCTGTGCGGAAAGCACCGCGGTGCTTGCCCCGAGCTCCTCGCCCAGCTTCACCGTCTGCAGGATGGCCTCGCGGCGCTGGTGGTTCAGGCGTTGCAGGGCAGGTGTTTCGACATACATGGCATGCCAGGTCAAGGCGAGCTGGCGCGCCAGCTGCGCGGCGCTGCGCGCCACGCGCTCTGCGCCCGATTGCGGGCCGACACAGCACAACATCGCCCCCTCGGTCTTCCACACCTGTTCGATCGAGCTGGCGGAGCGATCGGCCTGGACGTCGTCGTCGACGCGGTCGTCGGTGCGTCGCAGCGCCAATTCGCGCAGGGCCATCAGATTGCCCTTGCGGAAGAAATTCCTGGCGGCGCGCTCGGCCTGCGCCGGCAGGTAGACCTTGCCTGCGCCCAGGCCGCCGTGGTGCCGTTGGGCTGTTCAACGCGTTGAGCAGGGCGCTGGCGACGTGGCTGATCTAAAGTGTGGGTCGGGTTGCGCGAAGCTGCGCTACCCGAAACCTCTGGCGCGATCCCTGAAGCTACCCACCTGGCGCGCCGGCGCGGCCGAGCTGCCCGGCCTGGCAGTAACGCCGCATCTGGCAAGAAGAAGGAGACCCATCATGGATGCGTACGAACGACAGTTGATGACCCGGGTGGTCAACGACCTGCTGCGCCAACCCGACCCACTGAAGGACGTCGACGCCGAGCGTGCGCTGGCGATGTTGGTCTCGTCGCGTTCTGATGCGACCTATCTGCTGCTGCAGCGGACGCTGGTGCTGGAAGCAGCGCTCGAGCAGGTGCAGTGGCAGATGCAGCGCCTGCGCGAGGCGCAGGCGGTGGAGCAGGGCGCTGCGCTGGCGCTGCCGGCCGCAGCCGCCCAGCCGGTTCGCCCGGGCGCGCCGGCAGCCTCGGCGATGTCCGCGCCGCATGGCTTTTTGCGCGATGCGGCGGTGATCAGTGCTGGCGTGGTCGGCGGCAGCCTGCTGGTGCGGGGTGTCGAGTCGCTGTTCGATGAGGACACCGACGGCGCGCAGGCCGATGGTTTCGATATCGGTCTGGGCTGAGGCTGCCAGGTCTCCGGTTCACAACCCGGCATGTCCTCGCTGGTCGCCCTGGATTTCGCATTGCTCGCGCTGCGGCTGGCCATCGGTGCGGGCTCGTTCGTGCATGGCTGCAACAAGCTGGGACATGTCGAACGGTTTGCGCAGGCCCATGGATTGCCGTTGTGGCTGGCACGTCTGGCGACCGGTGTGCAGATCGGTGGTGGCGTTGCGCTGGTACTAGGATTGGCAACGCCGCTTGCGGCTGCCGGCCTGACCGTGTTCGGTGCCTGGGCCACCCGCGAACTGATCTGGCGCAAGCACGAGCCGTTCGCGGCGCCGGGACAGCACAGCTGGGACGCCGGCCTGATGTACACAGTGATTCCGCTCGCGCTGCTGCTGCTCGGGCCGGGTCGGCTGTCGCTGGACCACCTGTTGTTCGGCGGCTGATTGGCGCGCGCCGAACGATGCGGCGCACGGCCTGCGCGATACTCCCGGTCATCGATGCCGTGGTGTTCGCATTAATCACCAGCGGCTCCATGCGGGTGTCTGGATCGCCGATTCGGGCAGGGTAGCGGCTTGGATAGCGTCGGTTCGAGGTGATGTTGCCGGAAAGCACCTCTGCCGTCTATGAGAGGCATCAAGAAGGCAGAGACAAGTCCATGACTTGCACGGCGAGTCGAGCACGATCCGTCGAAGGAATGCGCTCGGTCAACCGTCGTCCCAAGTCTTCCGCGCTAGCGGGCCGCACTCCTTCTGGAGACGACCGCACCTTGTTGCCGAACCACAGCACCAGGTAGATGCCGTGGCCGTCGGCCGCAGGGTCAATGGTGTAGAGCGATTGCAGCTGGTCGCGCCAAGCCAGCCACAAGCTGTCGTTGCCCTCCCTCTTGATCTCGATCGGGACAGCCAGATGCTGGCCGGCAGTCATGAATTCGACGCGCAGATCGGCTCTCTTGTCGTCAGCGGCCCGGCGTTCCGGCACGACATGGACACGCAGTGAGGCCAGCCGATCGCGCAGCTTCACGAGCAGGAGGTCGCGACAATCGTTCTCGTACATTGGCGACATGGCGCCATTGGCACCCTGCTTCCAGAACAGCCTCAACTCAAAAGAGTCTGCTCCCCGCAAGTGAAGCTCGATATCGCGCAGGTGGTCGAGGGTGAGCGCCATCAGGTCAGCACGGTTCGCCGGCGCCCTGTTCGCCAGAGTGAGCGCCGCTCCTTGCGGGCTGGGGTGGCTGTAGTGCGCCTCACGTGCGACACCCTGTTGGGACAACATGCTGTAGTGAAGGTGATCGCGCCAAGGAACCAGGCGCGGTAGAGCCATCAGGCGCTTCATCTCTACTGCAGCTTCAGCCTGGGGATCGCCTGCTAGCAAGCCGACGAGAGCGCGCACTGTGTCGCCTCGTTCATGTGCCGGTGCAACCCAATGCGCTCCCAAAGGCTGCTCCGGCTGCGTGATAGGCGCGAGCAGTTCAATCAGGTGCGACAAGGTCACCGCCTGGACGTGCTTGAGCGCACTGCTCAGGATTCGCTGTTCGTGCAGAGCAATGCCCAGCACAGTCGATCGACGCTCGTTCGTGCCGACTGCATCGACCAAGCGCTGTGCCGCATCGCTTCGGTAGGGTAGATCGGCCACCAACCAACAGATGCGCTGCGCGGCGTCGATCGATGGATGATCGATCTTGCTGCGCACGAGCGTCGACGCGGTGACGTCATCAAGAAGATGCAGGGCAGCGAGAAGTGAACCATTCAGTGTGTGTCGCGCTGACTCGCTTGCGCGCCGAGGGAAGCGGTCGAGCAACGGCGGCAACACGAGGCGGGCCAGTGCGGCGTGCCCCGGCTCATGGGCCAGTGCCCACAGTCCCGTGACGAATTGCGACCCCTTGCGACGCAATCGTGGCAGTGCATGGCGCACCAGCAATGGAGCGACGACCTCAGGCCTGGATTCGACAGCCTTCTTGTACCAGCTGGGCATATCGCCCATGCCGTCGGTGAGCCAGCAAGCGATCAGCGTTGCCAACAGCGACTCGGGCCAGGCATCGACCACACGGGGATTCTGTTCATTGGCCAGACGCGCAGCAAGCAATGCCACGGGCCGGATAAAGTGGTACTTGCCCTTGGCGTCGAGGCTTAGCACTTCGTCGGCAGATGGCAAGTCGTCGCGATCCAGCACGCGCGCGAGGGTGGCAATCGCTGCGTGCGCCGTACTTTCATCAGCGACCAGATAGTCCTGCACCCGCTGCTCGGCCGTATCTCCGCGGATGTCGTGAAAGCGCTTCTCGTATGCCCCTGCGAGTTGATGCATCACGTGAGCCGGCGCGGTGCCGGAAACAATAGCTTCGAGGTGCGGCGCCAGCGCCATGCGACGTGCGTCCTTGTCGGTCAGAGCTTGTGCCTCGTGCTTGCGCCGGCGACGGTGCTGGTCGCTCTGCCAGTTGTCCTCGACTGGGCTGCTCCACTGCGCAAGCAGCCAGTCGCTCGCCCGCGGCCACCGTGCGGCGTTCGCGTCGACCCAGGCGACCATTTGCTCCATCGTCGGCACGGAGAAGCGGGCTTGAGGGTCGATGACGGCATGGGCCACCCAAGTAAAGCAATACTCGGCCAGTTCGGCATTCGGGGCCTCCGTGGCCTGCTCCAAGAGCCAATACAGCCAGTCGTGCGGAAGCAAGGCACCATGCAGGCGCTGCTCGCTTTCCCAGAAGTAGCGGCGGCCAGATTTCTCATCGGCCGGTGTTGCACTCCAGCCGAGCGCCACGACCGCCTTGAGACGTTGCGGCCGATCGCTCAACCATCGGGCGACACGACTGCCTTCGGTGTCACGGTCGAGCTTCGAGAAGCCATGTTCGTCCATGCCGATTCCGAGCCATGCATGCAGGCGCTCGTCGCTCGCCTGGTCGCCTGATTGTTCGAGGGCGTTGGCGAGGATGCTGCCACGCAGGCGCGACCACTCGCTGTAGTGGTTGGGGTGATGCGCCGGGAGATCCAACCGCAGCAAGGCATCGGCGAGCACGGCGAAGTCGCCTTGGCGCGTCTGCTCGATCAGCCCGCGATACCAGAACTGCAGCACGACTGTGTTTGAGCTCACGGTCCCCGGCCGCGGCCAGTAGCGCAAGACCTCGCTTGCATCCAGGTGCCCGGGATAGAGATCAACCAGGAGTTCACCGGCCAAACGGGCATCCCGATCGGGCACGCGACCCTGATGCAACTGGTCGAGCCACTCCCGCGCCTTGACTGTGTCGAAGTCTGTACAGCGCTTCCATGCAGTGAGCGCGCCAATGCGATTTCGAATCTGGGCGGAGGCATCCTCGACCCAGGCTTCGAGCGGAACGGTGAGCTCGGACATGCGTTGGCCGTGATTCAGCGCATCGAGCACACAATCGACCAAGACCTGGTGCGAGTCCTCTGTCGAATGATCATCCAACACCTGCGCCAGCGCGTCGGCCATATCTGGCGACGCCAGTGGCGCGAAGGGGTAGCTTACCCACTGTCCGTTGCGGAACCAGGGGTTGCACCGTGCTGCATCGCGCAGCGCTTCGAGCAAGGCACGCTTCTCGGTGATCGAGAACGCCGCCACGTCCCCGTTGAGCACCACGGCCAGCGGATCAAGTCGGATCAGGTGCTCGCGATCGCGGACGTCATGCACCGCGAGCCACCCCAGCAGGCCGCGCAGCGGTTCGACGATTCCCCCGTCGCCGCCCTGCATCAGCGCCAACACGCGACCCAAAGGCAGACCTTCCTGCAGCCGCCGCGCAATGGCTTGACCCGCCAGGTACTCGGCGATGCTGCGGTGGCGCGGCGTGGACTCTCCCATCGCCGTGCCGAAGACCTTGCTGGCAAGTGCGCGCTTCGGATCGTGAAGGCTCAGGTCCGGCAGCACATGCAAAGCGATCGACGAAGGGGCGGCATCCTGCTCGAGTGTCAATGAGGCTTTCCCGCTCAACAGCAACACGGCACAGAGCAGCCCCGCGTCGTCGAGCAGGCAATCGACTTCGCCTGGAACCAGGGGCTTGGCTTCTGAATGGGCAAGCGAGTGTTCCGTGGCGAGTTCGCGGCAGGCGAGGTTGTAGATCGAGCGCCGAGACTCCGGCCAGCTGCCTTGGGCGATAACAGCGCGGATCGTCAAGTCCAGCAGCAATGGATTGCCGAACAGGTTCGCGAGCCCATGTTCGTCGGCACGCTTGAGGAAGTCCTGGGAATCGCACACTTCGCTGGAGTGGGCCTCCAACACCTGCCGCTGCTCGTCGCGTGACAGCGGCTCGAGATGAAGCTCTTGCACAACACCACGAGGCGCGATCTGATTCAGGGCGGCCAGGTCGGTCTGCGCGCGCCAGTCATGCTCACGGCAAGAGAGCCGGAAGCGCGGGCGGCCTAGCGCATTGAGCCTCGCGCGGATGGCGTCCAGCGGCACCCGACCGTCCGCGCTGCCGGCTCGCATTTCA
The DNA here is from genome assembly GCA_038205245.1 of Burkholderiales bacterium. Classification (GTDB taxonomy): domain Bacteria; phylum Pseudomonadota; class Gammaproteobacteria; order Burkholderiales; family CAIKXV01; genus CAIKXV01. The sequence goes on from JBBRCD010000109.1 coordinate 12,919, forward strand.
TCGAGGCCGTCGATGAACAGTGCCTTTCCGGTATCCGCTGGCTCGATGCCCAAAGCAATGAAGTCCCTTGCGCTGAGGTAGGCCCCGTCGCTGGCTTCAGCCTCGGCTTGCAGTGACTCGCTCTTGCCCGAGCCGGGATCACCCAACAGGACGTATGCGTCAACGTCGCGCCACTCCTCCAGTCGCCGCGTGATGCGTTCGCCGTCGTCCCGCAGCGCGGTGGCGCGGCGTGGGATGCGCAGGTCGGCGCCGACGGAAGGATGTTTGCCCGTCATGACAGCCACTCCGCCGGCGGTCTTCGGAGGAACTCCCCCATCGGCATCTCATCGCCACCTACCAACAGGGTGTGCGCCTGCGGGTGGCGCCGTCGAAACTCGTCAAGGCCGCGATGGCGTCTCTCGTCGGGACGGGACTTCACTTCGATCGCCAGCAAACGGCCCCGGCGCTCGACGACGAAGTCCACCTCGTCGTCGCCGTCGCGCCAGTAGTGAAGTCGGGTGTCGCCGTCGGCGGTGTTGATCAAGTGCGCTCCGACTGCACTCTCGACCAGACGACCCCAGTGGCTGCGGTCGGCGCGGGCTTCGTCGAAGCCATGACTTCCCATGGCACTCATCAGCGCGGTGTTGTGAACCATGAACTTGGGCGGCTACTGGCGCTGACGAACCAGCTGACCGGCGTACTTGTGCAGCCCGGTCAAGAGCCCGGCGTGCGACAACAGCGTCATTTGATGACTCAGCGTAAGCGTGTGACCACCCAACCGGCCCTTGGCCTTGTCCAGAGCCATGATCTGGCCGGAGTAGGCGCAACCGAGGCTGAAAAGCTCGCGCAACAGGGCAGGCTTGTCCACCCGGAACATCTCGAATACGTTCTTCTCGATGTTGGGCGCGATCAACGACGCCTGGACATAGTCGCGCCAGCGTGTTTCGTCGCCAATGAAGCGCGCGCTCCCAGGGAAGCCGCCGAAATAGAGGTACTGCTCCAGGGTGAGGCCGAAAGCCGTGTTCATTTCGTCGAAAGACCAATGCCCCAAGCGCAGCACCTCGAAGCGACCCAGGAGACTTTCCGTGAGACCGTGCTGCATCAGCACTGGAGAAGAACCCAGCAGCAGCACGTGCATGCGCACGCCGAGTGCCAGGCTGCGATCCCACAAGCCCTTCACCAAGCTTGACCACTTAGGCAACTGCTGGACTTCATCGATCGCCAGCACGAAGGGGATCGCCTTGGCGTTCGGATGATCGGACTCGTCCCAGACCTTGGCCAATGCCTCAGCGCGCGCCCATTGCGCTACCAACCAATCGGCGCCGATGAGCAACGGCCGATTCCACCCGAGCGCGGAGGCGTCTGCAGCGACGGGGGAAGGCTCGGCGGCTAGCAAGGTTCGCGAGCCCACGGGCCGATCTGCTCTGTTGAGAAGCTGGTCGACGAGCGTCGTCTTTCCCACCTGGCGCGGGCCTGCAAGAATCTGTATACGTTCGGGCGCCTCGGCGAGTCGGTCGGCAATCAGCCTTCCGACCGGACGATGGAATTCACTAATGAACATTCGAATATTGCACTGAGTAAATTTACTCAGTACAAGCTAGATGGCAGGCAGTTGCCTTCCTCTCCTCCAGTTGGTGCGCCTGTCAGGGCTGACCCAGTCGTGGTCGACCTGGCGGGTCTTCATCCGGCCAGTGATCAGCCGCCGCCATGAACACGCGCCAGCTGTTGTCGGTTTCCAGAGGTGGTCGCTAAGGCCTTCAGCGCCATCGGCCCGAACACCCCGTCATAGCGCTTCGAGCGTGGTGGCGCATACGCACGCCGCCGAGACGTCGCCAGTCCCATTCCAGCCAGCGACTCGGCG
>JBBRCD010000110.1:0-14460 GCA_038205245.1 Burkholderiales bacterium
TGATCGCTGCGCGCACCCGGTCCCAGTCGACTGCGTAGTTGCGGGTGGCATCCAGTGGCACCCGCACCGCGACCGCACCGGCGAGTTCGATCGACGGCAGGTAGCAGTCATAGGCAGGTTCCAGCACGATCACTTCGTCGCCGGCGCCGGTCAGTGCGATCAGGGCGGTCATGATCGCCTGGGTGGCGCCGGAGGTGATGGTGATCTCGCGCTCGGCGTCGTAGCGGTGACCGTACAGGGTTGCCGTCTTGTCGCTGATGCGCTCGCGCAGCGGGGCGATGCCTGGCATCGGCGCGTACTGGTTGTGTCCGTCGCGCATCGCGCGGCTGACCGCGGCATGCAGGGCCGGGTCGCTGTCGAAGTCCGGGAAGCCCTGGCCAAGGTTGATCGCGTGGTGCCTCGCAGCCAGTGCGGACATCACGGTGAACACGCTGGTGCCGGCCCAGGCCAGCTTCTGGCGGGACGGGGGGGTATCGGCAGGTGAGTGGCTGGGCATCGGGCGGGCGCGGTATCGGGTCTGAACGTAATGAGTCTGAACGTAGTAAGTCTCAACGTAGTGAGTCTCAACGTCGTGAGTCTGAGGATGTCAAATCCCGGGCTAGAATGCACGACTGATATGTGCAGCCGACATGTACAGACGATACCCGGGCTGCGTTGCAGAGGCGGGTTGCCGATCGTGTCACCCTCCAGGCCCTCCAGGAGTTGCCGATGAAAGCCGTCTCGTTGTACAGCCCGTATGGGTACAAGGCCAGGATCGGCCTGATCGTGCCGTCGACCAATACGACCAACGAGCCCGAGTGGTGGAAGATGGCGCCAGAAGGGGTGTCGATTCACACCAGCCGGGTGCTGCTGCTGGGCAAGGCGGATGTCGAGTCGTACCAGCGGATGGCCGACTCGCTCGATCGCGCCGCCGAGGAGCTCGCCACCGCCGAAGTCGACGTGCTGGCCTATGGTTGCACCTCCGGGTCTTTCATCTGCCCGATGTCGCAGTTGCTCGACAAGATGCGCGCCCACAGCCATACCCCGGTCACCGCTGCGGCCGGGGCGGTTGCCGCGGCGCTGCGCACGCTGGGCGTGCGCAAGGTGGCGATGGGCACGCCCTACGTGGACTTCGTCAACCAGGCCGAGGTTGCTTTCCTCGCCGCCTATGGCATCGAGGTGGTTTCGATGCATGGGCTGAACCTGGGCGAGACCCAGGAGGAGCGGCGCGGCCACGGGCGGGTGCCACCGGAGGCGGTGTACCGGATGGCGCGGCTGATCGATCGCGACGATGCCGAGGCGATATTCCTGTCCTGCACCAATCTCGCGACGCTCGATGTCATTGCCCAGATCGAACGTGACCTTGGCAAGCCGGTGGTCACCAGCAACCAGGCCTGCTTCTGGGCCTGCCTGCGGCTGATCGATCTGCGCATTCCGGTGTTCGGTTTCGGCGAACTGCTCGAAAAGCACCTGGCGCCGTTCGACGAGAGCGCCTTCGCGGTCTCACCGCCGAAACTGTTGAGGGCCTGATCATGCGCAAACCCCGGACGCTTCGTTCGCTATGCCTGTGCGCCCTCTTGGCATTCGCAGGCCTCGCCGCTGCTCAGGAAAAGCCGGTGGTGATCGAACCCCGGCCCGGAGTGACGCTGCGCTTTCTGATCGAGATGCCGGCGAAGGGCGACAAACCTCTGGGTAGCGTGATCCTGCTGGTTGGCAGTCATGGCAACCTCGACCTGTCCGAAGATGGGCGCATCGGCTGGGGTGGCGGCAACCAACTGGTTCGCACCCGCAGCCAGTACGCGCGCGCCGGCTATGTGACAGTCACTGCAGATATCGCGAGCGACTTCAAGCTGCCTGGCAGCGCGACCGGCGGCTATCGCTGGAGTGATCCGCATGCGACCGACCTTGGCGCGATCGTGCAGTACCTGCGCAAGGTGGCCGAGCCGGTCTATCTGGTCGGCACCAGCCGCGCTGCGCTCTCGGTGGGCAATGCCGCGGTACGGTTGTCCGGCCCGGCCCGGCCGGACGCGGTGGTGATCACCGCCGGCATGCTGATGGAGCGCTCGCCGAAGCAGCCCAATGTCCAGCGCAGTGTCGGTCGGCTGGAGCGGATCACCATGCCGGTGCTGCTGGTTCATCATGAACGCGACGAATGCGTCTACACCCCGGCTGCCGATGTCGAGCCGTTCGCAAAGCTGCTCACCGGTGCGCCCCGGGTGGAGACCCGGATGTTGCGCGGTGGATTCATCAAGGGCGACCCGTGCGATGCCCAGTCCTATCACGGGTTCCTCGGCATCGACGGCGTAGTGGTGTCGACGGTGACTGGGTGGTTGAACGGGTTGCCGCAAGGCAAGTGACGTTGTGAGCCTGCAGGCGAAGCGCCGCAGGATTCCACCAATGCGCGTCTCCAGGCTCTGTTCTCGCTGGAAGCCCAGCTCCGTTTCACACCTCGTTGGATGAGACTGCAAGTCGACATGATCTGGGCTGAGAGATGCACTTGGAGTATCTACTTGTCGGGAGCCTGTGATGAAAGCTGCAATAAAAACTGCCAAGCTGTTCAAGAACGGCCAAAGCCAGGCAACGCGTCTGCCCAGAGAGTTCCGGTTTTATGGCGATCGGGTGTACATCAAGCGCAGCGGCAACTCGTTGGTCCTGATGCCGGTGGGTGGGTCGTGGGATTCGCCGCGTGCCAGTCTGGACAAATTCACCGATGACTTTCTGTCCGACAGGGATCAGCCGGAAAACCAGGAGCGCGAGCGGCTGTTCCGATGAAGTTCATGCTGGACACCAATACCTGCATCGCGCTTGTCAAGCGCGAACCGTTGCAGGTCTGGCAGCGTTTCGAAGCGCTGAGCGCAGGCGACGTAGGCATCTCGTGGGTGACGATGACGGAGCTGGAATTCGGCGTGGCCAAGAGTCAGCACCAGGAGAAGAACCAGGCGCGCGTTGACTCTCGGCGTGACGTCGGTGACGAACAACGTTGGCGCGTTCTCGCGCATCGAGGGGTTGGCTATCGTTGACTGGCTTTCTGCGTAGACGTCGAATTCCGGGCCGAGCTGAAGCCTGGGTTGGGCCAATGGCTCGCAGCACCGGGTAAGGTGGCCGGCTGACCAGGCGTCCGGTAGCAGTCTCGACGTCGAGTTCGACCATACCCCGAGCGGCAACGTCATCCGCATCCGCGACGTTGCGGCCTGCGGGGGCGCACTTCGGCCCGGCTGGAGACCCGGACGGAAATCGCGAGGCTCTGGGCGCGGTGGTGCGTGCGCCCGGCGCGCAGGCGCAGTAGCATCCGTTCCATGACCTCCGACAATCCGATTCATGCCCTGAACCTCGATCATGTAGTGCTGCGTGTGGCCGATGTCGGCCGCATGGTCGCCTTCTACCGCGACGTGCTCGGCTGCACCGAGGAGCGGGTCAATCCGGCGATCGGCCTGACCCAGCTTCGTGCCGGTGTGTCGTTGATCGATCTGGTGTCGATCGACGGCGCGATCGGCCGGGAAGGCGGCGCGGCTCCTGGGGCGGAGGGCCGGAACGTGGATCATTTCTGCTTCCGGGTCGAGGCCTGGGACGATGCCCGGCTTGCCGCCTGGCTGAGCGCCCATGGCGTGGCGCTGGGTGAGGTCAGGGAACGCTATGGAGCCGACGGCTTCGGGCCGTCGATGTACATCCGTGACCCCGAGGGCAACCGGGTCGAGCTCAAGGGGCCACCTACGCGCCAGCTCAACGGCTGAAAGGTCGTTTCGCGCCGCTCAGGCAGGCGGTGCAGCGACTCGCACAGCGGAGCGGCCTGGGGACACACCCCGAGGGTGTGTCCCCGGTTCCCGTGGTGGAGGAACTTCCGGCTACCGCACCAGCGCGCGCAGTGCCCGTGCCTGCTCGCGCGCCCCGGCCAGCAGGAACGAGGTATCGCTGCCGGCGGACAGGTAGAGCATGCCGGCGGCCAGCGCCCGGTCGAACTGACCGGTCTCGGTGATGCCGCCGATGCCCGGAATCTTGCCGTGATGGCGGCAGGCGCCGACGATTCTTGCAGTGGCCGCCCCGATCGCCGGGTGGTCCTTCTGCCCGGCAATGCCCAACCCCTGCGCGAGGTCGCTGGTTCCCAGAAACAGCACATCCACGCCGGGGACCGCGGCGATCTCGTCGGCGTTGTCCAGCCCGTCCTGGGTCTCGATCAGGGCAACCACCATGGTCGCCGCCGACAACTGTGCGATAGCGCCGGCCTGGCTGATCTCGCGGTACCGAAAATGCGGAAACAGCGGCGGCACTGCGCGCGCGCCGTGTGGGGCGAAGCGGGCGGCATGGACGATCGCCCGGGCATCGGCGGCGTTTCGCACATGCGGAGCCACGATGCCGAGCGCGGCATGCGACAGCGCCTGGCTGATCGGGCCAGCCGCATGATCCGGCACCCGGATCAGCGGCGTGATGCCGGCGTCCAGCGCCGACGCTGCGATCTCGTGTACCGCGTCACCTGAGACCGAGTTGTGCTCCAGATCGATCACCAGCACGTCGAAGTCGGACGCCTTGAGCATCCATGCGATATCGCCTGAACGCGCATCGCGCACCGTGGCTACCAGCGCCGGCTCACCGCGCCGGAGTTTCTCCAGTGCATGGTTGCGAACCTCGGGTGATGGATCGGCCATCGGTGGAAGATCCTCAGTAAACCCGGTGCAGCGGCGCTGCACCGTCGAGCACCCGCACGGCATTCTCGAGGGCCACCTTGAACAGCGTCGCCGATGCCTGCCGGCTGACCCCGGCGATATGCGGTGTCAGCAGCAGCCGCGAGGCAGCCTCGCCAGTCAGTGCCAGCAACGGGTTGTCCACCGGGGCGGGCTCGGTCGAGTAGACATCGACCGCGGCACCGAAGATCGTCCGCGCACTCAGCGCGCTGGCCAGCGCGGCTTCGTCGACGATGCCCCCGCGTGCGGCGTTGATCAGGATCGCCGAGGGCTTCATCATCGCCAGCTGCGCGGCGCCGATCAGATTCGTGGTCTGCGGCAGCAGCGGCACATGCAACGAGATCACATCGCTCGAGGCGAGCAGGGCGTCCAGGCCCATCGAGGTCGCACCCAGGGCGGATACCGCTGACGCGTCGCGCGGCGCTGGATCGAAGAATGCGAGCTTCGCCCCGAAGGCGGCGAATGCGCGGGCGACCGCGAGCCCGATGGTACCCATACCGACAATGCCGACCTGGGCGCCGTCGAGTCCGGCCAGATTCTCGCCGACCATGCGAGTGCGAAACGGAACGTACTGGCCGCGCTTGAGCTCGGCATCGGCCCAGGCAAAGCGGCGCATCAGCGCCAGAGCATTGCCCACCGCATACTCGGCCAGCGCGCCGTTGCTGCCACCGGGCACGTTGCATACCGGGATGCCGAGACGGGTGAGCGTGGGCTGATCCAGCCGGTCGACGCCGGCGCCGGTGATCTGCACCATCCTGAGCGTGCGCACCGGTTCGAACAGTGCGGGGGCGAGCTTTGCGCCCACCGCCGGCATCAGCAGCACGCTTGCCTGCTGCAGCAACGCAGGCACATCGGGTGTATCCGGCGCGCGAAACTCGATCGTCGGGCCAGTGGGAATGGATACACCGGCGCGAGTGAAGTCCGACTCAGGGCGCAGGCACAGAATATCGAGCGGCATCAGATGACCTATCAGTTCAGAAACGAGCATTGCGCATGAAGCGGGCGGACCGGGGACGGACCCCGGCCCCGGGGTCTGTCCCCTTCTTCTTCCGGACTATCCGTTCGAGGTGCGTGCCGCGATGTCGCCGACCGGAAAGAAGCAGAGCAGCTTCAGGGTGCTGTTGCCTGTGTTGCGTGTCGCATGCCACTCGCCTGAAGGCATCACGATGGTGTCGCCCGCCGCCAGCGGATAGCTGCCGCTGTCGGCTTCGGTGCAGCCGCTGCCTTCGAGCACATGGATCACTTCCTCGAAGCCATCATGCCGGTGCGGCTTGCGCGGCGCCTCGCCCGCCTGCGCCACCGGTATCTCGACATAGCGCAGGGTCACGTTCTCGGTGCCCATCGACTGCGAGGCGATTTCGATCGACTTGCGTCCTGGAAGACCCATCGACTTCGCACTGGCCTGGGTGAATACGCGTGCCATGGTCAAGTTCTCCGGTGGCGCTGCTTCAGCTCGCGAGCTTCAATTGCTTGATCTCGGCGGTACCGCCCTCGGCTTCGGCCAGCATGGCAAACAGCGCCGAGGCTTCCTTGGCGATCGCATCGGCGATATCTGCGAGCATCTTCAGACCCTTGTCGACGGTGGCATGCTCGGGCGCACCATACCAGCCAGTCGGGGCAATCGTCTTGATGTCGCGCAGCACCGGCTGGTAGGCGTGGGTGCGGCGCAGCTTGTCCCACTTGCGGCCCTGTGAATGGTCGGACGAGTAGTCGATGCGGTCCAGATGCACCAGGTCCGGGCGATAGGCGAGCACAGCCAGCGCTTCGATCTCGCCGCCATGGGTGAGGCCGCCGCAGTCATGGCCGTACAGTTCGGCGGCGACATAGCAGGCCTGCACCACCACCACGTTCATATGGTGCTCGCGATGCAGTTTCTCTGATGCCAGTGCCAGCGACGGGATGTTGCCCTCGTGCCAGTTGAGGATCAGCAGGTCGCGTGCGCCATGGCGAGCGGTCGACTCGCAGGTTTCCACCACCACCCGCTGGTAGGTCTCCGGGGACAGCGTGATCGTGGCCTCGAACGGCATGTGCATCGGGGTGACGCCAAGCGGGCCGCCGGGCAGCACCAGCGCGTCCATGCGTTCGGCGACTGCGTGGCCGATCACGTTCGAGGCATAAATGTCGGTGCCGGCCGGCAAGTGCGGCCCGTGCTGTTCGACGCTGCCTGCGGGCAGGATCACCAGCGGGTTGCGCTTGAGCTGTGCGGCGATCTCGGGCTGGGTCAGATCGATGAAGTAGCGGGTGGGAAGCATGAGGGTTCCTCGGCAATGAGCACGCTGGTGCAGTATCGACTCCGGATGCTGCGGGTTCAGGGGCGGTTGGCTGCTTCCATCACTTCCTTGATCGCCACCAGCGCGCCGCCGCGGTCGATCGAGCGCAGAGCTGCATTCATCATCGCGATCGCGACATTGCCGTTATGCGCGGAGAGCATCGGTACGGTACCCGTGATACAGCTCTGCGCAAACTGCTCCAGCTCGTCACGGAACATGTCGCTTGCCGGAATGGTCAGATCCTCGCGCTTGCCGTAGCAGTCCTTGCCGCGCTGGATGTAGAGCTGTGAGGTCTTGTGCAGATTCGACGGCGTGTCCCAGGTGCCGAAATCGACTTCATAGTGCATCAGGCCTTTCGAGCCGAAGATGCGCACCGAGAAGATGCCGGGCGAGGTCCAGCAGGTGCCGACGTAGGCGATGGTGCCGTTGCCGAACTTGACCAGCGACATCGACTGATCGTCGACTTCGGCGCCCACCGGCGACAGCTTGGAGGCGATCGACGACACCTGCGACACCTCGCCACCGAGCAGGTGCACGATGTCGAACATATGCACCGCCAGCTGCGACAGCGGGCCGCCGGGGGCCTTGTCCTTGTACCAGCGCCAGGTCTGCGGGGTGAGTTCGAGCGCGCGTTCGTTGGAGAAGTTGGCTTCGATGAAGCCGACGCGGCCGAGTTCTCCGGAGTCGATCTTCTCCTTCATCAAGCGCACGCCGGCGAGCAGCCGCGCCGAGTGGCCGACGGTGACGGTGACGCCATACTGCTTCTGCAGCGCTCCGATCTTCAGGCCTTCGGAGAGTTCGGCTGCGATCGGCTTCTCGGTGTAGATGTGCTTGCCCGCCCTGGCGATCTGCTCAGCGACCGGCAGGTGCTGCTCATTGGGCACGGTGATGATCACGCCCTTGATCGCGGGATCGGCGAGCAGCGCCTCCATGGAGGCGGCTGACCGGTAGCCGGTGTCGGCAAACTCGGTGGCGAAGGCATCGCGCTTGTCCTGCGAGCGGCTGTAGCCGGAAACGATCCGGATCTTGTCCGATGCGCGTACAGCGCGAGTCAGGACCTTGGCCCAGCGGCCGAGGCCGACGATGCCGACTTGGATGGGTTGGGTCATGGGAACGCTCCTGTACGGTGCACTGGCTGAAGGGCTATATTACCGTAATACGGCATCGATTATGTCACCGCGGACTCGCAACGCCGACATCTGCGCAGACGGTACTGCTGCCCACATTCAACCTGCGGCCTCGAGCCACAGCGCACCCCGGAAGCTACCTTGGCTCTGAAGCCGCCGTCTGAAACGAAGCCTCCCACTGCACCTGCCGCGGGCTCCCCGCTGGCCGTTCGCGCGCTGGCCGCACCATTGCGCCAGCAGGTGGTCGATCGTCTGCGCGCTGCGGTGATCGCCGGCGAACTCGCACCTGGCCAGCGTCTGATCGAGCGGGAGCTGATCGATCGGGTCGGTGTGTCGCGTACGGTGATCCGTGAAGCACTTCGTCAGCTCGAATCCGAGGGTCTGGTCGAGACGGTGCCGAACAAGGGGCCGGTCGTACGCGCCCTGTCGCGCGCCGAGGCGATCGATCTGTACCGGATTCGCGCTTCGCTCGAAGCGCTCGCCGCCCGGCTGTTCATCGAGCGCGGCCCCGCGGTCGCCAGGGACCGGCTGGAGGCGGCGCTGGCCGAGGTCGAGGCGGCTTATCGAGTCGGCGCCAGTGACGGCATCCTCGCGGCAAAGAACCGGTTCTATGCGGTCCTGTTCGAGGGTGCCGAGAGCGATGTGCTGTCCTCGATGCTCGGTGGATTGCATGCCAGGATCTGGCGCTGGCGGGCACTCGGACTGGCACACGAAGACCGTTCAGTAGCCCGCTCGAAGCAGGCGATCAAGTCGCTGCGCGAACTTGTGGCGGCGATCGCACGCGGCGACGCCGACGATGCCGAGCGTGCGATCCGGGAAGACACCGCAGACGCCGCGCTCGAGGTGATGCGGCTGGTCGCCATTGCGTAGACACGATCGTGGGTCAGGGTGCGCATGTCTTGTGCGCCGCGTCTGGTCTAGGTCATCGCAGGGTGGGTAACGCGAACAACCAGCCCTGGATCAACGACCTCACATCCGTAGCGAACGGATAGGGTCCGCTGACAACATTGAGGGTTTCGCCGAATCCTGCATCGAGACGGGGTGGAAAAAGGATCGACCCGTCGATGGGCGCAATTCCAAACAACCCTCCGGTGATCGAGAATATCGCTGGCGGGTTGCTGGGACTTGTGAAACCGTTAGAGGTGAACCTGATCCGGATCGGAAACGGGGAATCGCCCCCAGCAATTAGGCCGCCAGCGATGAGGCCCCCAACCATGATGGGGTCGCTGCTGATCGACAACGTGAAATCGCCGATGCGGATGCCGATCGAACAGCATGAGGCGGCGGCAGTGGACGGGTTATTGCTGCCACCCTGACTGGCGACAGTCAACGTGCCGCCAGAGCTATTCCCCGAGATCGTTTATCCCACTCCGCTGTTCGAAGACGTATCGATCGCCGATGCCATGGCACACCCATGAGCGCAACTCAACAGCAGAACCAAACCACAGGTTTTCGACACCATTTTACGATCTCCAAGCCCCACCTTCCATACCATTCTGAAATGACATTTCGGATTTCATCATCGGGGCGGGCATCGTCCGAACGGACTACAAGCCTGGCACCCGGGCTGGCGCGGGTCCGCCCGCAGCGAATGTCCCGGTGGCGCTTGAGTCAGATATATAGGTGCTATATAATAGTTCGACGTTCTGACTGGAGACGTTCATGCCCGCCTCTAACAACCTGTTGGTCGTTCTTAACGCTCGCGAGAAGACCGATCTCGCCCGCCAGGCCTCACGCCGGGGTATCAGCATGGGTGAGGTGGTGCGCCGCGCCGTTGCCCGGTTCGAAACCAGCGACGACGCCGATATGGCGCAGCAGGAATCGTTGATCGAGGGTCTGGTCAAGGCGCTCGAAGTCTCGACCGCGCGGGCGGCTGCGTCTCTGGATCAGGCCAGACGGGACGTCGCCGAGGCACGAAAGACGTTCTCGGTGGCTTCGGTCTCGAGCTCGATATCGCCCGTAGTATCGACTTCGTCGGCCGGGCGAGCCGTGCGCCGCTCGCGTACCGCGAAGGTCGCCTGAGATGAGTGGGATGGACCGGATGATCGATGCGATCACCGGTGCGATCCGCCTGACCGATCGGGTGGAGGCGCTCAGCCGTGAAGTGAGTGCTCTGGCCGTCGAGGTCAAGGGAAGCGCTGGCGAGATGCGAGAACTCGACCGCCGGCTGGTGCGCATCGAGGCGCTGGTGGAGTTCACTGCTGTGGCGCGCAGCCGCGCAAGCGCTCCCGACAATACGCCACGGGCAATCCCGGCAGCGGCGAAGAAATCGCCGCCTAGATAGCGCGCGTTCTCACGGCAGGACGAGCGAGCGCTGTCTTGGCACCGGCCTCGGTGCGGGCCGCGAGCTCACTCCAAGTCGATTACTTGCCGTTGTAGTTCGCCAGCTTCGTCCGGCGTTCGCGCACCGCGGCGGCCAGCGCATCGAGCACCGGCACGCTGTCTTCCCAGGCAATGCAGGCATCGGTGATCGACTGGCCGTAGGTCAGCGGCTTGCCCGGCACCAGGTCCTGGCGGCCGGCGACCAGATGGCTCTCGATCATCACGCCGATGATGCGATCGATGCCACCGCTGATCTGGCCGGCGATATCATGCGCGACCAGGATCTGGTTCTCGTGCTTCTTCGAGCTGTTGCTGTGGCTGGTGTCGATCATCAGCCGCTGCGCGAGGCCTGATTTCGCCAGTTCGGCGCAGGCGGCATCGACGCTGGCAGCGTCGTAGTTCGGCGCCTTGCCGCCACGCAGGATGATGTGACAGTCCTCGTTGCCGGCGGTGGACACGATCGCCGAATGCCCGGCCTTGGTCACCGACAGGAAATGATGCGGACGCTCGGCCGCCTTGATCGCATCGACCGCGATCTTCACCGTGCCGTCGGTACCGTTCTTGAAGCCGACCGGGCAGGACAGACCGGAGGCCAGCTCACGATGCGACTGGCTCTCCGTGGTGCGTGCGCCGATCGCGCCCCAGCTCACCGTATCGGCGATGTACTGTGGCGTGATCATGTCGAGGAACTCGCAGCCTGCAGGCACGCCGCGCCGGTTGATCTCGAGCAGCAGCTCGCGCGCCCCGCGCAGCCCTTCGTTGATCTCGAAGGTGCCATCGAGCTTTGGATCGTTGATCAGTCCCTTCCAGCCCACCGTGGTGCGCGGCTTCTCGAAGTACACGCGCATCACCACCTCGAGTTCGCCGGCCAGACGCTTGCGCTCCGGGGCCAGGCGCTCGGCGTACTCCAGCGCGGCGCGCGGATCATGGATCGAACATGGACCGATGATCACCACCAGCCGGTCATCCATGCCGTGCACTATCCGGTGCACCTTCTCGCGCGTCTGGAACACCAGCTCCGACACCCGGTCATCGATCGGAAACTCGCGCACGACATGGCCGGGCGGCGCCAGTTCCTTGATCTCCTTGATGCGAACGTCATCGGTCTTGTGCGGCATGGTGTTTCTCCATCATTCCGGGGTGAGGCAGGCGGGTCCAGGTCAGGTGCTGCCCCGGCGAAAAAAAACCGCCAGGGGTTGAGCCTGGCGGTCGGGATCGGGTGCGGTTCGTTTCAGCAGCGCCGTACGCGTCCTTCCGCCAGAGGCAGAAAGCCGTAAAAGAACCAGAAAAAGCTGTGTACGTAGGCGCGCATCGAAGCCGTGTTCAGGTTACGAAGGAACAACAAAAACGCAACTAAAGAACAACTAAGAAACAAGGAAACACAACCGGGACATGAAGAAAAAAGAAAACAAAGCAAAAACAACGAGATTGGTCCCGGCATCCCGGAAGATAGTCCATAAAGCCTGTCAAATGCAAGCCGCGATGTCACACGCCTCCCCGGCTGCGCGCGCCTGCATCAGCATGTTGGCACTCGACTTGTCGTAAGCTGCGCCAGCCCGTAACCCGACGCGACGCTTGGGTGAGGCTGGCGGCAGCAATGCCGCCGCCACTGCCGCGCTGTCGCATCATGCATTCCCAAAACCATGGCCGAGACCAACTCAACGACCACGACGAACGCCAACAGCGCGCGCAATCCGCTGATAGACGTGCTGATCACGATCATCCTGCCGTCGCTCATCCTGATGAAGTTGAGCGGGGATCATCGGCTGGGCACGGTGGCGGCACTGTTGCTCGCGCTGTCGCTGCCGCTGCTGTGGGGCGGGTGGGATCTTTGGGCGCGGCGCAAGTTCAACGGCTTCGCGCTGCTCGGGCTGATCAGCGTGGCGCTCACCGGCGGCATCGGTCTGCTGCAGCTGGATGCGCACTGGCTCGCTGTCAAGGAGGCGGCGATTCCCGGCCTGATCGGACTGGCGGTGCTGGTGTCCTCCTGGACGCGCTACCCGCTGATCCGGGTGATCCTGTACAACCCGGCGGTGCTCAATGTCGAGCGCGTGCAGCAGCAACTCGACGCGCGCGGCAATACGCAGGCGTTCGAGCGGCGGCTCAAGGTGGCCACACTGCTGGTGGCCGGCACCTTCTTCTTCTCCTCGACGATGAACTTCATCCTCGCACGCTGGATCGTCACCAGCCCGGCCGGCAGCGTCGCGTTCAACGAGGAACTCGGACGGCTCACGCTGCTCAGTTACCCGGTGATCGCCATTCCGTCGATGGTGATGATGATCGTCACGCTGCTGTGGCTGGGGCGCGGCATCCGCCAGTTGTCCGGGCTGAGCCTGCTCGACCTGATCAACGACAGCCGCGCAGCGAAAGCCTCCGGGCGTTAGGCATCAGGCAGCAGGCAGCATGCTCAACCGTTGAGCACCCGGTCGCGCACCGATCTGAACAGCGGGTTGCGCGGGTCGGCAAGGGCTTCCGGCATACCCAGGTGATTGCTGCCGGCGACTTCCAGGTGACCGCGCACGCAGTGCGGCCAGTACTCGGCGAGCACCCGGCACTGCCGCTTGAACTCGTCGCTCTCCAGGGCACCGACCGCGGTGTAGACCGGCACCGGCAGCACCGGCGAATAGGTGATCGGGCTCATCGCCTTCGCGCTTGCCGCATCCAGACCGATCGCCTGGTTGAAAGAGAAATGCAGGATCGGCATCAGGTCGAACACCCCGCTCAGTGCGCAGGCGCCCTTCACCAGATTGGCCGGCAGGCGTGCGCCAACCGTGCCTGGACCGTCACCGGTGTAGTCCTCCCATTTTGCGGCGGCCATCATTGCCGCCAGGTGTCCGCCGGCCGAATGCCCGGCGACGAACAGCCGCGAGGGATCCGCGCCGTACTCGCGGCCATGTCGATACAGCCATGCATGCGCGGCCAGCATCTGCTTGACGATGGTCTCGACGCTCACCGCTGGCGCCAGGTCGTAATCGGGCATGACCACGGTGATGCCGGCGGCGACGAACGGCTCGGCGATGTAGGAAAACTCGGTCTTGTCGCGCGAGCGCCAGTAGCCGCCATGAATGAACGACAGCATCGGTGCATCCGGTTGTGCGGCCCGGAAGATGTCGATGCGCTGGCGCGCCGAGGGACCGTAGGCAACGTCCAGATGACTGCGCAGCCTGGCACGCACTGCGCCCGAGCGGGCGATGCCGCGGACGGTGTAGGCCTCAGCATCCGGAATCATCAGCCGGTTATTGTACTGACGCTCGTAGTAGTCGGCGGGGCGGTCCATCGCGGGCTCCTGGGGTCGCCTGATCAGTCAGGGGGCGGATCGTTCGCGCAATGCGAACTCCTGCGCCTCGAGGAAGGCGCGGCGGAAGGCAAGCGGCTCGCTGATGCCGGGGATCGGGGCCTGGGGCGTGCCGCCGCCGGCGATGACGATGGTGCCGAAGTTGAGTATCCGTTCCAGGAACCCCTGCTGCACCTGAACGCT
The DNA here is from genome assembly GCA_038205245.1 of Burkholderiales bacterium. Taxonomy (GTDB): domain Bacteria; phylum Pseudomonadota; class Gammaproteobacteria; order Burkholderiales; family CAIKXV01; genus CAIKXV01. The sequence continues at coordinate 13,853 of JBBRCD010000110.1, forward strand.
CTCGACCTTCTGGATGTTCAGCTCGACCGTATCGCGCCGGATGAACCCGAACTTGGTGATCACCCGCTTGTTGGTGACGGCCAGTTCGGTGCTGCGCTGCTTCACGAAAGCGATGCCGAGCAGCAGCAGGCCGACCACGAGAGGCGTCAGCAGCACCCCCCAAAACAGCCACCAGAACAGCGACCACCAGCTGGTGCGGCCAAGATGGACAATGCGCTCGCCCTGGGTCAGGGCCTGTTCGACATAGGCTGGCATGGGCGCGGCGGCGGTGGGGCAGGCGGGGGCGCAATGATATGCCGAGACCGGGGTGGCCGCTGCGCGCCCCGACCAGGCCCTGCGCGTCAGGACCGCGCGATGTGCGGTGCAGCAATCGCGTCCGGAAGGCTTTATGCTGTCGAGGTGATGGTCAGTCAGCCGATACACCTAACCCCTGCGCGGCGGCTTGCCGCGCTGCCGCCACTGGCGCTCTACGTCCATATTCCGTGGTGCCTGCGCAAGTGCCCCTATTGCGACTTCAACTCGCACGAGTCGCGCGGTGCCGCGCCGGAAGCGCGCTATGTGGATGCCCTGGTCGCTGATCTCGAGGCGGCGCTGCCGCTGGTCTGGGG
>JBBRCD010000111.1:0-14364 GCA_038205245.1 Burkholderiales bacterium
AGCTCCGTGATGGTGAACATTTCATCAAGGCCTTCGAGCACACTGGCGGCGGCATCGGGGTGTTGTGCCTTGAGGTCCCTGGCCAATTCCTTGAGCCGCTGCTTGCCCTTGAGGGTGTCGAGCTTGAAGGCCTGCTTCATCAGCCAGCGCACCTGCTCGGCCCGGTCCTTTGGCAACCTCTCGGTGACGTTCCTGATTTTGTGGATGCGACAACGCTGCACCCGTGCATCCTTGCCGCACATCTGCTCGATGCCCGAGCGCAGGGCCTTGGAGCCATCAATCACCCACAGTCGTGGGATGTTGAGGTCAAAGCCGCGCTGGGCCAGGCTGCCCAGCAAGTCCTTGACCACCTTGGCGTTCTCGCTGCTTCCGGGCGCCAGGCCGAGCACGTGCTTCTTGCCTTGTGCATCCACGCCCACGGCGGCAATGATGTGGTGGCGAGCCACGATGATGCCATCGGCATACACGGCCACGAAATCGATCTGGCTCAAATCGCGGCTCATCAATTGCGCAAAGGCATGCGCACTTTGTTTGACAAACTGGCGCGACACCGCACTCTTGGAGATGCCCAGTTCATCGGCGCAGCGGTGCACCACGCGCGCATATTTGCGCGTGCTGACGTTGCACACCAGGATGTCGGCAATGCGCCGGGAAAGGTCGCCGTCAGTGGCCAGCGCCGTGTAGGCCGGCACTGCCACCTCGGTGCCATTGGCACGCAGCCTGGGGCGCTTGACGTGCAGTTTGGAGTGGCCCACGGCGACAACACCACTTTGCGCGCCGTGCCAGCGAACCTGGCCGGCGTGGCGTCCTGGGTGCTTGGAGCCAGCTACCGTCTGGGCCGACAGGACCAGGAGCTGTTCGATGAACTGGCGCGAGAGTTGGCCCAGCAGGTCATCGATGGACAACTGGGCTTGTCCGATCATGGACAGCAGAGGAAGGACCGCCTCGGGGTTGGCGGCAAACAGGGGCTGCGCCGTCGATCGGGTGATGTCTGATTTGTTGGCGACACGCAGTTTGGCTATAGACTGTTTCATGGTGGTTGAGCTTTCTTGGCTTGCGGTTGTTGATGTCAGAACCCACATTCTGTAGGACCTGACGGCTTCAACCACCAACCTCAACCTTCAACTACGAACGGGACATCGCCGGCTGGTACGTACTGCACAGCGACGGTGTGCCAGCGGGTGTATTCGGCTGCTGGCGCGAAGGTTTGACCCAGAACTGGTGCAGCAAGTCCACCACCGAAATGACGGTTGTTGAGCGAGAGGCCCACCAGAGCCGCGTGCAGGCGATGAAAGTCCAGCGGGACAGTGATCAGACGCAGCGCAATGAATCGGCGGCTGCTAACGCTGCAAGTCGGCTCGGGAATGCGGCCAACTGCACTGAGCACGCCTATCTGACCACCAAGGGTGTGCAGGCCCACGGCATCCGGCAAGAAGGCGACAACTTGCTGATCCCCATGCGGGACACGGCGGGCAATTTGCATAGTCTGCAAACCATCACCCCCGACGGTGACAAGCGGTTTATGCCGGGTGGCCGGATCAAGGGCTGCTATCTGGCAATCGGCAAACCCACGGGCAAGCTGATCATTTGTGAGGGCTACGCGACCGGCGCGACCATCTATGAGGCCACGGGCGATGCGGTGGCGGTAGCGTTCAATGCAGGCAACCTAGAGCCAGTGGCGAAAGCACTACGTGCCAAGTATCCCGACTTGAAAATCATCCTGGCGGCTGACGACGACGACCAGACCGAAGGCAATCCCGGCATGACCAAGGCGCGGTCGGCGGCGATGGCAATTGGTGGCCATCTGGCAGTGCCTGACTTCGGAGACCACAGGCCAGACAAAGCGACAGACTTCAACGACCTGCACCAAATCTCGGGGCTGGACGCGGTAAAGCGATGCATTGGTGTAGCAACTTTAGCGACTGTAGCTGTAGCAGAACGCCAAAACGACTGGCCAGAACTGCAACCACTCATAGCGCAGCTTGCACCGCAAGAATATCCGCTTGATGCCTTACCCGTGGCGGTGCGGTGCGCAGTGGAGGAGGTGGCCGGGTTTGTGAAGGCACCGATACCGCTGATCGCCACGTCGGCACTGGGGGCGTTGTCGCTGGCGATTCAGGCGCATACGGACGTTGCACGCGCTGAAAAGTTGACTGGGCCGTGCAGCTTGTACTTGCTGGCTGTTGCCGACTCGGGCGAGCGCAAGTCGAGTTGTGACGGCTATTTCACCAAGGCGATACGCGACTACGAAACCCAGGCGCAGGAGGCAGCCAAACCGTTGGTAAAGGCATACGAATCCGAGCGGGAGGCGTGGGACGCCCAGCGCAGCGGCATCAAGGAGGCCATCAAGGCAGCGGCCAAAAACAACATGCCCAATGCTGTGCAGATTCAGCAACTTCATGACCTTGATGCTGTTCGACCTGTGCCGCCCCGAGTACCCAAGCTGATCTATGGCGACGCCACACCCGAGGCCCTGTGCTATTCACTTGCCAAGCAATGGCCGTCGGGCGGCATATTGAGCAATGAGGCTGGCGTCGTGTTTGGCAGTCACGGCATGGGCAAAGATTCGGCCATGCGCAATATGAGCGCACTGAACCAGTTGTGGGATGGAACTGCCGCGCCGGTAGAGCGCCGATCCACCGAGAGCTTCACCGTGCGCGGCGCACGCTTGACCATGAGTTTGCAGGTGCAGGAGGCCACGCTTCGGACCTTCTTTGATTCCACCAAAGGGCTGGCACGCGGCAGCGGCTTTCTGGCCCGGTTTCTGGTTTCGTGTCCGGTCTCAACGCAGGGGACAAGGCTCTTTACCGAAGCCCCAGACAACTGGCCCGCATTGGCTACCTTTAATAGCCGCTTGACTGCGATTTTGAATCGGCCGGTGCCGATCAACGAAGACGGCGCTTTGACCCCGGCCATGCTCACGCTGTCGCCCGAAGCCAAAGCGGTGTGGATTGTGTTTCACGATGCGATTGAAGTCGAGTTGATGCCCGGACGTGAACTGAACGATGTCAAGGACGTGGCCAGCAAAATCGCGGATAACGCCGTGCGACTGGCGGCACTGTTCCACGTCTTCACCGGCAGTATTGGACCGATTGATGTGGAAGCGATGGAATCAGCGGCGCGCGTGACAGCATGGCACCTGACCGAATCGCGGCGGTTTCTGGGTGAACTGGCGATGCCACCCGAATTGGCCAACGCGATTCGGCTGGAATCCTGGCTGCTGGACTATTGCAGGCGGGAGCACACAGAACAAGTCCCAACACGGGTGATTCAGCAATTTGTCACCCCGGTCAGTTTGCGCGACAAGAAGACGTTTACCAGCGCCTTGTCAGAACTGGCGGCGCTGGGCCGGCCCCCTGTGCCAATATGACATGCTGCTGGGTTTGGAAGCGATCGTCCCCGAATGTTGCCCCGGAACCAACATCGCCATACGCTGGACCAGGTGCGTGCATTCGGATGTCTTAAATGGGCCAATTTAATGAGGCTCTTGGGAACGAGCGCGGCCGCTTCCGTGGTAGCGCCCTGGGCGCTTCTGTACAGCCGAGCCGCAATGGGCGCCCCGTCTTTCGGGCCTGGATTCGAAATTCAATCGGCGCCGACACCCACCTTCAGGCCGCGGGCCTGCAGCACCAGGCCCACGGTGGCGAACAGCTTCTCGGCTAACTGGTGTTTCTGCAGCATCTGGCGAAACTTCGACAGCGTCGTGCTGTCGGGCACGCGCTCGCGGGCTAGGTCGATGCCCACGAAGCGACGCAATGCAGTGCTGTCCAGCAGCGCCTACTCGCAGGCCTCATCGGCCAGGTTGAACCAGTCCTGCACGAAGTACATGCTCAGCATGCGCTGCAGACCCCCCGGCGGGCGGCCGTTGCCCGCCTTGGGGTAGTGGCTCGATGACTTAGCAAAGGGCCTTCCACGGAACGATCTCGTTCATCGTCCTCAGGAACACATCGCGTTTCGTCGCGCGAGGGAACTGTTCGAATCCGGCGCCCTGGTCGTTAGCGGCTGCGAGGGTCTGTTGTTTCATCGGCCTAGAACGTCTTGCCAGCTGAGACGGTGGACTTGATCAGCGTCGCCCTAATCTAAGGAGCGACAGGGCGTCCTGGCCGTGGCCAACGAACCGCGCTTCGCCGACGTGCCGCATGCGCACTGCGGGTGCCCTACTGAGAGGTCGTGCCACTGACGCCCCAGGTGTCGGGAAGCACATAGCCCGTCGGGTAGGGGTCGGTCGGATCGAGCATCTCGCTGCCCAGCCCCGTGATCCACGCCCGGCCTTCGATCGTCGGCAGGATGGCAGGCCTGCCGGCCACCGTGGTGGTGCCGACGATGCTGCCCGTGAAGCGCGCGCCGATGATCGATTCATGGACCATCGTGTCGCCGACCTGCATGGCACCGCGCGCATGCAGCACCGCCATGCGCGCGCAGGTGCCGGTACCGGTCGGGCTGCGGTCCGAGCGGCCGGGGGCCACAATGCAGGTGTTGCGCGTGACTTGTCCCGCGCCGGCGAAGGGCCGGTCGAACTGGACGATGCTGACCCCGGCGATGTCCGCATTCTCGGGGTGCACGACGCGCAGCGCCGCGCGCGCGGCCAGCCGGATCTTTTCGCCCAGGGCGGCAAGCTCACGCGCTTCGTCTGGCTCGATGCGGAAACCGAGTCGCGTGGCGTCAGTGATCGCGTACCACATGCCGCCGTATGCGATGTCGACGACCACGCTGCCGAAGCCGTCGATTTCCAACGTCGCGTCCAGACGGTCGACAAAGCTCGGCACGTTGGCGAACGCTACCGAAACGCACTTGCCGTCGCGGCAGGTGGCGCGCGCGCGCACCGGCCCAGCGGCGGTGTCGACCATGACGATGGTCTCGGGCTCGCGCATCGCTAGGATGCCGGTCTCCAGTGCGACCGTCACTGTGCAGATCAGGTTCGAGCCCGACATCGGCACGAATTCGGTCGGCTCCATCGTGATCATGCCGATGTCGCAATCGTCGCGCGCGGGCGGCGTGATCAGGTTGATGTGCCGAGCAACGCTGCCGCGCGGTTCGCACAGCAAGAAGCGGCGCAAGCCGTCCTGGTCGCGCTGCATCGCGGTCATGCGCTCGAACATCGTGCGCCCGGGCGGCGGTAGCACACCGCCGACGATCACGTCGCCGACTTCGCCTTCGGCATGGCAGCGAACGATCGAGATCACGCGCTGGGTTTTCATCGAAGGGCTCCCCTGTCTGGAATCAGGTTGCGTGCGTGAACCGCCGTGGTCGGAACGGCGTAAGGTCGAGGGCGCTGGGGCGCGCGAACACGATGTCGGCCATCAGCCGCGCCGTGGCGGCCGCCTGCGTCAGGCCCAGTTGACCATGGCCGAAGGCGTAGGCCACGCGCGCCGCGTGCGGTAGCGCCGATGGCAGGCAAGCTGTCGGGCAGGCAAAGGCGAAAACCCATCCACTGCGTGCCACCCGCTGTGGCCGGACCGGCATGAAGCGCTTTGGCTTTGGCCAGCAGCACGGCCGCGCGCTCGAAGTTGGGCGGCGCGTCGAGGCCGGTGAACTCGACCGCGCCGCCGACCTGCACGCCGCGGACCAGCGGTGTAACGACGAAGCCCTGGCCGCCGAAGGGGAGTTGGCGCTTCAGGTCGAAGGCAGCCACCGGCAGCGTCGCCTTGTAGCCGCGCTCGGTTTCGAGCGGGATGCGCTCGCCCAGCGTTCGAGCGAGACGGTGCGACCACGCGCCCGCAGCCACCACGACCTGCTGCGCCGTGATACGCCGTGAGCCCCCCAGCGGCACGACGATGCCGCCAGCAGAAGGCTCGAGCGCCAGCGCCTCGCCGCGGCGCAGGCGACCACCCAGCGCGACGAAGCGGCGCACGAGCGCCTGCGCCAACAGCAAAGTATCGGCGATCGTCTTCCAGGCGGGCAGGAAAGTGGCCGCGACCAGCGCCGGAGAGAGCCCCGGCTGCAGCTCGGCGATCGCCTGCGCGCCGTGCAGGTGCGTGAAGGCGATGCCGTGGTCGGCGCGGGCCTGCCACCCGGGTCGCGAGGCCACGAGTTCAGCCTCGCTTTCGTACAGATGCAGCACGCCATCGCTGCGCAGCATGTCGGTCGCGCCGGCAGCGGCCAGCAGCGCATCGGTTTCGCCTATCGACAAGTTCATCAGCGCCGCTTGCGCTGCTGCACTGGCCTTGACGCGCTCTGGGAAGCTCGCGCGCCAGAAATGGAACAGCCAGGGGGCTATGCGCGGCAGATACGCGGGGGCGATCGACAGCGGGCCCAGCGAGTCGAGCAGCCAGCACGGCGCCCGGCGCAGCATGCCGGGTGAGGCCAGCGGCAGGATGTCGGTAAACGCGAACGCGCCGGCGTTGCCACGGCTCGCCTCGGCCGCGACCCCCGTGCGATTGATCAACGTGACCCGGCGTCCTTCCTGCTGCAGGCGCATCGCGATGGCCAGGCCGACGATGCCGGCGCCGATCACCAGCACGTCGCAGGCCAACTCATCCGCGGCGAGCGCCGGCAGCGGCAGGTCCTCGGCCGTGATCTGAGGCGGGGCTGCCGCCGCCAACTCAAAGCACCGACTCGAGAAATTCCTGAAGAAGATCACGCCGCATGCATTCGACGCGTCCAGCGGGGCGCACAACAGCGCGCCGACCACCACATCCGAGCCGCGCGGCTCGCAGACCGAAGCCTTGCGCCACGCATCGTGCTCGTCGCGAAAACGCTGCCGTCGCTCGAACAGCGCGCCTCCGCCAAGATCCGGACCGCCGCTGATGACACATCGGGTCGACTCCCCGCCCGTGCGTGAGTCGATGAAGCGGGTTTGCGCAGGTGCAGTACGTGTCATGCTGAGGGCATTTCGGCTTCCCCAGAACGCGGTCGAATGGCGCTGCAGTTCCCAGTCGCTGACCTGGCGCGCGTAATCAGTGTAATCGCTGCGCTGGAGCGCCACGAACTCGCGCGCCAGCATGTCGCCGAGTGCGCCGCAAACGGTGGCGGTGTTGCGGCAGCAGGGCGATGCCGCGCTCGGCGATCTTGGTAACAGGCATCGTCGTCGATGGCCGGCGCGTCGGCGCGGATGACAACACCAGCGGCGTTGACGAGGATGTAGATGCGGCTGTGGAGGGCGACAGCCTTGTCTACCGTAACATCGCAGAACGCAGAATCGGCAACGTCGCCGATGAGGGTGACCTGCGGATTGCTGGCGATGTCGGCGCCGAGCACAGTCGCCCCGGCCTCGGTGAGCCGTCGCGCAGTGGCGGCACCCATGTCGGATGCGGCCCCGGTGACGGTGGCGACATGGTCCTGAAGAATCCTGGTCATGAGGCGGTCTTGGAATTGATTGAGGGGGCTGCCTTCCGCTGCAAGGTGCTGGAATATGCGCCGCACTTGAGCAGTGCGTGCAAGTCCCGGCGCACCTTCTCGATGTGGGCCACAAGGTGGTCGCAGGCCTGCGGCACCTTGCCTTCCTGGCATAGGCGCAGCAACTTGCGGTGTTCGCTCTCGGCCCGGCTCAGCGCTGCCGCGCGGTTCATCTGCAGACGCGTGAAGCGGTCGCTGGTTTGCAGCAACGAGGTGACGATGGCCAGCGTGCGCGGCTGTCGCGCGTGGCGGTACAGGGCCAGGTGATAACGCGCGTTCAACTGCCCCCATTGCGCGATGTCCTGCGCGGCAATGGCGCCCTTGAACTGGTCGCCCAGCGTCGAGACTTCGGCAATGTCTTGCGGGGTCAACAGCGGCGCCGACTGGGCCAGCATGCGCGGCTCCAGCAGTACGCGCAGATCGAAAATGTCGTCGATCTCTTCGAGTGAAAATGACGACACGATCGCACCCTTGTGCGGCTCGATCAGCACTAGGCCTTCGGCTTCGAGCTGGAACAGGGCTTCGCGCACCGGAATACGGCTGACCTGGAAGGTGGTAGCCAGTGCGTCTTGGCGCAACTGTTCTCCGGCAGAGTAAGTGCCGTCGAGGATGTCGCTGCGCAATTGCTCGACGATGGCGGCAGACAGCGTGCGATGACCGAGGAACGTTTTCATGGCTTGACAAGCGGATTGTATAAAGTATATACTGCTTACGATTGGTTGCTAATCCCCACTGCGAAGCACTACCGCAAGTGCACGTTTTAGCAACGCCGCGACCATCGGATCGGGATCATCGATGAAGGAACACGCTATGGCCATGCAGTCTCCCGCAGTGCCCGTGCGGCTCGTCATGTGGCTTTCGGCAAAACTGCTGGCTGCCGAGCGCTTCGCAGTCGCGGGTTTCATGTTCCTGCTGACCGGCTTGATCCTGCTGAATGTAGTGACGCGGTACACAGGCATCCCTCTTTACTGGGTCGACGAGTCTGCGATCTATTCGGTAGTGTTCCTGAGTTTCGTCGGCGCCTCCGCCATGACCCGCCTGCGCCTCGATTTCACGGTCACGCTGATGACCGAACGCTTATCTGCACGCGGCGTTCGCATCGCCAAGGTGATGGCCACCTCCGTCGTACTGCTGTTCGGCCTGGCGCTGCTGTGGCTTTGCGTACTGTGGCTGGACCCGGTAGGAATGGCTCGAGCGGGATTCGATGCGCGCGAACTGGCCGCCAGGACATTCAACTTCATCTACACCGAACGTACGCAGACGCTCAATTGGCCAGTGTGGGCGCTGTACATGATAATGCCGGTGTTTGCACTCTCTATGGTAGTCCACAGTACTGCCAATCTGCTCGAGGACCTCGAGTTGGTTCCTCGCGTGAGCCAGGCTATGTTTCTGCGCTCCGGCATGCAAGGCTTGAGCTGACATGTTGACTGGCGCCGCTTTCATTCTGGTGATGCTGATCGGCGTGCCGATCGGCCTGTGCTTATGCATCGCCGGGATCGCGTTCATCGTCTCGCTGAACAACCCGGTGCTCTACCAGACCTACCCACTGCAGATGTTCGGCGGTGTGGACAGCTATGGCCTTATCGCCATTCCGCTGTTCATCCTCATCGGCGAGATCATGAATGGCGGCGGCATTACCCGGCGCATTGTCGATCTGGCGTTGGCCATCGTCGGCTCGGTGCGGGCGGGGCTGGCCTACGTGAATATTTTGGCCAGCATGTTCGTCGCGTCCATCCTGGGTTCCGCAACGGCGCAGGTGGCGATCATGTCGCAGATCATGGTGCCCGAGATGGAGAAGCAGGGCTACGACAAGGATTTTGCCGCTGGCTTGACCGCCTATGGCGGCATGCTCGGTCCGATCATTCCGCCCTCGGTAATGTTCGTGGTCTACAGCGCTCTGGCGCAGGTGTCCGTCAGCGACATGCTCATCGCCGGCATCCTGCCCGGCATCATTCTCACGCTGCTGTTCTTCGCCTTGATTGCGCTGCTGGGCTGTTTCTATACTTACCCGCGCGCGAGTAAGCGAACACCAAAAGAACGGTTGGTCACGATCCTGAAGGCCGTCCCGGCGATGCTGATCCCGGTCGTCATCATCGGCTCGATCCTCGGCGGTCTGGCCACTGCCACGGAGAGCGCCGCAGTCGGCGCTGTCGCCGCAGCGCTTGTGGGCAAATACTGGACGAAGCAGTTCAAGTTCTCGCGGCTGCCCGAGATGATGTTGCGGGCCGGCATCTACTCGTCAGTTGTGCTGTTCCTTGTCGCCGCCGCGGCCGTTTTGTCCTGGATCCTTATCTACGGCAAAGTGCCGCATGCCACCGCAGCGTGGGTCCAGACTGTGGCGAAGGATCCCGTGTCCTTCATGCTGCTGGTCAATGTCATCGTGCTGATTATTGGCACCGTGATCGATGGCATTCCCGGCCTGATCATGGTCGTGCCCATCCTGCTGCCCTTAGCCACCGAGATCTATCAAATCGACCCGCGCCATTTCGGCGTCGTCGTGGTCATCAATCTGGTGCTCGGTCTGCTGTCACCGCCCGTCGGGCTGTGCTTCTTCGTGGCGGCCGCGGTCACCGGCGCCAAGCCCGGCAGGATGTTCATGCTTACGCTGCCGTTCTTTGGCGTGGCCTGCGTGTTGCTCGTGCTGCTGTCGATCTACCCGTTCCTCTCGCTGGCCCTTTTGAAATGAACCCTTTCACAACCCTGGAGATTCAGACATGACGCTGTCCCGCCGCCACATCCTTGCGCTTGGTGCTTCGCTGCCGATGGCAGCACCTTCCCTCTCGCTAGCCCAGACCAAAGAGCTTCGCCTGGGCCTCATCACCCCGGTGGGCCATTCCTGGAACAAGGCCGCACTGGTGCTAGGCGAAAAACTCAAGGCCGCCACCAACAGCCGCCTCACGATGACCGTGTTCCACTCGGGCCAGCTTGGCAACGAGTCGGCCATGATGCAGCAGTTGCAGTCCGGTGCACTGGACATGGGCTTCATCCAGGCGGCCGAGCTAGGCTCGCGGGTGCCGCATCTGGCGGCCATCAACGCGCCCTACCTGGTGCGGTCCACCCCGGCCGTGGCTAAGTTCGTGCGTCACCCCGAAGTGCTCAAGCTCTTCGACGTGCTGCCCAGCACCACCGGCACCATCGGCCTGGGTTGGGGCATCACCGGCATGCGTGCGATTTTCTCGTCCAAGGATCTGCAGTCGCTGGCCGACATCAAGGGCATGAAGCTGCGTATCAACCCGACGCCGGTGTATCGCGACTTCTACCAACTGCTGGGCGCGGCGCCGACGCCGATCCCGACGCCGCAGGTGTACGACGCCATGGCCAACGGGCAGGTCGATGGACTCGAGGCCGATCTGGAGTTCTCTTGGAACCAGCGCTTCGACAAGGTCTCGAAGGTCATCCTGCAGATGAATGCGGTCTTCATGCCCTTCGCCGCAGTCGTGTCCGGCCGCGTCTGGCAGACGTTCTCGGCGGCCGACAAGGATCTCATCACCAAACTGGTCAAGGAGACACTGGATGAGCAGATCGATGGATTGGCCGCCAACGAGCCGAACTTGATCGAGAACTTCAAGAAGGCACCGATTCCCATTCGGCAAGTGGCCGTTGCCGATACGGAAGCGATCATTGCCGCGTTCGACAAGATCTGGCTGCCGCAAGCGCCGGTGATAACCAGCCTGCGCAAGATCGGTGCGTCGATCACCTAGGGGAGCTGATGATGAGCAAGAACGTGTTTTCGGGCGTCATGCCCGCGCTGATGACGCCCTGCAAGGCAGACCGCACACCCGACTTCGATGCGCTCGTCCGCAAGGGCAAGGAACTGGTCTCCGCCGGCATGTCGGGCGTCATCTACTGCGGATCGATGGGCGACTGGCCGCTGCTGACCGACGAGCAGCGAATGACGGGCGTGGAAGGGCTGGTGAAAGCCGGCCTTCGGGTCATCGTCGGCACCGGCGCGCAGAACCCGATGCGGGCCGCGGCACTGGCGGCGCATGCCAAGAAAACGGGCGCTGCCGGCCTGATGGTGATCCCGCGGGTGTTGTCACGCGGGTCATCTGCCGCCGCACAGCATGCCCACTTCGCGGGAATATTGGAGGCCGCAGTTGACTTGCCGGCGGTCATCTACAACAGCCCGTACTACGGCTTCGAAACCAAGGCCGAACTGTTCTTCTCACTGCACGAGGAGTACGTGAATCTGGTCGGTTTCAAGGAATTCGGCAGCGCGCAGGCCCTGAGCTACGCGGCCGAACACATCACCGGCCGCTCGGAAGCGCTGACCCTGATGGTGGGCGTGGACACGGAAGTGTTCCACGGCTACGTCAACTGCGGTGCCACGGGTGCCATCACCGGCATCGGCAATGTGTTGCCCAAAGAGGTACTGCATCTGGCAGCGTTGTGCCAGAAGGCCGCGAAGGGTGAGACCGCCGCGCGCCAGCAGGCGCAGGAACTGGAAGCCGCGTTGAAAGTGCTCTCCACCTTCGACGAGGGCGTCGATCTGGTCCTGTTCTACAAGTATCTGATGCTGCTCGAGGGCAATCCCGAGTACGAGCTGCACTTCAACCCGACCGACGCGCTGTCGGAAAGTCAAAAGACGTTTGCGAAAAACCAGCTCCGTCTCTTCAAGACCTGGTATGCGGCCTGGGCGAAGCAATGAAGATCACGGGCATCAAGTATTGGCAGATCGATCTGCCGTTGCGCGAGGGCCGGTACAGCTGGTCCAACGGCAATTTCGTCGACGTGTTCGACTCCACGGTCGTCGCCGTCGAGACCGACGCCGGCGTGACTGGCTATGCGGAGTGCTGCCCCCTCGGCTCGGCCTATCTGCCGGCCTATGCGCTGGGCGTGCGTTCGGGGCTGGCCGAACTGGGCCCCAAGATGATCGGCCTCGATCCCCGCGATCTCGGCAACATCAACCGCCACATGGACGCGGTTCTGCGTGGCCATCCCTACGTCAAGGCGCCGATCGACATTGCCTGCTGGGACATTCTGGGCAAGGTGACGGGGATGCCGGTCTACAAGCTGCTGGGCGGCGCCGCGCAGGAAAAGATTGCGCTGTACCGCGCCATCTCGCAAGAGTCACCGCAGGCCATGGCCGCCAAGATCGCGGGTTACAGACGAGAGGGCTACACCAAGTTCCAGCTCAAGGTGGGTGGCAACGCCGACACCGACATCCTGCGCATTAAGGAGACAAGGGCGATCCTCGATGCCGGCGACATCCTGGTCGCTGACGCCAACACCGGCTGGACGCGCGCCGAGGCCGCGCGCATCGCGGCCGCAGTGGCCGATGTGGATGTCTACATCGAGCAACCCTGCGCCACCTACGAAGAATGCCTTTCGGTCCGCCGACGCACCGTGCGCCCCTTCGTGCTGGACGAGGTGATCGGCGACATCGGCAGCTTGATGAAGGCCCTGGCCGACGATGCGATGGACATCATCAACCTGAAGATCAGCAAGGTCGGTGGCCTGACCAAGGCACGCCTGATGCGGGATATCTGCGTGGCCAGCGGCACGCCGATGACGATCGAAGACACCTGGGGCGGCGACATCGTCACGGCCACCATCGCCCACCTTGCGCTGTCGACGCCGGAAGAGTTCTGCTTCTCCGCCACGGACTTCAACAGTTACGGCACGGTTTCGATAGCCGCAGGCGCACCGCAGCGCGTCAACGGCTTCATGACCGCCTCGGACGCGCCAGGCCTTGGGATCTCGCCGCACTTGGATGTTCTGGGCAGACCCGCCTGCGTGATCGAGTAGGACCTGCGTTGTGGCGGCCAAGCCCAGTACGCTGATGCGCCTCGCCGAGGTCGAGGCCTTCGCGATGCGCGTGCTGCGTGCCAACGGCCTGGCCGATCATCAGGCCGGCCCCATCGCTCGGGCCATGGCCGCCAGCGAAGCGTCGGAGTGCCGCTCGCATGGTCTGTACCGATTGATCGGCTATGTCGGCAGCATCCGCAGCGGCAGGGTCAGCGCCGGGGCCCAACCGCGGCTCGAACGAGTGGCGGGCAGCTTCTCGCGTGTCGATGGCCAGAACGGATTTGCCCCTGCGGCCCATGCCATCGGCGTGCCCGCACTCATTGAAGCAGCCAAGAACAACGGCATCGCCGCGCTCGCGCTGACCCACTGCTATCACTTCTCGGCGCTCTGGCACGACCTCGACCCCATCGTCGATGCAGGCTTGGCCTGCTGGGCTTTCACAGTTGGCCAATGCATCGTCGCACCGCATGGCGGAAACCGCCGCCTAATGGGAACGAACCCCATCGCATTCGGCTGGCCCCGAGTCGGCGCACGTTCCTTCATCTTCGACTTTGCCACCAGCGCGGTGGCCCGAGGCGAAATCGAGCTGATGGGCCGTGCCGGGAAGCCGCTGCCACCGGGCTGGGGCATCGATGCTGCGGGCGAGCCCACGCTGGAACCGGAGCAGGCCCTGGCGGGCGCGCTGCTGCCGTTCGGTGGCTACAAGGGATCGGCCCTGTCGATGATGGTCGAGTTGATCGCGGGGCCCTTGATCGGTGAGCCGACCAGCCGCGCGGCCGCCGCGCTCGACAATGCTGACGGGGGCCCGCCGCTGGGCGGGGAGCTCTTGATCGCGATGAGCCCCGAGGTCTTTACCTCGGGCCTGGTGCATGACTGGCATGAACAGGGAGAGCGCTTCTTCTCAGAGGCGCGCAAGCAAGGCGTCCGTCTGCCTTCCGACCGCCGTCATGAGGCTCGACAACGCAGCGAGCAATGCGGTGTCGAAGTTTCGGACGCGTTGTTGAAGGAGCTTGCGAGCTTGTCGCCTGGGTGAACTCCACATTCGTTTTTAGTTGAAGCCCGCGAGGTGAATAGATGCTATGGATGCCTCCCTCCTTAAGGGGAATGGCACTTACTTAAGCGCCGCACCGTTGAGGTGATAGGCGTAAGCGGTTGAATTTGAAGAGAAAGGGAGGTGGCTGACCCAGGGATTGATAGGATGGTTGTTACGAAGCTTCCAAACCATCTTTCCGAAAGCCAGCCACCATGGATCGTAATACCCAAAACGTTTTGCATCAACGT
>JBBRCD010000112.1:0-13766 GCA_038205245.1 Burkholderiales bacterium
AACGGCTTCGTGCGTGTCGACAACATCACCGGTCGCGAGTATCTCGGCTCGGTGATCGTCGGCGAGACCAACCGGCGCTTCTACGAGCCGGCGCCGGGCCGGACCGCCACCGTTGGTGCGACGCTGGAACTTAGCCGGTGAGTCCGCAGCGCACGCGATAGCCGACGATACGACAAGAGAGTGTTAATCGGCGACTCAGACGACACTCAGACGATAAAGGCATGCGTCATGGGACGAGAAGATAGCAGCATTGGAAGCTCCAGGAAGCCCTGGCAAGGTCAACAGAACGGGCAACAAACCACCAATTGACACTGGTGGTGCCTTAAGACTATTGCCTCAGCCTATCATCCTTCTAAGGACATGCCGGCGGTTCTTGGTGTACGGACGGACCTGCGTCGGCCAACGACCTGCGTCCACGGCCTTCGCCCACCCTTCGCTGACCAGCACTTCGGCGCTCTCCAATTCGTAGACCGCCATGTACGCGGGCTCACCGTCCATGACTATGGTTCTTTCCTCGCCGCCGAGAATCAAGGTGAGCGGGCTCACCTTGTAGCGCTTCGCTGAAACCACACCGGGAACCTTCAGGATCAGCGGGATGTGCTCGGTGTCGTACACATCGTTCAACAGCGCCTCCTTGTCTGCATCGACATCCATGCTGACGGTGAAGATATAGTTTACTTTTCCGGCCATGTTCAGGTCTCCACATTAAAGCGCGATCTCCGCGAACAGTTCAGTCGCCAAGCCATGACACATGGCGATGAGCATCGGCCGAGAAGCGCTGCGCATCGAATGACACGTCCTTGAACTTCACGCGCGCGAAGCGCTCCTTCTGGGCGAAAGGCACTGTTGCGTCGATACCAAGCTTGGCTCGAATGCCATCGCGTCCCTTGCGAACGTACTCGTGCCCTCGCGCGCCTGGAATCACGATCAGATCCTGGGACGCTTCCATGCGCGTCGCCAATGCGTACTCGACATCGGCAGGGTCATGGATGTCGATATCGCCATCCACCGCAATGACCATATCCAGATCCTTGAGTGCACCGAATGAAGCGAGGATTGCGTTTCGTTGCAGACCGTCATGCTGCGCAGACTGCTTGTTGATGCTCAGAACAGCGTGAAAGCGATGCAGCCCGCCGGCGGTCATCTCTACGTCCGTGACCACGGGCGTTGCCGCCTGCAGCACCTTCAGCAGGCTCGCTTCGAGCACATATTTGCGCAACATCACGGTTTCCCGGCCATAGCCGTTGATCGCAAAGTACATCGGGGAATTGCGATACGCGAGCGACGTGACGTCGAAAACAGGTGCAGGGCCATCGTTCGACATGAACCCGACAAACTCGCCGAACGGACCTTCATGAACGCTCTGGTCGTGTCGCATCACGCCCTCGAGAACGATCTCGGATTCGGCAGGGATGAGCAGGTCCTGAGTCAGGCCGCGGCAGACCGGCAAAGGCGCGCCCATCAGGCCGCCGGCAACCCTGAGCTCGTCGGCGCCTTCGGGCATCTGCGAGCCCATCGTTGCGGCCGTGTACAAGACAGACAGATCGGTGCCTATACATACCGCAATCGGAAGGTCTTCACCGCGCTTCTGTGCACGCTCGAAGGCCAGGCGCAGGTGGCGCCCGTAGTCCATCCGCACCGCCATGCGATTCAAGCCCGACAACTGAAGCCGATGGTAGGACGCGTTATAAATGCCGGAGTCAGGGTCTCGTACGATAACTACGCCGGCAGTGATGAAACGCGCCGGGTCACTTTCGGCGTGCCGAAGGGCAGGCAACTGTCTGCCCACATCGATGTCGCTGGTGAACACGTTCTCGTGCCACGGGGCTTTGGGCTGAACGAGTGGGTCGATCGGATTCGCGATCGCGCGGCCCACCAGTTGCCTAATTCCCCAGAAGTCCAACCCGAACGCGGCTTCGCAGTTCGCCTGAGAAGCGAGCAGATTCCCGATGATTGGCATGTGGTGCCCCTTGACTTCGGGGAACAGGATGGCTTTGCCTCCATCGCGCTTCTTGAGAATACTGGCGATCTCGTACTCGATATCGGCGGGTCCGCCAAACACTTCGATACGACCTGCAGCAGCAAGTCGGCGAAGCGCCGAGCGAAATCGTGTATCGATCACTGCTGGTAGTTCTGCCATCACGTCGTTGTCGCTTCAACTGGGCCAATGGCTCATGGACGATTGCGCGGTTGCCTCTACTCGGCTTTCGCGCCGGAGTCCTTGACGACCTTGGCCCAGCGAGCCATCTCCTTGTTTATGAAGGTCCGGAACTGTTCGGGCGTATCTCCGATCGCCACAGAGCCGATCTCGGTCAATCGCGTCCGGAACGCAGGCTCGCGCACGACCTTCTGCACTGCACTTGCCAGTCGATTGATGATCTCGGGCGAGGTGGCACCTGGCGCAACCAGGCCGTTCCAGACGATGCACTCGTATCCCGGCAATGCCGCTTCACCAATGGTCGGCAGGTCGGGCAATTGCGGCTGCCGAGTCGCGCTTGTAACACCAAGCGGGCGCAGCTTGCCCGCCTTGATCTGGGGCAATGCATCGGACAGATTGGCGAAGGTCATCGCGACTTCGCCGCCCAGCGCAGCCGCGGTTGCGGGTGCGCCCCCGCGAAACGGGACATGCACGAGTTTCACGCCAGCCATTGAGCCAAACATTTCTCCAGAGAGATGAGTGGTTCCGCCGACGCCGGCTGAGCCATAGGTCAACTGGCCCGGCATGCGCTTGGCAAGTGCGATTAGCTCCTTTGCCGTGCGGACAGGCAATGAAGGATGAACCAGCAGCACAAGGGCGTTGCTGCTGACGTTGCTGATCGGTGCGATGTCCTTGATCGGATCGTAGGGTAGTTTGGCGACCAGGCTCGGCGATATCACGTGCGGCCCCGTCGAGGACATCAGCAACGTGTAGCCGTCGGGCGCAGATTTCGCGACGTACTCCATGGCGATAACGCCGCCGGCACCGCTTCGGTTCTCGACGATCATCTGCTGGCCTAGCAGCGGCTGCAGACCTTGCGCGGTCATTCTCGTCACGGTGTCGGTGTTTCCGCCCGGCGCGAAAGGGACGACGATCCGGATCGGTTTGACTGGCCAATCAACAGCTTGGGCATAGGCCTTGGGTCCGATCACCAAGCAAAGCATGACGGCCGAAAGTGTTGATACGCGCTTCATCCCTCACCTCGCGATTCGAGAACCTGCCTGAAGACCCGGATGTCCGCCCGACATAATCGCCCGACACATGCGCGGGAGATAACCGCCCGACATCACGGGTTTTATACCGTGATTCGTGCCATGCGGCAAGCAAGCAAGTTAGCTAATCAAGTTAGCTAACTTGACAAAGCGAATCCCGACCTCTACGATTTGCCTATGCTTCCCATCCAGAAAACACGTCGGACGGATCTGCGCACCGTGTCGCGCCCGGCACTGTTGGACGAAGGCTCCGATGCGGCTTTTCGCGAACTCATTCACAACCTGACGGCCTATGCCCATCACATCGTCGCTTGCCGCGACGGCTTCGGCGCGTTGATCGGTCTGACGGGTGTGCAGTACGAGGTCCTCATGATCGTGCGCCAATTCGGCGGCGCAGAAGGGATAAGCGTGGGTCAGTTGGCCGCGCGGCTGCACCGCAGTGGAGCTTTCGCCACCATGGCTACCGGCAAACTTGCCGAGCGCGACCTGATAAAGAAACGCACTGACCCAGCCGACGGACGCCGAGTCCTGCTCGTAGTGTCGCCATCTGGCGAAGCGCTGGTGCGCTCGCTCGCGCCGTTTCAGCGACAAGTGAATGACGTTTTGTTCGGTGGGATCGACAAACGTCGATTCGAGGCCCTGTCAGCAATGGTGCGGGACCTGGTCACGAACGGCGAAAAGGGGCTTGCCCTGTCCGAGTTCCTTGTCGCGCAGGCGGCGGCTCGGGCAGCCTGAACACACTCTTTTGTGGAGTCGCGATGGATCTCAAACAGCATCTCGAGTTCGTGAGCGTGGACCTGAAAGATCCGCGCTGGGAAGTGCCGCCCGGTTATCCCCGTGGATTCAACCAGCTCATCCTCGCATCCGATATCGACGAGACTGCCAAGCGCGGGAGTCGAACTCGGCTGCTGCGGCTGGCGCCCGGGGCCTTCTCCACGGTTCCCTTCGTGCACGACCACTGGGAGGAAGTCTTTCTGTTCCAGGGCGATCTCGTCGTTGGCTGTGACGAAAAGGGTCAAGGCGGCCAGGCTTCACAGGCGTTCACCTACGCATGTCGTCCGCCGGGCGTTCACCACGGCCCGTTTTCTTCAGTGGCGGGCTGCCTGCTTTACGAGATTCACTATTACGAGACCAGCGGCGGGAAGTAGTGCCCCTGCCAATCCGGGCGGGGCGGTGACCACAAGTCGAACAGACTTCATTTCCGGTCTGGCAGGCACATCGAAGGAGCTGGACCATGTTGAAGACCGGCAGCGAGCATCTGGAGTCATTGCGGGACGGACGGGTCGTCTACATTGGTTCGGAGAAGGTGACGGACGTGACCTCCCACCCGGCGTTTCGCAATGCAGCGCGCAGCATTGCCGCGATCTACGACATGAAAGCCGCGCCGGAGAACATCGACGACTCGAGCTTCGTCGAAGACGGTGAGCGCTTCAGCGCGTACTTCCTGCGAGCACGTTCCCGGCAGGACCTGGAGAAACGGACCGCGCTGCATCGCAGGATCGCCAACCTGAGCTACGGTCTGCTGGGCCGCTCTCCCGATCATGTTGCGAGCTTTGTGACGGGGATGTCGACTTCACCGGAGCTTTTCGGACGGTACGCCGACAACCTCACGAGGTACTACGAACACATGCGAAGGAACGACATCTACGCATGCTACGCAGTGATACCGCCGCAGGCAGCGCGTAACCCCGAGTTCTACGACAAGGCGAACGTTCCCAGCCCGACGCTGCGCGTGGTGCGGGAAGAAGACGACGGGCTGGTCATCTCGGGGATGAAGATGCTTGCCACCGGAGCAGTGTTCGCCAATGAGATCTGGATCGGCAATCTGATTCCGCTGGCGCCCACGCAGGTCGCCGAGGCAGTCACCTGCGTCGTGCCCTGCAACGCGCGAGGACTGACGCTCTGGTCGCGCAAGCCGTTGGAACGCGACGCGCAGGTCGAGTTCGATAGCCCGCTGGCGTATCGGTACGACGAGACGGACAGCATGGTGATGTGCGACGAGGTCAAAGTGCCCTGGGATAAGGTGTTCGTGCATGGCGACGCGGTGCTGGCGCGCGATATCTACATCAAGACACCCGCGCATTGCTATGGGAACCACCAGTCGAACGTTCGGTTTCACGCGAAGATGAGACTTCTCGTGGGTCTCGCGTCGCGCATCGCCCAGGCTTCGGGGGCTGACCAGATTCCCGCCGTACGTGAGACGCTGGGCCGATTGGCCGCACTGGAGGCGACGCTGGGTGGCGTGATCGCGGGTCAGATTCAGGACGCCGAAGATTGGCCTGCCGGGCACCTTACGTACAATCGCCGATACATGTACGCGGGCCTCAACTGGTGCACCGAGAATCACTCCCAGATCATCGATGCCCTTCGCGAACTGTGTGGTGGTGGAGTGTTCCAGATGCCGGCCGACATTTCAGTGTTGGAGGATGAGCAACTGGGAAAGCGCTTCGAGCAGTACTGGCAAACGCCACAGATGGGCGCGACTGCGCGAATGAAGCTGTTCAAGCTCGCTTGGGATCTGGTTGGCTCAGAGTTCGCAGGTCGTCATCAGCAATACGAGAAGTTTTATGCTGGAGCTTCATTTATCGTTCGGAATCACAATTTTCGCGAGACGCCTTGGGATGAGTTCCATGGCGTGGTCGATGGACTGATGGCTGGATACGACATACCGGAGAAACCTCGGTTGCGCATGGCCAATTAGTTTTGGGTTAGTGGTCGACCTCTGAGAGCAAAATCTACAGAAAGATGCATCCTTCCAGCTTCCGGGTAAGGTTGCGCGGGTCGGACTTGGTGTAGTCCTTCTCGAACGAGTCTGTGACCAGCCTCTGCAGCGGTGCGCCGAAGCGGCGCTTCAGTCGCCCCATGAACTGGGGCGCGGCCACCAGAATCAGGCGCTGATACTCACGCTGCTTGCGCCCGGTCTCGAGCGCCTCGTTAAGCTCGCCGGCGAAACGATCCGCCTCGAGCTGCTTGGGGTCGTTCGCGGGCGGGTAGGAAGCGCGACGCGGGAGGCCAGCGCTGCGTCCCGCGCCGGGCTGATCGGTGATCAGCTCAGCGAGCTTGGCTCGACTCCGGGCATGGGAGAAATCGCGAATCTTGCGCAGGCCCTTGCGCGGGCCTTCGTTGATGTACAGGCAAGCGGCGCTTGCGTTCGCAACCAGGACCCAGGTCACACTCATCGAGCTACCTCCGTCGGTTGTTCACTGCGGGTGAAATTATTACTCCCGGTCTCGGCGCTTCGCAACCGGTTTTCTCGCGTCATGGCCGGCGGCGGCGCGAGTGCGACGCAACATCAGCGCTGCCGGCTGCTCAGGATATCGGCAGTTCGACCCGCGCCTGAAGGCCACCGCCCTCGCGGTCGCCCAGCAGCACCTGGCCGCCATGCAGGCGCGCGATACGGTCGACGATCGCCAGGCCGAGTCCCGAGCCCTTGTCGGTGCGTGCCTGGTCCAGGCGTTGGAAGGGTTGCAGGACACGCGCACGGTCAGCGGCAGGGATGCCCGGCCCGCGGTCCAGTACTTCGAAGAATACGGTGTGCGAACCAGCCACGCCGCTGCGCACCCGCACCGCAGGATCAGCGTGCAGGTCGTGCAGCGGGCTGGCGCTGTCCACCGTGCCGGACGAGTGGCGCAGCGCGTTCTCGATCAGGTTGCCCAGCATGCGCTGGAACGACAGCGGGCGCAGGCGCAGCGGCGGCAGGGCGGTCAGGGCGACCTGTATCGCGTGGGTCTGTCGGTCGAAGCGGGCGACCAGCGCGCGCACCAGTTCGTTCGCGTCCGACTCGACCACCGCCTCCTCGTTGTGCCCTTCGCGCGCATAGGCGAGGAACTGGTCGATGATCGCGTCCATGTCCTCGATGTCCTGCACCATCCCGGCCGCCAGGGCGTCGTCGGCGGCGACCGGCAGCATCTCCACGCCCAGGCGAAGGCGGGCGAGCGGGGTGCGCAGATCGTGCGAAATGCCGGCCAGCAGCAGCTTTCGATCATCGTCCAGCCGGCGTATGTCGCGCGCCATCTCGTTGAACGCCTGGCCCAGGGCAGCGACTTCTTCCGGGCCGGTCTCGGCCAGGAGCGGAGGCAACTCGCCGCGTCCGATCGCGGCCGCGGCCGGAATCGCGGCACGCAGCGGACGGGTGATCCGGTACACGATCAGGTAGGCGCCGACGATCGACAGACCGAGCACCAGCAGCCCCCAGGCAAACCAGGCCCATGGAAACGGACGGCGCTCCCGAGGCGGCGGCAGTGCGACCCAGAACAGATCCTCGTCTATCCTGAAGCTCACCCACAGGCCGCGCTCGTCGCCGCGCGCGTTGTACACCACGGTGTCGGCGCCCAGCCGGCGCTTCAGCTCCGCCACCACATACTGGATGATCGGGCCGGAGGCAAGTGTGCCTGGCGGCAGGCTCTCGTCGTCCGGGTAGACGCGGATGCCCTCGGACTCGTTGAGTTCGATCAGCAGTTCGCGCCGGCGCTCCGGACGTGAGCCGACCAGCGCGGCCCGGGTCAGGTTGACCACGCTCGCCACCCGTTCCGAAATCTGGCGCGCGCGCGGCTCGCGCTCCGACAGCGACAGGATGCCGAACCAGGCAAGCTGCGAGACCACCAGCAGCGGCACCAGCAGTGCGACCGTGCGCCACAGCAGGGAGCGCGGCCACAGGGTCATCGGCGGCTCATCCGCCCGGCGCATCCGGCACGAATACGTAGCCGAAGCCCCATACCGTCTGGATGAAGCGGGGGGTGGCTGGATCGGCCTCGATCAGCTTGCGCAGGCGCGATACCTGCACGTCGATGCTGCGGTCGAACGGCTCGAGTTCCCGTCCACGCGCCAGTTCCATCAGCTTGTCGCGCGACAGCGGGGTGCGCGGATTCGAGGCCAGCACCTTGAGCAGCGAGAACTCGCCGGTCGTCAACGCTACCGGCTTGTCAGCCCGGGTCAGGGTGCGCGTGCCCAGGCTGAGCGAGAACTCGCCGAACACTACGACTACACTCGCTGCCGCCGGGTCAGGCGAGCCCGGGGGCGCGGCCGGTCCGCGCCGACGCAGCACCGCGTTGACCCGGGCCACCAGTTCGCGTGGACTGAACGGTTTCGGCAGGTAGTCGTCGGCGCCCATCTCCAGGCCGACGATCCGGTCGATCTCGTCGCCCTTGGCGGTGAGCATGACGATCGGCAGGGCCGGCGTCGTTGCGCGCAGGCGGCGGCAGATGGACAGGCCGTCTTCGCCGGGCAGCATCAGATCGAGCACCACCAGGTCGATCACGTTGCGGGCGAGCGCCTTGTCCATCGCCTGCGCGTCGGCGACCGCAATCACCTGGAAGCCCTGTTCGGTCAGGTAGCGGTTGAGCAGCTCGCGCAGCCGGACATCGTCGTCGACCACCAGCAGTCTTGTCTTGATCGCTTTCTCCATGCACCGATCGTAGCGCCGACCCGGCCTGCCGTGTGGCTGTGTACCAGCGCAGTAGTAACAGTTCTCGATGCCCGCTCGCCGGAGCTACATTTGGTTACAAAGGAGCCCCCTCAGGCGCTTGGGTTCAGACTGCCCTCGCTTTACGATCAAGGCACCGGGAGAGGCGCTCCCGTTGTTGTCGTTGTCGTTGTCGTTGTCGTTGTCGTTGTCGTTTTCGTTTTCGTTCAAGGGCGAAGATGGATTTCGGGTTCAATCGGCGGTTCAATCCACGGTCCGATTCCGGGTCGGTTCCGGCTGCGAGCCCGGCAGGCCGGGCGCCCCGACGGCGTGCGCTGGCGGTGGCCTGCAAGGCGGCCTGCGCGGCACTGCTTTGCCTGCTGCTGGCGCCGATCGCCGACGTGCTGGCCCAGCCGCGCCACGAACCCGGCCGCTTCCCGCAGGAGCGCTCCCAGGACCACCGGCCGGACTACCGGCCCGACCGGCGCGAAGATGCGCGCCCGGACCGGCGCGAAGAGCGGTCGCAGCAGCGCAGGGAGTTCATGGAGCGGCGCGAGCAGATGACCCCGGATGAGCGGCGAAACCTGCGCCGTGATCTCAACGACGCGCGGCGCGAGCTCTACCGGCGCTGAGCGGGCGGGCGGGTTGCGGTCGCTACGGTAGAATCAGCGGGCGCCGGATGCCATGCTGATACTCGCCCTAGACACCACTACCGACCTGTGCTCGGTCGCCCTGATCCGCGGCGCCGAGGTGCTCGCGCGCGAGTTCGACACCGGCGCTGCGGCGGCGGTGCCGGACACGGCCAGGCTGTCCCCTCAGTCCCGTCTGTCGAATTCCCAGGTCCTGCTGCCGATGATCGACGGCCTGCTGGCCGAGGCAGGTGTCCGGCTCGCGGCGCTGGATGCCATTGCCTTCGGGTCCGGCCCGGGCTCGTTTACCGGGTTGCGTGTCGCCTGCGGCGTGGCCCAGGGGCTGGCGTTTGGCATCGACCGGCCGCTGCTGCCGGTGGGTTCACTCGAATCGATGGCGCTGGCTTGCGGCGAGCCCCGGGTGATCGCCTGTCTCGACGCGCGCATGGGCGAGATCTATTTCGCGGCGTTCGAACGCGCGGCCGACGCTGCAATCGACCCCGCAACCAGCCACGCAACCAGCCACGCAACCGACGCGCCAACCGGACGCCCGCACTGTCTGATCGAGGCCGCAGTCGCGCAGCCGGCTGCAGTCTGCCTGCCACGCGGTGCAGGCTGGATCGGCTGCGGCAACGGCTTCGCGGTTTACGCAGACGCGTTGCAGATGCGCATCGAAGAACTGTGCAGGCTGGACGCATCGATCAAGCCTCTGGCTGGACTGCGGCCCGATGTGCGGCCACATGCGTATCAGGTCGCGCAGCTTGCTGCGATCGCGTTCGCCGCGGGCGAAGCGATCGCGCCCGATCTGGCCGCGCCACGCTATGTTCGCAACAAGGTCGCACTCGATGCCACAGAGCAGGCGGCGCAGCGCAGCGCTGTGGCACTGGCGCTGGCAGGGGTCCGGTGATGCGTTTCCCGCGCCTGCGGCGATCTACACCTTGAGTGCCCGCTGGGATATCCGTCCGCAGACCCGCGACATGTCTGCGCGCGACCTGCCGCGCGTGATGGAGATCGAGCGGCGCATCTATGAGTTCCCGTGGACCGAAGGCAACTTCCGCGACGCGATGGTCGCCGGCTATCCGACGACGGTGCTCGAGTTCGATCGCCATCTGGTCGGTTACCGGGTGATGATGCTCGGCCCGGGCGAAGCACACCTGCTCAACCTGTCGATAGCCCATGACTGGCAGCGACGCGGTTTCGGCCGCCAGTTGCTGCTGGCGACGATCCACGAGGCCAGGCTTGCCCGGACGGCGACGCTGTTTCTCGAAGTGCGCCCGTCGAACGAAGCGGGCATCGCGCTGTACGAGGATGTCGGCTTTCGCCAGGTCGGTCTGCGCAAGGGGTACTACCCGGCCGCTGACGGACGCGAGGACGCCTGGGTATTGTCGTTGGCCTTGTGACCGTTGCCCGCCATGACCGATTTCCCGCGATGATGCCAGTGACTGCCAGCCGATGAGCAAGCGCCGCAGCCAGATTCTGGACGAGATGGGGCTGGGGTCGCGCTGGCGCCTGCGATCGCTTCCGCCTGAGGTAGTGGCTGCAGCCACCTTAGCGAACGCGCCCGCACTGGCGCTCGAACCAGCAGCCGCATCGGCACCGGCACCCGCACCGGCGACCACGACCGCACCCACGACCACGGCCGCACCCACGACCACGACCGCGACCACGACCGCACCGGTGACCACGACCAGCGCCGACCGGATCGCCGGCGTGATGCGCATGGACTGGCCGCTGCTCGCCGAGACGGTCGCCGGGTGCACCGTGTGCGGGTTGGCCAAGAGCCGTAACTGCACTGTGTTCGGCGTCGGCGACCGGCGCGCGTCGTGGCTGCTGGTCGGTGAAGGCCCGGGGGCGGAGGAAGATGCCCGCGGCGAGCCGTTCGTCGGCCAGTCCGGCCGGTTGCTGGACAACATGCTCGCGGCGATGGGCATGAAGCGCGGCGAAGATGTGTTCATCGCCAACATCGTCAAGTGCCGCCCGCCGGACAACCGGGTGCCGACTGCCGCCGAGGTCGCATCCTGCGAGCCCTACCTGCACCGGCAGATCGAACTGGTTCGTCCGAAGGTGATCATCGCGCTGGGCAAGACCGCAGCGGTGACCCTGCTCGGCAAGGAGCAGTCGATCGCCAGCATGCGCGGCAAGGTATTCCGTTACCGGGATACGCCGCTGATCGTCACCTATCATCCGGCCTACCTGCTGCGCAGCCTGGCCGAGAAGGCGAAAGCCTGGGAAGACCTGTGCTTTGCCCGGGCGCGGGTACGCGAGTGGGCGGCCGGCGAGGACGCGGGTATCGTCCAGTCGTGATTCCATCCGCATGTCGGCGGGCTCACGTCTTGCGTGTTCGCGTGCGGCCATCTCTTGCGTGGCGTGTTGGCGTCCCCATCTACGCCGCAGGGACGTTCCTAACCCGCCAGTCAGCCGTTTGCAGCCCCCCACCGCCCCAGCCCTCAGGAGAGATCGATGCGCCGACTGCTGACTGTACTGCCTCTTTTCGCTGCGCTTTTGTTAGGCGGTTGCGGTTACAACACGCTGCAGGTGACCGACGAGACGATCAAGTCGAGCTGGTCGGAAGTGGTCAACCAGTATCAGCGCCGTGCCGACCTGATTCCGAACCTGGTGGCGACGGTCAAGGGGTTCGCCGAACAGGAGCAGGCAGTCCTGCTCGGGGTGACCAATGCGCGTGCCAGGGTCGGGTCGATCCAGGCCACGCCTGAACTGGTCAACGACCCGACGGCATTCGCCAGGTTCCAGGCAGCCCAGGGGGAGCTGTCGTCGGCGCTATCCCGGCTGCTGGTGGTAGTGGAGAACTATCCGCAGCTCAAGTCGGACCAGAACTTCCGCGACCTGCAGGCGCAGCTCGAGGGCACCGAGAACCGGATCACCGTCGCCCGCAAGCGATACATCGATTCGGTGCAGGAGTACAACGTGACCGTGCGTCAGTTCCCGAGCAACTTCACCGCGATGGTGTTCGGCTACAAGACCAAGGCCAACTTCACGGTGGAGAACGAGGCGGCGATCGCCAAGCCGCCGTCGGTGGACTTCGGCAAACCGGCGGCGCCTGCGCCGGCCAAGTGACATGACGCGGGTCGGCCTGTGGTTGGCGCTGCTGCTGTGGTGTGGCGCGACCGGAGCGCAATCACTGGTCGCTGTCCCGCCGTACGAGCGGCGGGTGGTCGATCTCACCTCTACCTTTTCCGCCACCCAACGCGACGCGCTGGAGGCCAAGCTGGCGGCGTTCGAGGCGCGCAAAGGTAGCCAGATCGCGGTGCTGCTGGTCCCGAGCACCCAGCCCGAGGCGATCGAGCAGTATTCGATCCGGGTCGCCGAGGCCTGGAAGACCGGGCGCAAGAAGGTCGACGATGGGGTGATCCTGATCGTCGCGAAGAACGATCGTGCGCTGCGGATCGAGGTCGGTTACGGGCTGGAAGGGGCGTTACCGGACGCGATCGCCAAGCGCATCGTGTCGGAGGTGATTCTGCCGAAGTTTCGTGACGGCGATTTCGCCGGTGGCGTCGACGCCGGTGCCGATCAGCTGATCAAGGTGATCGATGGCGAGCCGCTGCCGGCGCCGAAAGTCGCCCAGGCCCGGGGCAAGCAGATCGATTTCGAATCCCTGCTGGTGCTCGCCATCGTTGGCGCCGCTGTCGCTGGCGGCCTGTTGCGCGCGCTGGTCGGCAAGGGCCCGGCTGCCGGACTGGTCGGTACCGGTGTCGGACTGATCGCCTTCGTGATGAGCGGCGTCCTGCTGGTGTCGCTCGGCGCCGGGCTGGTCGCCTTGCTGGTTACCCTGTTCGGCGGCTCCGGTGGCGGCATCGGGCGTGGGGGACGCGGGGGCTGGTCCTCGGGCGGAGGGTGGTCTTCTGGCGGTGGTGGCGGCGGCGGCTTCGGTGGCGGCGGTGGTGGCGGCTTCGGAGGCGGTGGCGCCTCCGGCCGCTGGTAGCGAAGTCGGAGACGCACATGAGTTTCAGACGAACGCTGGGCCACCTGTTCACCCCGCCGTGGGCGGTAAGGCAGCGATTTCCGGCGGCGGCACTCAGCCGGGTAGAACAGGCGATCGCCGCCGGCGAGGCCGGCCATGCCGGGCAGATCTGTTTCGCGATCGAGGCCGCGCTCGACGGCAGCGCACTATGGTCCGGGCAGACCGCCGCGCAGCGCGCGCTCGAGGTGTTCGGTCAATTGCGGGTGTGGGACACCGAGCACAACAACGGGGTGCTGATCTATCTGCTGTGGGCCGATCGCGATGTCGAGATCATTGCCGACCGCGGCGTGCACGCTCGGGTCGGGCCCGAGGGCTGGGAGTCGGTGTGCCGCGAGATGGAAGCGGCGTTTCGAGCCGGTCGCTTCGAGGCGGGCGCGATTGCCGGGGTAAGTGCCGTGGGCGCGCACCTCGCGCGGCACTATCCGGGCGACGGCAATGCGCGCAATGAACTGCCGGATCGCCCAGTGTTGTTGTAGCGGTCGGCCCTCGCTTCAGGTGTCGTGCCGGAAGCCGGGACAGACCCTCGGGGTCTGTCCCCGACACCGAGCGCTCGAACTACGGGGACAGA
>JBBRCD010000113.1:0-13756 GCA_038205245.1 Burkholderiales bacterium
TGTGCTCGAGCTCTACGGCGCCGGCAAGCGGCCGCATGCGCATCGCGATGCCGTGGCAGCACTGATCGGGCGCAGTCCGGCGAGCATGCATTTCTATGAAGGCCATATCGGTGGCGGCTTCGGCGTGCGTGGCGAGATCTACCCGGAAGACGTGTTGACCTGTCTGGCCGCGGTGCGCTTCGATCGCCCGGTTAAATGGATCGAGGACCGGCGCGAGAATCTGATGGCCTGCAACCACTCGCGCGAGCAGCATCATGTGGTGCGCGCTGCGCTCGATGCGAATGCACGCCTGCTGGCGGTCGACGCGAAGCTCTGGCATGACCAGGGGGCCTATGTGCGCACCCACGGCGCGCGCGTGCCCGACATGGCGATGGGCACGTTGCTCGGCGGCTACGACGTGCCGGCTTACCGTGCCATCGCCTATGTGCGGATGACCAACAAGACGCCGGCGGCGACCTATCGCTGTCCGGGACGCTTCGAGTCGACCTATGCCTGCGAACGGCTGATGGATGCGGTCGCCGAGAAGTTCGGGCTCTCGCGCATCGAGGTGCGCCGGCGCAACCTGATCCGCAAGGCGCAGTTCCCCTACCCGCGGGCGATGGACATCCTCGACCATCCGGTCGAACTCGACTCGGGCGACTTCGCACTGCTGCTCGAGAAGACCCTTCCGCATCTGGGCTGGGATGCGCTGCAGGCCGAACTCGCGCAGCGGCGGGCCAACGGCGAACTGGTCGGGGTGGGCATGGGTTTCTTCATGGAGAAGAGCGGTCTGGGTCCGGTGGACGGTGTGCGGGTGACGGTGGATACCCAGGGCAAGGTGCAGGTGGTGACCGGGGCATCATCGATCGGTCAGGGTGTGGAGACGGTGATGGCGCAGATCTGCGCCGACGGTCTGGGGGTGGACTACCGCGACATCAAGGTCATTCACGGTCGCACCGACATGCTCGAGTACGGCATCGGTGCGCATGCCTCGCGCGCGACGGTGATGACCGGTGGCGCCACCCGGGTGGCGGCACTCAACGTGCGACGCAAGGCGCTCGAGTTCGCCGCCCAACACATGATCGAGGCGCCAGTCGAGTTGCTCGATATCGTCGATGGCAGGGTCGTGCGCACCGATCGTCCGGGCGAGCCCGGCATTGCGATAGGCAAGGTGGCCGCAGCACTCTCGCCCAGTCCGACTACGGTGGCCTTCGGCACGCCCGGGTTGACCGCCGAGGGCTGGTTCGAGACCGCCGGGCTCGCCCATCCGTATGGCATTCACACCGCGGTGGTCAAGGTCGATCCCGATACCGGGCAGACCATCGTCGAACGCTTCCATGTCGCCTATGACATCGGCTGTGCGATCAATCCGATGCTGGTCGAAGGCCAGATCGTCGGCGGGGTCGCTCAGGGGCTGGGTGGGGCGCTGTACGAGGAGTTCGTCTATGACGAGCGCGGCGAGCCGCTGTCGGTGACCTTCGCCGACTACCTGATGCCCACCGCCAATGAGATGCCGCCGGTCGAGGTGCTGCTGACCGAAGACGCCCCCAGCCCGAACAATGCACTGGGCATGAAAGGTGCTGGTGAGGCGGGCATCACCGGCGTTGGTGCGGCCATTGCCGCCGCCATCGACGATGCCATCGGCATGCCCGGGGCAATCACCCGGTTGCCGGTCACGCCGCAGCGGCTTAAAGCCATTCTGAACAAGCGCACTGGAGTTCATGCATGAGGCGAATCGCTGCTCGCTTGCGCACGGTCGCGTTGGCTGTTTTTGTCGGCGTCATCTCCGGCTTGCTCGCTGCGCCCGCCTGGTCGCAGTCGTATCCGAGCCGGCCGATCCGGATGGTCGTGCCGTTCCCGGCCGGGGGCGGGTCGGATTCGACCGCACGAATCCTGAGCCAGCGCCTGTCCGATCGATTGAAGCAGACGATCGTCATCGAGAACCGTACCGGCGCGGGCGGGGCGATCGGCACCGAGTTCGCAGCACGGGCGGCACCGGACGGCTATACCCTGCTGCTCGGTTCGGCTTCGGAGATCGTCATGCTGCCGGCGGTGGCGACCAACCTGTCGTTCGACCCGCTCAAGGACTTCGTCGCAATCGGACGTGTGGCCGATGTGCCGCTGCTGCTGGTCTCCCACCCGGCGCTGCCGGTGACCAGTACGAAGGAGCTGATCGCACTCGCCCGCAAGCGACCGGGCGAGATCAATTTCGGTTCGGCGGGCAACGGGTCGACCTCGCATCTGTCGATGGCGCTGTTCAACTCGCTGACCGGCATCAAGATGGTGCATGTGCCGTACAAGGGCAGCGTGCCGGCGACCACCGATCTGGTCGCCGGCACTTTGCAGGCCGGGACGAATACGATGCCCGCGGCACTGCCGTTCGTGAAGGCGGGTCGGCTGCGCGCGCTGGCGATCACCACGCCGAAGCGCTCACCGTTGCTGCCTGATGTGCCGACGGTCGCAGAATCCGGTGTGCCAGGCTTTGAAGTCACCCTCTGGACCGGGCTGTTCGCACCGACCGGCACGCCGAAGGACATCGTCGCCCAGCTCGGTCGCGAGACCGAGTCGGTGCTGCAGATGCCCGAGACCCGGGAGGCGCTGGCCAAGCTGGGATCGGAGGCAAACTTCTCGGGAATGGAGCCGTTCACTGCCTTTCTCAGGGCCGATCACGCGCGCTGGGTCAAGTTGACGCGTGACGCGAATATTCGGTTGGAACAATGATGCTGATCGGCTGCCCGATCGTGGCCTTTTAGATCCCCATGCGCGCGACCTTGAAGTGAAACCACCCGCCTTCGAATATCACGATCCGCGCAGCGTCGATGAAGCGGTCGCGCTGATGGCGCGACTGGACGACGCGCGGGTGCTCGCTGGCGGGCAGTCGATGATGCCGATGCTCAACATGCGTTTCGTGTTGCCGGGGCATCTGATCGATCTGGGGCAGATCAAGGCGCTCAACCATATCGATGCCCATGCCGATCGCCTGTCCATCGGCGCCATGACCCGGCAGCGCGACCTGGAGTACTCGCCCCTGGTGCGCGCACACTGCCCGCTGCTCACCGAGGCCATCCAGTGGGTCGGGCATCGGCAGACACGCAACCGAGGCACCTTCGGCGGCTCGCTGTGCCAGCTCGACCCGGCTGCAGAACTGCCCGCGGTCTGTGCTGCGCTCGATGCCACACTGACAGTGGCCAGTGTGCGCGGTGAGCGCAGTGTGGCGTTTGCCGATTTTCCGGCGGGCTACATGACGCCGTCGATCGAGCCAGACGAGCTGCTCACCCGGATCGAACTGCCGCACTGGCCGGTCGGGCATGGCTATGGGTTCGTCGAGTTCGCCCGTCGCCATGGCGACTATGCGGTAGTGCTGGCGGCGGCGCTGTTGAGCGTGGATGCCGCTGGGCGCATCACCCGCGCCTCGGTCACGCTCGGCGGCATCGGGCCGGCGCCGGTGCGGGTGACTGGGGTCGAGCAGGCACTGGTCGGCCAGATCGCATCGGGCGCACTGTTTCGCGAGACTACCGAAGCGTGTCGAAGCCTCGATGCAATGGAAGACATCCATGCACCGGCGTCGTACCGCCAGCAGCTCGCGGTGGTGATGGCGCGGCGCGCGCTCGATGCTGCGCTCGCGCGTGCGCACCCGGCCCGCTGACTTCCCGCTGACTGCCTGCTCAGTGCCCACTGCCTGCCCACTGACTGCCCAATGAGTGCCCACCGAGGACAGACGATGGATGCGTCCACCGACAACACCACCCGCCGCCGAATCGCGCTCACCGTCAACGGTCGGACAGTCGAGGCTGAGGTCGAGGTGCGGCACACGCTCGCTGATTTCCTGCGTCACCAGCTCGAACTGACCGGTACCCATCTTGGCTGCGAGCATGGCGTGTGCGGCGCCTGCACGGTGCTGGTCGATGGTCGATCGACCCGCGGCTGCCTGATGCTGGCGGTGCAGGCCAACGGTTGTACCGTGACCACGGTCGAGGGGCTGGCTGCAGCCGATGGCACGCTGCATCCACTGCAGCAGGCGTTCAAGGATCATCATGGCCTGCAGTGCGGGTTCTGCACGCCGGGCATGCTGACCACGCTGGTCGAGCTGCTCGCCGACAACCCGCAGCCCGATGAGCATGAGGTACGGGTGGCGATCTCCGGCAATCTGTGCCGCTGCACCGGCTATCAGGCGATCGTCGATGCCACGCTCGCTGCAGCGCGTGCGATGCAGGCCCCAGGCGCTGCCCAACGTCCGGTCGAGGCGCCCGTGCTGCCGGCTGCCAGGGCCGCGCGATGAGTCTGGCCGCACCGATCATCAGCCCAGCCCGCTCGGGCGGGTCCGGCGAAACACTGATTGGCAAGAGCGTGCCGCGCCTCGAGGACGACGCACTGCTGCGCGGGCAGGGTCGATATGTCGATGACATCCATCTGCCCGGCATGCTGCAGGCAGCCTTCGTGCGCAGCCCGCATGCCCACGCCGCGATCCGCCGCATCGATGCATCGGCAGCACTGGCCATGCCCGGCGTACGGGCGGTCTACACGTCCGAGGATTTCAGCCCGCATCTGGTGACCGACCGTCTGGTCGTCGGTCTGCCCAGTTCGCACTACAAACAGGATCACCATCGGCAGGTGCTTGCGGCTGACGAGACGGTACATGTGGGCGAGCCGGTGGCGATCGTGCTCGCCGACAGCCGCTATCTCGCGGAAGACGCGGCGATGATGGTCGAGGTCGAGTTCGACCCGCTGCCTGCGGTGTCGGACTGCCGCGCCGCGCTTGCCCGGGAGGCGCCGCTGGTGCATCGCGAGTCGCCGCACAATCTGCTGGCTGAATTCGACATGACCTATGGCGACACCGCGCGGGTGTTCGCCGAGGCGAAGCATGTGTTCCGCGAATCTTTCTGGCAGCATCGCGGCGGCAGTCATTCGATCGAATGCCGCGGCTGTGTCGCGCGTCATGACGCGATGGAAGACCGCACCACGCTTTGGACTTCGACCCAGATGCCGCATGCGGCGATGCGGGTGATCTGCGAGATCCTCGGGCTGCACGAGCGGCAGATCCGGGTTGTCATGCCCGACGTGGGCGGCGGTTTCGGGCCCAAGCTGGTCACCTATCCGGAAGAGGTGTGCGTGACGCTGGCGGCGCGCCTGTGCGGTCATCCGGTCAAGTGGATCGAGGATCGGCGCGAGCATTTCATCGCCACCACCCAGGAGCGCGATCAGTACTGGGAGACCGAGATCGCGGTCGATGACGAGGGCCATGTGCTCGGCATCCGCGGCGATATCGTCCATGACCATGGGGCCTATACCGCGCGCGGCATCAACCTCGCACACAACTCGGCCGAGAACGTTCCGCTCGGCTATGAAGTGCCGAACTATGCGATGCACGTGAAGGTTGTGCTCACCAACAAGGTGCCGGTGACGCCGGTGCGTGGCGCCGGACATCCGCAGGGCACCTTCGTGATGGAGCGCCTGCTCGATCGGGTCGCGCGCGAACTCGGGCTCGATCGCGCCGAAGTGCGTCGACGCAACATGATCGCCGCTGACCGCATGCCCTATCGCACCCAGTTGAAGGCGCGCGGCGGTCAGTGGGTGACGCTCGACAGCGGCGACTTCCCCGGGTGCATGGCCGAGGCGCTGGAGCGCGCCGACTGGGCCGGCTTTCCGGCGCGCCAGGCGAAGGCGCTGGCGGAGGGTCGCTATCTGGGAATCGGTGTGGCGAACTTCGTCAAGGGCACCGGCCGCGGACCGTTCGAATCGGTGACCGTGCGCATCGGCCCGTCCGGCAAGGTGCAGGTGCTGGCTGGTGCGGCGGCGATCGGCCAGGGCACGCGCACCATGCTCTCGCAGGTGGTGGCCGAGCAGCTCGGGCGCGATCTGTCGAACATCACGGTCACCACCGGCGACACCGATGCCACTGTCATGGGCCTGGGCGCATCCAACAGCCGGCAGACAGTGGTCGCCGGGTCGTCTGCCCATGTGGCTGCGCAGACCGTACGCGCCAAAGTGCTCAAGGTGGCCGCTACGCTGCTCAAGGCAGCCGAGGCCGAGCTGGAAATCGTCGGCGCCGAGGTGTTGGTCAATGGCCAGCCCGCACGCCGCATCGCGCTGGGCAGCATTGCCCGCGCCCTGGCTGGCACCGCCGGCTACACCCTCCCAGGGGGTGTGGCGCCCGGGCTGGAAGCCACCGAGCAGGTGATCATCGACGACATGGCGTTCTCCAACGGCACCGCGGTGGTCGAACTGGAGGTCGATGCCGAGACTGGCGGCGTGCACTTCCATCGCCTGGTGTTCGTCCATGATGCGGGCCGGATGCTGAACCCGATGATCGTCGACGGCCAGTTGGCCGGTGGCATCGCTCACGGTATCGGCAACGCGCTGTTCGAGTGGATGGGCTATGACGAGAACGCGCAGCCGGTGACCACCAACCTGGGTGAGTATTTGCTGGTCACCTCGACCGAGATGCCGCGCATGGAGCTGTTCCATCGCGAGACACCCACCCCGATCAATCCGCTCGGGGTCAAGGGCGTGGGCGAGTGCGGCGTGATTCCGATGACCCCGGCGATCATGTCGGCGCTCGAGGACGCGCTGTCGCCGTTCGATGTGCGGATCAACCAGACCCCGATCTCGCCGGCGCAGCTCTATGCGCTGATTGCAGCCAACGCAAAGCCATGATGCGACACATCAAGTGCCCCACACCCGACAAATTGACGATACCGACGCCCTCGATGGGTCGACCTTCGACTGCGGATGCTGCGTATCAGATACCCATCGCGTAGGAAAGCCTGCGTGGATCGGCTGCGCCTTCGAGCAAGCCGTTTTCTGCGTTGACGAGAATCGCGCAGACAGCGCCTGCCCGCCATTCGAGCGGGTCCCAGGCGCCCACCTTGTGGCCGAGCCTGGCCAGCTTGTCGACGATCGAGGCATCGATACGTGATTCGACATTCACGCGTCCAGGGTGATAGGCATGCGGTTCGGATGAACTCGGGAAGCTGTAGGTGGCGAAGCGGGGCGCTTCGACGGCGGCTTGGGGCTCCATGCCGAACACGACCACGTTGAGGAATACCTGCGTCATCGCCTGGGGCTGTATATCGTTGCCAGGCGAACCGAATGGCATGAAGAGCTTGCCATCTTTCAATGCGATGGCTGGATTCGGGGTCAGCCGTGGCCGCTTGCCCGGGGCCATGACGGCGGGAATCGCCGGGTCGGTCCAGTTCTGCGAGCCGCGCGACGAGGGGCACAGCCCCGTTCCGGGGATGACTGGCGTCGCGCTCGATCCGTCGCTCGGCGTGGACGAGAACGCATTGCCATGGCGGTCGACTGCGCAAACATACGAGGTGTCCGCAGGTGGATTCGGATTGCCCGCGGCGGGCTCCGGAACTTTCGGGCCCGGCGGATAGCCCGGAACATCGCCCGCGGGCGGCAGCCCAGGGGAGGCTGTCTCAGGGTCGATGAGTTTGCGTCGCTCGGCGGCATACGCCTCGGATAGCAGGGTGTCGAGCGGCACCTTGACGAACTTCGGATCCCCGTAATAGCGGTGGCGATCGGCGAACGAGAGCTTGAGGGCTTCGATGATCGTGTGGATGTACTCGGGCGAGTTGTGGCCCATTGCCTTGAGATCGAATCCGCTCAGCAGATTGAGCGTTTGCGGCAGCACCGGCCCTTGCGACCAGGGGCCGCAGGCATACACATCGATGCCGTGAAAGCGGGTGCGCGCAGGCGTCTCGAACGTGACTTCGTAGCTCGCCAGGTCTTCGAGGGTCACCCAACCGCCGTTCTCTTTGTGATAGCGCACGATCTTCTGCGCGATGTCGCCCTTGTAGAACGCATCGCGTGCCGCCTTCAACCCCGCGGCGCGGCCCTTGCTGCGATGGGCGGCTTCTTCGTCGATCATGTACTGGAGGGATGCGGCGAGATCCGTCTGCTTGAAGATCTCGCCCACTTGCGGGGGCCGGCCGTTGGGCAGAAACACAGCCGCGCTCCCGGGCCAGCGCTGGTAGCTCTCTTCCTGATCGCGAATGTAATCGGCCATGAACCAATGCATCGCGAATCCCTCACCGGCGAGCCTGGTCGCCTCGCGCGCGACGTCGCCGAAGCTCATGGTGCCGTAGCGTTCGAGAGCCGTCAGCCATGATGCAGGCGCGGCCGGCATGACGGTACGAAGAATGCCCGGCGGCATCTTGCCGCCGTACTTCTCATGGAAGTGGGCAAGCGAGGCCGCCTTGGGCCAGGTGCCGAGACCGTCGATGTTGACGATCTCGCCCTTCTCGGCGAGGTAGATCATGATCGGGGCGACCCCGGCGAAGTTCACCCGGTCGGTCTGCAGGACACCCAATGCGATGCCGGCGGCGACTCCTGCGTCGATGGCATTGCCACCCGCTTCGAGCATCTGAAAGCCCGCATGCGTAGCCGAATAATGCCCCGCCGAAATCATGTGGCGGGCACCGGTAATGGTGGGACGGTAAGTGGGCATGGAGCTTCTCCGGTCTACATGTGCACTGCGTCGTTGCGCTCGGGCACGTCGAGGGTGGCGAGATCGCCGATGGTGACGGGTTTGATGGGCGGCCGAATTCGATAATAGCCAACTTCGCTCACTGGCACGCCGCGAGATTCCGCGATCATTTCGACCGCCGTCAGGCCGCAAAGACGGCCCTGGCACGGCCCCATGCCGCAGCGGACGAAAGACTTCAGCTGGTTCGGCCCCGGACAGTTCTGCTCGGTGACGAGACGGCGGATCTCGCCCGCGCGCACTTCCTCGCAGCGACAGACGATGGTGTCCGGCTCGGGTGGCGCGATCCAGCGCTGCTCCGGGCGATACAGGTGATCCAGGAAGGGGCGCGCGGCCCGCTGTTTGTTCAGCGCGGTCTTCGCATCGCGGGTGCGGTCTTCAGCCTGCTCCGCGCCGACCTTGCCCAGATCGACTGCGGCGGCCGCTGCGGCGATAAGTCCCATGAATTCAGCGCCCTTGGCGCCGACGATGCCACCGGCATCGCCAGCGACGAGCACGGCTGCATTCGAGGCGCGTCCCCAGGCGTCGAGCTTGGGGTGGTAGCAGCGCTGCACGTCGTCCCATCGATGATCGAGATTCAACGACCAGGCGAGGTTGCTGTTCGGGACCACGCCCTGATGCAGGAAGACAGTGTCGACCTCGATCGTGCGCGCCGCGCCGTTGCAGACGAACTCCACCGCGCGCGCCTGCGTGTCGCCCTTGATCGCGAACCGGCTCACGTTGTGTATCGGGATGCTGGCTGCCTTGAGTTCGCGCAGCAGTCCGAGCCCTTTGATGAGATAGGCGGGCGCGCCGAGAAAACCGAGCAGATGAGGCGCGGCGGCCCACCGATTGAATGTCGTCTGCAGGATGGCGGTCGGCTTGATGCCGCAGCGCGTGAGCTGCGCGGCCAGCAACAGTAACAGGGGGCCGCACCCCGCCAGCACGAAGCGTCCCTTTGGGGCAAGACCGTTGGCCTTGAGCACCGTCTGACCGGCGCCGCAGGTCAGCACGCCAGGCAAAGTCCACCCCGGCACAGGCATTGGGCGCTCCATCGCGCCGGGTGCGATCAGAATCTTCTTTGCTTGCAGGATGCCAGCCACGTCGTTGCGCCGGTAGAAGATGCGCCCGGCGGGCTCCACCTGCCAGACTTGCGTGCCGCTCAAGTATTCGATCGAGCTCGCGCGGAAAGCGCGAGTAAGCTCCAGTCCGAGCGCATAGTCGGGGCCGAGCAACTCCAGATGGCGCGATCGCGTCGCAGCGAGGCGTTCGATGCCGCGATAGATCTGCCCGCCGGGCTCGGGCTGCTCGTCCAGAACGACGGTGCTCAACCTGAGCTCTGCAGCCATGACTGCCGCCGCCATGCCGGCCGGACCGGCACCAATGATTGCAAGATCGTGTACCGCACTCATTCGTCCACCTTGCATTTGCCAAGCTGCCGCTCGATACGCATGCCCTCGACGACGGTGACGAGGCAGCCCTGCTGGTTCGGCTCGCCGTCGATCTGCATCAGGCATTCGAAGCACACGCCCATCATGCAGTAGGGCGCGCGAGGCTCGCCCGTGACAGGCGTCGTACGCGTCGAACTGGCGCCATGGAGCAGCATGGCCGCAGCGGCCGTGAAGCCCGGAGGCACGCCGACGGTATTGCCGTCGACGTGCACGGTGATGCGTTCAAAGGGGTTGTCAGGCAGCAGCGCGAACATCGAATCGTTTCGTGGAAAACCGCGCCAGTTCGGCAGGCAGGGCGCCATCCATTACATACTGGGCGTAGTAGCGGGCATGGCTCGCGGCGAGCGTGACGCCGCTGTGGCAGGTGCAGACGAACGCGCCCGGAAACTCGCTCGACTGTTCGTAGATCGGCAGGCCGTCCGGGGCCATCACACGCAGCGCCCCCCAGGTGCGAACGATGCGCACGTTCTTCAGGAAGGGAAAGGATTTCACCGCCCGCTGCGCCAGTGTGTGAATGACCTCGGGCGAGGTGGTGTCGTCGAAACCGGATTCCTCGCGCGACTCGCCAATCATGATGGTGCCTTCGACGGTCTGGCGCATCATCAGCGTGGGTATCGGCAGGACGGGCTGCAGGCGTTCGGTCACGATGATCTGACCGCGCACCGGACGCACTGGCACGTCGAGCCCGACCATTTCGCCCAGCGCCTTGTTGCCCAAGCCAGCACCGAGCACCAGACGCGGCGCGGCGAAGCTCTGGCCGCCCGCGTTGATCACGAAATGGTTGGGTGCGGCCTGGATGCTCTCCACGCGCGCGTTCGGGACGTAGGTGCCGCCGTGCTTGAGCAACGCGGCATGCAATGCGCGCATCGTGAAAAGCGGATTGGCATGACCGTCGTAACGTGTGTAGGAGGCGCCCACGACGTCGGGCCCGATCGCCGGAAGCATCTTCTTCAGTTCGGCATGGCGCAAGATCTCGTAATCGAAATTGGTTTCGCCGGCCTCGATATGCAGTTGTTCCATCAGCCGCCGACGTTTATCCAATTCTTCTTCGCTCAGGCAGATGGTCACTCCGCCCGGGCGCTCGTGGCCGGTGCCGATGCCGGTCTCCTCGAGCAGTTCCTTGGAGAAATCCGCCCAGGTGTCGGACGATTGCCGCGTCCAGCGCTGATACTCAGGCACCCCGATGCCCTTGCTCTGCACCCATACCAGACCGAAATTGCCACGCGACGCGCGATGCGCGATGTCGCCTTCGTCGAGCAGGACGGGGCGTCTTCCCAGGCGTGCGATGCCGTAGGCGACCGCTGTACCGACCAGTCCGCCACCGATGACAATCGCGTCGAAGTCCGCCATCAATTGGGCTTCATGCCGGCAGCCCTGACCACCTTGCCCCAGCGCTCGTAGTCGGTGTCGAGCTTGGCGGACAACTGCTTCGGCGTGATCGGATCGATATCGACGCCGGCCGCGACGAGCCTGGCTTCGGTATCGGGCGACGTGACCGCGGCATTGGATGCTTTGTTGAGTTTCTCGATAATCGTCAGCGGTGTGCCGACGGGTGCGAGCACCGCGTACCAGGACGAGACGTCGAACCCGGGAATGGTTTCCGACATCGAGGGCACGTCGGGCAAGAGGGGAACGCGCTTGGCGCTGCTCACGGCGAGCAGTTTTAGCTTCTTGTCTTTGACGAACGGCATGCCAGAAGACAGGCCGGAAATCAGCATCTCGATCTCGCCCGACATGACCCCGGTCAGTGCCGGGCTCGCCCCTTTGTAGGGCACATGGACAATGTCTATGCCGGTCAGCATCTTCAGATACTCGCCGGCGAGGTGCGATGTGGCGCCCGGACCGGAGGAGCCGAAGTTTATTTTCCCCGGACGCGCCTTGGCCAGCGCGAGCAACTCCTTTACCGACGATGCAGGCAGCTGCTGGTTGACCATGAGTCCGAGGGGGCTGTTCCCAATGAGCGCCACCGCCGCGAGATCCTTGCGAGCGTCGTAACTGAGCTTGATCATGTGCGGCGCGACTGCCAGTGTTCCGTTGGCCGCAACCATCAGGGTATAGCCGTCTGCGGGTGCGCGGGTAGTGATGTCACCCGCGATACTGCCGCCCGCGCCTGCGCGATTGTCGACCACGAACTGCTGCCCGAGCAGTTCGGACATGCGGCTAGCGTAGATGCGTGCCACGACGTCGGTCGGTCCGCCGGCGGCTTGCGCGACGACAAGGCGTACCGGGCGATTCGGGAAGGTGGATTCGGCGCTCTTTTGCGCTTGTGCCAGGCCCGAAGCCATCAAGGCTGCGAGCAACGGCGCTGCAATGAAAAATGGACGAAGGCGAATGCTGGACATGGGTGTCTTTTCGTTTGGCGAAGCGCATTACGGAATGTCGCTTATCGGAGCGCGTTGGGCAAGTCGGGTGCCAGCGGTGAAGGATAGGAGGGGCGAGGCGGAGGTCTTCCGATCCATCTAAAACTCCACCTTGATGTTGTTCGACTGCACCACCTTCCGCCATTTCTCGATCTCGACGACGATGCGCTTCGCAAACTCGCCTGGCGAGCTGACCACGATCTCGTGAGCATGCCGGTAATCGCCGGGTCCGACACGCGGTAGTTTACGCGCGTCATGTTCGTCTTGGACTCGAGTTGAAGCAGCTCGATGCTCATATGAGTCGTCGCACCGACACCTCCGCTCGCGCAATCGATTTCTCCCGGTCGGGAGCGAGCGCTGCGCTGCTGTGGCAGGATGCGGTTGGTCGCCATCCCCTGTTGTTCCGCTCCGGGACCTTTTCTGCCAACAGCAGCATCGTTCGCATTCTTCAACAGGCGGGATTTCGCAGAACGTGGCGTGCGGAGGCTTCCCGCCGGCACCCTGAGCGCCCGGATTGGACTGCATGCCGTGGTCGGATTCGTCGCGCAGCATACATACCGCCACCAGGCTCGGCGCCTTGACCGCAATCGCGTGCTAGAAGGCGTATTTCTTCAACCCGCCGTCCACTGGCACGACCGTGCCGGTGATGTAGCCCGCGACCGGCGAGGCAAGAAAAACGGCAAACGCAGCAAGTTCCTCTGGTTCACCATAGCGGCCCATCGGGATCTCCTCTGCAGATTGCTTCGCGCGGAACTCAGGGGAGTACTTGCGCCGTATCTGCTCGCTCATGATGCGACCGGGCGCGATCGAGTTGATCGTGATTCCATGAGGCCCCATGACGCGCGAAAGGCCTTTCGCCCATGCGTGCAGCGCTGCCTTCGCGGCGTTCGCGGCGATCAATCCTGCCGGTTCGGACTTGCCGCTGATGTTGATCACCCGACCCCAGCGCTGCTCGATCATGCTGGGCAGCGCCGCGTGCGTGAGTTGACGCACGCGCACGAAGTTGAGCTGCATCGACTCTTCCCACGGGGTTTCGCCGGAATCGATGGCGACGGCCGATCGGCTACCGCCTGCCGAGTTCACCAGTATGTCGATACGGCCGAGCGCCTTGACCGCTTCGCTGGCGAGCCGTTCTGGCGCACCGTCTTCCATAAGATCCGTGACGATGACTTCCGGGCCGGGATGCCCGTTGGCGGCAATCTGCGCAGCAAGCTCGTCGAGCAGATTGCGCCGACGTGCCACGATGCAGGTGCGGACCCCTTCGGCTGCGAGCCCGCGAGCGATCGCATGTCCGATACCCATGCTCGCGCCTGTAACCAGCGCGGTTTTGCCCTTCAGTTGCAAGTCCATAGCTTTCTCCATGTCGCCTAAACAGCTGTTCGGTTTTGTCGATGCAGACGGATAAGAAAGTCAATCCCGCTCCTTTGCCCGAACACCAGTGTGCGTGCATGTTTAACGTCGGGAATGGCCAAATCGGCGAAGGTCTGCAGGAACAGGAT
>JBBRCD010000114.1:0-13642 GCA_038205245.1 Burkholderiales bacterium
CTTCGCAGAGGCGGCGATCGCGGACACAGCCATTGCCCGAGCAGTTGCTGATCACAAGAGTGTGTTTTTTGCCGAGAAGAACATGCACGGCGTTGTCATCGACTATCACGCCGCCGTCGCGGGCGGGCTCCAGCTCGTACCTGATGACAACGCGCTGGAAAAATTGGCCGCTGATTATCAACACATGGTCGATGACGGTTTGTTTTTCGATGACGCCGAGCCTTTCGAGACATTACTGGATCGATGCCGGGCAATCCAAGCGAAAGCCAATGCAATTCGGTTGCAGAAATAGTTCTTGATCGAACGCGCCGCGCGGCGCGGCGGACCTATGAGATACAACTCCTCGGCAACTTCAATAATTCATCCGATGATTTGTAATCATTGGTCAGAGATTCTTCAAAGGTAGAAATTCGCCAAATAAGGCAAATTTGCTGCGCAGTAAATGTTGCCATCCGGCAGCATGTCCCGCTTTTCGGGGATGCGGGCTTCGTGCAGGCGTCGGGGGCGGTTCCGCCCTCAGTCAGCTCAACTATTTCTACATCTATTCAAGTACATAGAGAAACCTACTCCCACTCGATCGTCGCCGGCGGCTTCCCCGATATGTCGTACACCACCCGATTGATCCCTCGCACTTCATTGATGATCCGGTTCGACACGCGGCCCAGCAACTCGTGCGGCAGATGCGCCCAGTGCGCGGTCATGAAGTCCTGGGTCTGAACTGCGCGCAGCGCGACCACATACTCGTAGGTCCG
The DNA here is from genome assembly GCA_038205245.1 of Burkholderiales bacterium. Taxonomy (GTDB): domain Bacteria; phylum Pseudomonadota; class Gammaproteobacteria; order Burkholderiales; family CAIKXV01; genus CAIKXV01. Next base: position 753 of record JBBRCD010000114.1, read on the forward strand.
TCCGTCGCCCATCACGCCGACTGCCTTCACCGGCAGGAACACGGCGAATGCCTGGCTGGTCAGGTCGTACCAGCTCTTGCCTTCATGCGCGGTCTTGCGCAGTTCGTCGATGAAGATCGCATCGGCACGACGCAACAGCTCGGCGAACTCGGGCTTCACTTCTCCGAGGATGCGCACGCCCAGCCCGGGCCCGGGGAATGGATGACGGAACACCATCTCGCGCGGCAGACCGAGCGCCAGCCCAAGCTCGCGCACCTCGTCTTTGAACAGTTCGCGAAGCGGCTCGAGCAGCTTCAGGTGCAGCGTATCCGGCAGCCCGCCCACATTGTGGTGGCTCTTGATCGAGGCCGCCTTCTTTGTCTTCCCGCCGGCCGACTCGATCACATCCGGGTAGATCGTGCCCTGCGCCAGCCACTTGGCATTGGGCAGACGTGCGGCCTCGTCCTGGAACACGTTGACGAACTCGCGGCCGATGATCTTGCGCTTGGCTTCCGGGTCGGCTTCGCCTTCGAGCGCACCCAGAAAACGGGGTCCGGCATCGACCCGCATCACCTTGACGCCCAGGTGCTGGTTCAGGGTGTGCATCACCTGATCGCCCTCGCCCAGCCTGAGCAGTCCGGTATCGACGAAGATGCAGGTGAGGCGATCGCCGATCGCGCGATGGATGAGTGCCGCAGCCACCGCTGAGTCGACACCGCCGGACAGGCCGAGGATCACCTCCTCGCTGCCGACCTGGGCGCGGATGCGTTCGCTCGCCTCGGCGACATAGTCGCTCATCACCCAGTCCGGCACGCACTCGCAGATATCGATCACGAAACGGGCGAGAATGCGTGCACCCTGCGGGGTGTGGGTCACTTCGGGATGGAACTGCACCCCGTAGAAGTTGCGTGCCTCGTCTGCCATGCCGGCGATCGGGCAACTGTCGGTCGATGCCATCAGCTTGAAGCCGGCGGGCAACTCGGTCACCTTGTCGCCATGGCTCATCCAGACCTGCAGCAGGCCATGGCCTTCGGCATTGCGTGAATCCTCGATGCCGTCTAGCAGCCAGGTATGGCCCCGCGCGCGCACCTGGGCGAAGCCGAACTCGCGGGCCTGCCCGGCTTCGACCCTGCCACCAAGCTGCTGGGCCATGGTCTGCATGCCGTAGCAGATGCCCAGCACCGGCACACCGAGGTCGAACACCGCCTGCGGCGCGCGATCGGTGGTCTCTTCATACGCCGACATGTGGCTGCCGGACAGGATGACGCCCTTGGGCGCGATCCGCCGGATCTCGGCGTGGGACAGATCACAGGGATGCACTTCGCAGTAGACGTTCGCCTCGCGCACCCGGCGCGCGATCAGCTGAGTCACCTGTGACCCGAAGTCGAGAATCAGAATGCAGTCGTGCACCGAACTCGCCTGCATCGGATCACTCCACCCTGTAGTTGGGCGCTTCCTTCACGATCTGCACATCGTGCACATGCGATTCGCGCACACCGGCGGCGGTGATCTCGACGAACTGCGCCTTTACATGGATGTCTGCGATGGTCTCGCAGCCGAGATAACCCATGCTGGCACGAAGCCCGCCCATCAGTTGCTGCACGACCACCAGCGCGCTGCCCTTGTAGGGCACCCGTCCCTCGACACCCTCGGGCACCAGCTTCTCGATGCCGTCCTCGACATCCTGGAAGTAACGGTCGCTGGAGCCCTGCTGCATGGCGCCGAGCGAACCCATGCCGCGATAGGACTTGTACGACCGGCCCTGGAACAGTTCGATCTCGCCCGGCGCCTCGTCGGTGCCAGCGAACAATCCGCCCAGCATCACGGTGCTCGCGCCTGCAGCGAGCGCCTTGGCGATATCGCCGGAATAGCGGATGCCGCCATCGCCGATCAGTGGTACGCCGCGCGGCTTCAACGCCTCGGCCACATTCATGATGGCGCTGATCTGCGGCACACCCACGCCAGCGACGATGCGGGTGGTGCAGATCGACCCGGGGCCGATGCCGACCTTGACCGCATCCGCTCCGGCATCCGACAGCGCCAGCGCGCCGGCCGCGGTGGCCACGTTGCCCCCGACCACCTCGACCTGCGGATAGGTGGTCTTAACCCACTTCACCATGTCGAGCACACCCTGCGCATGACCATGCGCCGTGTCGACCACGATCACGTCGACACCGGCCTCGATCAGCATCGCAGCCCGCTCGCGCGTACCCTCGCCGACACCGATCGCCGCCCCGACCAGAAGGCGGTCCTGGGCGTCCTTGCTCGCCAGTGGATGCTCGACCGACTTGGTGATGTCCTTCACCGTGATCAGACCGCGCAGATTGAACTTGTCATCGATCACCAGCACCCGCTCCAGCCGGTGCTTGTGCATCAGCGTCTTGGCTTCCTCGCGGCTCGCGCCCTCGCGCACCGTGACCAGCCTGTCTCGCGGGGTCATGATGTTGCGCACCGGCTGATCGAGGTTGGTCTCGAAGCGCAGGTCCCGATTGGTCACGATGCCGACCACGCGGCTGCCTTCGACCACCGGCAGCCCCGAAATACGGTGTTGGCGGGTGAGCGCCATCACTTCGCCAACCGTCATGTCGGGCGGAATGGTGATCGGATCTTTCACCACGCCGGACTCGAAGCGCTTGACCTTGGTGACCTGGATGGCCTGATCCCGGGGCGGCATGTTCTTGTGCAGGATGCCGATTCCCCCGCCCTGTGCCAGGGCGATCGCCAGGCGGGCCTCGGTCACCGTGTCCATCGCGGCGGACACCACCGGCACGTTCAGCCGTAGCTTCCGGGTAAACTGGGTGGCCAGACTGACTTCGCGCGGCAGGACAATGGAGTGGGCGGGCAGGAGCGAGACGTCGTCGAAAGTGAGCGCGCGTTGCATGACTGGCATGCCTGGAACCCTTCCAAAAGCGCGATTATACGGCGGCGCACCGTCCGGGGACAATCGCAGGTGCTGGCCAGCCGCAGTAGCTTTTCAACGATCTGCCAAGGGCCGGGCGCTGCAGCAGGCGGGTATCGCACCTACTGTGCCGCGCCCGGACTGTGGAGAAATCGATTGCGGAGCGCCTCGTCAGGGTCAACAATCCGACTCGCAGGCCGTTATTGGAGGAAGCGCGCCCCCCGGCGCTTTACCCCCGAACTTCAAGTTCGCCTCGCCAGGAACAGAACGATGTCGCTTTATCGAGTCGCAGTTGCGCTTTCGATTGTCGCCGCCCTGTCGCTCACGCAAGGCATGCCGGCGTTCGCCCAGATCTACACCTGGACCGACGCTCAGGGTCGGCGCCAGGTTTCTGATCGCCCGCCCGAGGGCCAGGTCAAGGACCTGACCGTGAAGGGCCGGACCCCTTCCGGACCAGTGAGCACCCCGGTGGTTGGCGCGGTGCCTGCCAAGGGCGAGGAGAAGAAGGCGCAGACGCTGAACGACAAGGCGCTCGACTTCAACAAGCGCCAGATCGAGCGTGAGGAGGCGCGCGGGAAGCAGGAGAAAAGCGACGCTGAAGCGAAGGAGCGAGCGCAGCGTTGCGAGCAAGCCCAAGCCTATGCGCGCAATCTGCAGGCCGGGGGACGGGCCACCCGCCTAGACCCGAAGACCGGCGAGCGTTTGTTCCTGGACGACAAGGAGCGCGAAAAGGAACTGGTCGAGGCACAGCGCTCGGCAGATTCGTGGTGCAAGGCGCCGCCGGCCCCCCCGGCGGGCTCAACCCAAGTATCTCCACCTAAGTAGACTCCCCGGGGCGGGTGGATTCAGAACGGAACTCGGGCCGGGACGCAGGCTGCGCCGGGTTGAACGCCCGGCCAGCCGCCAGGGTTCAGGCCTTCGTGGTTCTTCGCCGAGGCACCGACGGCCGCTTGGCGCCTGACGCCCCGCTTCTGCCCGCCTGTACCCGATCGCGTCGAACCTCCTTCGCGTCGGCGGTCACCGGACGATAGATTTCCACCCGGTCACGGTCCCGCAACCGGTGATCCAGTTCGACTGCCCGCCCCCACACGCCCACCTGCGCGGTCTTGGGGTCGAGGTCGGGATGCTGCTCGAGCAACCCGGAACGGCGGATTGCCTGAGCAACCGTCGTCCCCTCGTCCACCGTAAGGGCGATCAGGGTCTGCCGCTGAGGCAGCGCATAAACCACTTCTACTCGAAAATCACTCATTGTTTGCCGTAGACCTGTTCGGCCCGCTTCACGAACGCATCGACGAAGGTATTCGCGATGTGATTGAACACCGGTGAAAGCAATTTCTCAAGTATCCGACTCGCAAATTCGTAGTGGAGGCGGAACTCGATCTTGCACGCTTGTTGACCCAATGCCTTGAACTGCCACGACCCGTCCAGGGTTCGGAACGGCCCGTCTATCAGCTTTACGTCTATTGATTCCGGCTCGCGCCGTGTGTTTTCGGTCGTGAAACTCTGCCGCACCCGGTAGTAGTCGATGATCACTGTCGCACGCAGTTTTGCTGCAGTGCGACCAGCGACCGAACTGCCGCCGCACCATGGCAGAAAAGCCGGATAGTCCTCGACCCGATCAACCAGCCGGAACATCTGGTCTGGCGTGAAGTGAACAAGGACTGACTTTTCAACCAATGCCATAAACCGATCCGGCGGTGCCTGCCGCGCGGCTTGCGACCGCCCGGACATGATGCGACTGACGCGATACCCGTGACCTGAAACCCGAGTTTTTGAGCCCTTGATCCTACAACCCCTGGCTCTCGACCCTTTGCTTTAAACCCCTGATGCGGCGCAGCGAATCGCGCGTTTCGGGATGGCCCCCGAGAAAAAGCTCGTAGAATAGCGGGTTTCCGCGATTTTCTCACCCCTTTTGTAGCGCAGTTCCAGCCGCGGCAACACCATGACAAGTGCGTCCGCCTGTGTCAGATCGATCGCGGGCCGACCCGATTCGCCCGATTTCAGAGCCGGGTCGGCCGCTTGCCCAGCCCGACCCGGCCTTCCGGACCCCCAATGCGCCTAGCAGAAAACCGAAAAGCCTCCCACGACTACTTCATCGAGGAGCGACTGGAAGCCGGCATCGCTTTGATGGGCTGGGAGGTGAAGGCGATCCGTGCCGGACGCTCCCAGATCAAGGAAGCCTACGTCGTGCTGCGTGGGGGCGAGGTGTTCCTGATCGGCTGCCACATCAGCGCCCTGACCTCGGCCTCCACCCATGTCGAGACCGATCCGACCCGCACCCGCAAGCTGCTGCTGCACGCCGGAGAGATCGATGCGCTGATCGGCAAAGTCGAGCGCGCCGGCTATACCCTGGTACCGCTCGATCTGCATCTGACTCGCGGCCGGGTCAAGCTGGAGATCGGGCTGGCCAAGGGCAAGAAGCAGCATGACAAGCGGGCGAGCGAGAAGGATCGCCAATGGCAGCGGGAGAAGCAGCGGCTGCTGCGGGTCTAGGGCGCCACCAGGTGCCGCGCCAGGAAGCTGCGAACCCGCGTATCGGCTACCTCGGCTGCCACCCGATCTTCCGGGCGCCCACGGAGGGTTAGCGCAAGACCGTCAAAGTTGTGGGCTGCACCCGGCATCGTCTCCCACATGAAGCCGGGGCCCCGCTCGCCATACGCGCTCGCCCAGCGCTCGCACGTCGCCGGCGACACCTCCTCGTCTGCGCCAGCGATGAGCAACAGCGTGGGAATCGAGGGCGTGGCGCGAGTGCGCTCCAGGACACCGCATCCAGGATAGAGCGCCAACACGGCCCGGAACGGCTGTGGCGGAACAGCAGTTGTATCCCCTGCCACCCCCGCACCGGTCGCCAGCGCCAGGGCGGCCATGGCGCCGTTGGACCAGCCGAGCAACGCCAGCCGATCCGGTCGCACGTCCGGCCGCGTTCCGAGGAAGGCCGCAGCACCCAGCGCATCCAGCGGACGCACGGTCTGTTCACTCACCTGTGCAGGCCGCTGAGCATAGCTGTTGCGGCCGAAGCCGGCCGGGTAGCCGCGCGGCGCAAAGCTGTCTATCAGCAACACGACATAGCCGTCATCGGCCAGGTGTTGCGCCCAGTGGCGATGGCGCACGGACAAGCCATCCAGCGAGACCGGCGCGCCGGGCCGGCTCGAATACAGCCCGGCCCGTCCATGCAGCAGCACGATCGCCGGAAACGGCCCCGCCCCGGCTGGCGTGAACAGGTAACCGGTCAGGCGGGTTCGCTGGTCTGCGCTGTCGAACTGCACGCTGGAAGCCGATATCCGGGGCTGCGCCAGCGTAGTGCCGACGAACCCTGCACAAAGCAGACCGAGCGCGGCCAAGCCCAGGTGTTTCATTCCGCCTTCACTCCAGGTGCATCCGACTCGGGTATGGTATGACCCGATGGTACGCACGATCTTCTTTCTGAACATCGCCGGGTTCTGGACCCAGCAGTTCTACGGCGACTTCCTGTATGCCTGGTTCGCGCTGTGGCCGCCCGGGCCGGACACCGGGCCGCACTTCGTCGCCTGGCAACTGGTCACCTACAGCTTCATGCATGGGGGCATCCTGCACCTGGGCGTGAACATGCTGGCCCTGTGGATGTTCGGGCGCGATGTGGAACGTGTTCTGGGCAGCCGACGCTTCCTTTTATACTACCTCGCCTGTGTGGTGTCGGCCGCGCTGATGCAGCTGGTCTTCGCATGGTCCAGTGCGATACCGTACCCGACCGTTGGCGCTTCAGGTGGCGTGTTCGGATTGCTGCTTGCCTTCGGCATGTTCTTTCCCCGACGCAGGATCCTGCTGCTGATCCCGCCGATCCCGATGCCGGCGTGGCTGTTCGTCACGCTCTACGCAGCCCTGGAGCTGGTGCTCGGCGTGACCGGCACGCAGGCTGGCGTGGCGCACTTCGCGCACCTGGGTGGAATGCTGGGCGGATTTCTGGTGCTGCACCTGGGGCGAAGGCGGCCGTGGTGAAGTCTGCTCGACGGTCACCGAGGTTCACTCAACGGGAAGTCGTGACCGCACGTGCGGCTTCCAGGCGGTCGCGGTAGGCCTCGATCATGTTCTCCAGTTCGACCCGCTTGATGCCGACGAAGGGTTCATTGCGCCGCGCCGCATCGAGCACACTGACCCGGGCATGGCGATCGAGCATCTCCAGGCCGAAGGCGTGCAGTTTCTCGTTCACCGCTTCGCATTGGGCGAACGCCCTGCGGCTGGAGCCCAACTCCTGCACGACACGCTTCTGCTCTGCGCCGCGCGCCTCCACCTGGGTGGTCAGGTCGCGTTGGCTTGCTTCTGCGACCCGCGACTCTTCTGCCGCAAGCTTCACGCGATCGGCGAGCACGCTCCCCTGCGCGACCGACGCCTCGCTGCGCTTGCGCAACTCGTCCAGCTCGGCGCGCAGGGCGGACAACTCGCTGGCGCTGCGCCGTCGCTCGGCGGCGAGCGCACTCTGTGCGCTCGCCGCTGATTGCTCCAGCTTCTGTGCCTTTGCTGTGCCGGCGTCCCGTTCAGCAACAAGCTCGTCTCGCTCGCGGGTGACCCGCTGCAACTCCCCCTGTGCGACTTGAAGCCGCCGCATTGCCTCGCGCTCCCGGGCGTCCTTCTTCGGGTCCTGCGCCACGAGTGGTGCGGAGAACAGCAGCCCTAGCAAGACAGCGACAGCGGCGACTGCACCTGAAGCGTGAACGCGCGCGCCGGAACGGTCGATTCGATCAGAAGCGTGCATTGATGTCCACCTGCAACACATCGATCGCGAGCGGCGGGCCTTTGATCTCATTCGCGGTAAGGTAGCGGGCAGTCACCCATACATTTCGATCCAGACTATAGCTCGCACCCAGGTAGTAACCGCGATTGTTGGTGCCGCCAAGACTGAAGCTGGGATCATTGAAGGCGTCGACGACCGCGTCGCTGCCCAGGCGACGATAGCCTCCGAACAACTGCCAGTCCCCGATCGCGCGCAGGTTCGGCATGCCGACGGTGACCCGGCCCTCGTATCCAGTGTTGCCGGAGGCCGGCCCGAGTTGAGTCGGCGCGAGGCCGGTACGACTCCGGATCGCGCTTTCGTCGAAGGCACCGTTGCGCACCCAGTCGAGCGCGAACTGGACCGCCACCGGATCGAATTGATGGAACGACAACAGCGCGCTGGCATTGGTCAAACGGTACTCCGAAGCAAGGCCATACAGCGGGCTGGTCGCAGCAACAGCTGGGTCTGCTATATTGAACAGGGTGTTGCCACGCTGGCGAAAACGCGCCTGCGACTGGCCGTAGGTGGGTGAGCCCGCGATGGATGCACCGACCGCCTCACGTTGCCCGACCAGATTTCGGAAGTCGTAAAGGGCCAGGCCGCCACGAAACTGCACTGTGGGCGTCACCTCCCACTGGAAGCCTCCCTGCGCTCCGGTCAGCCAACGGTCGCTGGACGTAGCCTCTCGCTCTTCCAGCGGGAACGCCCCGACGGTGAAGAACGGCTTGAACGTGGACGTCGAGTTGGATCTGAGAGAGACGGCGACGCCTTCGAAACTCAGATCACTGGCCCATACCGTCTCGCTGGGCGAGAAGAAGGGATTGCCGATTCGCCCCCCGGTCGCACTCAACCATGACTGATTGTCGTAACGGATGAACGCGCGATCGAGCAGCACTGTCGTGCGGTTGAAATAGCGTCCCATCGTCTGATTGGTGGACACAGGACTGTCGACGTTGCCAGTGCTGATACGCACGCCGGTGCTCCACGCCGGCGAAAGTCGAACGCTCACCCCGAGCCGCGCGCGCGCCAGCAACCGGTCCCGGTCGACAAGCGTATTGGCGCTGTTGCCCTGAGGAAAGTAACCAGGCGGAAACGCGAACGCGGGTGCGTTGCTGTCCGCGAACCGGTCTGACTGGGCACGCAGCCGTACGTCGCCTTCAACCGTGATCCGGTCGAGCCACTCAGGCAGCGCCTCGGGCACGCCCCAGCGCTCCTGGCGCGCGAGCGCGATGATCTCCTCGCGAAGCTCTGCCCGAATGTCGTCGCGCACACTCTGCGGCACATAGGGAACGCGCACCGCGCCAGCTGCTGCGGCCCGGGCCCCGCCGGCGGCGCCTGCCACAGCGGCGCCTGCCGCGGCCGCAGGCGCCGCCGCTGCAGCCGCGCGCGCCGCCTGCACCCGCTGGTCCGCATCGCGAATCAGTGCCTCGGCACGGTCCCTGGGCAGGATACCCTGGTCGACCAAGGCCCGGATCAGCCCGAGCGTGGTCTCACGCAGCGCATCCAGTTCTGCGCGCTCGGTTGCTTTCGCTGGGCCGGCGAACGCGGCACAGACGGCCATCGCGATCGTCGCTTTGATCCTCGGCTTCATCGGGTACGTCTCCGCAACTGTTTCAGGTAAGTTGTTCTGGCGGCTCGCAGATCACCCGGTAGCGCGCGATGTGATGCGCAGCCGAACCGGCTGAGGCATGTTGTCGGGTGGCGGTTCGCGCAGTGGCGCCATCGAAGCGAGCGAACTGCGGATGAGCTGGTCCCGTTCCGGGTCGCCGCTGGAACCGACCATCTCCACGCGCTGAATTGCGCCTTCGCGGGTCAGCCAGACGCGCACCACCGCCCGGTAGTCGCCGCTGCGAAGCTGTTGATTGCGCGAGATCTCATCCTGAATCCGCTGCTGCAGCAGGTTGGTGTACGAGGCGAAGGCCAGTCGCGACACCCCGCCACCGACCCCGCCACCGTCCTTGCCCAGCGTCGTGATATCGCGTCCGCCAGGACGCCCGACCAGTCCGAAGTTGTCGCCGCCAGCCCCGCCCTGGGCATCCACGCCAAGCGCGGCGGCGGGCGGTGGCTCGTTGTTCGCCGGCTGCGCCTGAGGCGTGGGCGGCGGCGGCTCGTTCACCTTCACTTCCTCGCGCGGCTTGATCTCCGGCGGTTTGGGTTGCTCCCTGGGTGGCGGTGGCGGCGGCGGCGGCCTGACCAGCTGTATCTGCTGCACCACCTGCTTCTTGGCCGGGGCACTCGGCTTCATCAGGCCGCGCACCAGCAGCGCGAGCACGCCGATCACCAGCAGTGCCGCCAGGGCAGTCAATGCATAGCGGATGACGCGCGACTTGACCATCGATCGATCGCTCAACGCTGTCTCAGCGCACGACGCGCTGGGTCACCAGACCGAGCTGGGTGATCTCCAGCCGCCCGAGCAGGTCGAGCACATCGATCACCTTGCCGTACTGGATGCCGGAATCGCCCTTGACGATCACCGGGAACTCCGGGTTCACCGCCTTGTGCTGGCGCAACATGTTCTCCAGTTCGGGCATCGTCACCGGAAAGCTGTCCAGATACATCTGGCCGTTTTCGGCAATGGTGATCGCCTTGGTGCTCGGTTTGGCGAGACTGGGCGTGTTGCTCGCCTTGGGCAGGTTCACCTTGATTCCCTGCACCGAGGCGGTGGTCAGGATGATGAACATCAGCAAAAGCACATAGGCGAGGTCGAGCATCGGAGTGATGTTGATCTCGTCATAGACGGCGTTGTCTTCCTGAATCTGCATGCCAGTTGTCTCCAGTATCGATTGATGGGTGCCGGTGCGCTCAGCTCGAGTAGCGCTCGGCAATCCGCGCCATCAGTTCTTCGACGAACACCTGCATGTCGGCGTTGATCGACTTGATGCGTACCGCGAGGTAGTTGTAGCCGAACAACGCGGGGATCGCGACCGCCAGCCCGGCGCAGGTAGCCAGCAGGGCGGCGGCGATGCCCGGGGCAATGGCGTTGACGTTCACGTCGCCGGCCGCGGCGACTGCCGCGAAAACGATCATCACGCCGATCACCGTGCCCAGGAGCCCCAGGAACGGCCCTCCCGAGATGGCGATGGTGAGCATCACCATCTGCGAGTTGAGGCCGTGGTTCTCGCGCACAAGTCCACCGAAAACAGCCGAACGGATGGCACCCAGTGTCTGGCTGGAGAAGCCACCGAATGCAGGCTCAGGTTCGACCGCCTGCGCACCGGCGCTTGCGTAGCGCGTGCCGGGGACGGGGGCCTTGAGGCGACGATCAACCTGCGCCATCCCGATCCGGTACAGACGAAACAGCGAAGATCGGGGGAACCGGTCGCCGGCGGGCTCGAGCACACCAAGGTCATGATCGAGCCGCGAGAACGCCTCCTGAAACAGGCGGTTGTCCCGATCCATGCGCAGGATGTAAAACGTCTTGAAGATCATGATCCAGATGGCGAACACCAGCATCAGCCCGCAGATGATGATGACCACCCAGGCATCGATGGTGAGCGCATCCACCAGAACGCCGAGGTGGCTGTGTGCGCCGCCGCCATCGCCGTTCTGTTGTGCCTCGCCGAACGCCAGCAGACTTGCCGCAGCCCCCTGCCCGGCGAAGGCGAGGCGCACCGCATCGAGGGGTCGCGCTACCGCGGCCAGCGTCACTTCGTCCAGTTCGCCGCGAAGTCCGCTGCCGATCACCACCGGTCCGGCCAAAGCTGAGGCTGGCGCAGGCACCGACGCCGCCTCCCGGCCATCGACCACGAGAACGAGCCGGCCATTGCCGTGGATCACGGCCAGGTGTGCCCAGTTGCCCGCTGAAAGCAACGCCCCGGCGCGCGCTTCCACCGTCTTGCCAGCCACCACCAGTCTTGCCAGTGGGCGACCATCGAGCAGTGCGAGCACCAGTTGCGCCCGCGCCGGATCTCCGAGGGCGAGCACGGTCGCTTCGCCGGCAAGGATGGTCGCCTTGACCCAGGCAGTGATCGTCGCTCCGGACTCCGCGCTCACCGCGAGCGAGGGCACTGCGGGAACGAAGATTCGACTGGCGCCGTCGAAGCTAGCCGCACCGGCAAGAACACCCGCGGCGCCGAGCTTCGCACCTGATTCGCTGGCATGGTGGCCATAGGCGGTCGCGTCGCGCGGACTGCCAGCAGTGTCGCTCAGGTGCAGCGTGAGCAGCTGGGGTGTATCGAACGAGCCCTTCGGGTCATCCGCCGCAGGTGCCTTCTCCGCGCCGAAGTACATCCAGATCGATTCGCCGGTGGATGCGCCCGAGATACGGGGCACCTGTACCCAGATCACCGCCAGTTCATTGGTCGGGTCGAAGCGCTCGATGTGGTGCTTCAACGGTGTCTTGTCGTCGCTGGCGATGAACCGCAGGTCCGAGCCGTCGGGCTTGGTGTCCAGGAACGAGAAGTTGCCGGTGTTCAGGCGTATTGCAATCAACGCCGGGGCCACTGCCTCACGGGTTGCTGCCCCGGTATCGCTGGTGTTCAGCGTGATCGCCTTCCGGTAGGACCAGTCAGTGTTCCACCAGGCGTGCGCCGACCCGCTCAGGCACAGCACGATAAACAGCAGACATGACAGCAGGCGATGCATGGCGGATTTCCTGGGTGAGCTTGAATGCAGGGAGACGATCGGCATCAGTCGCCGAGGCCGATGACTTCCACAGTGACGAACGCCGGGCGGGTACCAGGCGCGCTCTGCGCCGCCTGCGCCGCCTTTGCTGCGCTTCCAGTGGCGGCCTGTTCGGCAGTTCGAGTCGCACTGGCAGCCGCGCTTCCGGTACTGGCCAGCCCACCGATCGCGCCGGTGGCGGCCGCAGGCGCGCCAGTTACTCCGGCTGCCGCCGACAGCGCCCCGGGCGGGATGATCACGCGCTCGCCGAACAGGAAGGCCCGACCGCTGGAACGAATGCCAGCGTCGCCGGCATCGATTGCGCCGCGCGGGGCGTAAAGGTCGACGTCGCCGGGGGCAATATTGGACCGCCCGAGCAGCACGCCGATGCCGCTACCCGATACCGAGTTGCTGGTATCGAGCACGATCTGGTCGCCGCGCACCAGGATCTGCGGCGGGGGTGTGGCCGTCGCGGTGCGCGCGCCACGTCCGGCGTCGATGCTGCCGCTCGACGACCAGAGGAGGATGTCGCCCCCGCCGAGGGTGAACACACGCGACTGGTTGACCAGGAAGTCCCCGCTGCTCATCGAGCGGATCGAGCCACCGCCTGCGCTGATGATGCCGAGTTGCCCGGGCGAGCGGCTGAGCTCGCCCGGATTGGCC